>JAHHGS010000122.1 GCA_019359715.1 Aphanocapsa sp. GSE-SYN-MK-11-07L | reverse complement strand
ATTGACGATGCGGACGGCCTCCGCTTTCTGCTCGTCTGTAAATAGCCTGCGGGGTTTTTGTGTCATGTGAACTTTCTCCTGAGTTGACGACTCTTGGGAATTGTCCACTTTTTCGGGGCAAGGTCACATGCTCCCCAAATATTGCTCCGAGATGAATGACATTGAAACGGAATGGCTTCAGCTCAAAACTCACGAAATTGCCGGACGGATGTTCGATAATGAATATGACTTAGCGATTGCGGTGATGGATGGCATGTCATCTCGGAGTGAACAAGGAGGGTATACTCTAGAGCGTCTTAAGTTTAATTCTGCTTAGCTACTTACCTTCAACCTACCTGACAGCCTCAACCAAACTGAAACCTTTAACCAGAGCAACTAGCTTCAGGGGACTGTGGTTGCCCTATTTCAGCAGGAGCGAATTTCCCTTAGCGACGTGACTGGCGATTAATTGCTGGATATCTCAACTCGCTTCATGCCAGCTTGATCAGGGTCAAAACCTATTGGGAACGAGGAGTTTTGATCGTAGTAAGCTCCTTGCAAATCAGCGCCAGTTAGCCGAGCACCGCTGAGGTTGGCCCCGCCTAAATCTGCCTCAACTAAGTTGGCATTTTGCAAATTGGCATTCTGTAAATTGGCTGATTTTAAGCACGCTGTTTCTAGACATGCCCCTGTCAAATTAGCTCCAGTTAAGTTGGCTGATTCTAAGTCGGCTTCTCGCAGATCGGCGCCGGTTAAGTTAGCGGCTCGTAGGTCAGCCTGGCGAAAGTCAGCTCCGGCTGCACTGGCGTCCTCTAAACAGGCTCGCCCTAGAGCTGCACCCGTTAGGTAAGTTTCCTGCAAGTCGGCGGCACTCAAGTCAGCCGCTTCCAAATTTGCAGCGTGGAACTTGGCCCGCTGCAAATCGGCATTGCGAAGGTTGGCTTGGGTTAAGTTAGCGGCTCGAAAGTTAACAATCCGCAAATAAGCACCTTGAAGATTAAGACCAGACAACTCAGCTTCCTGGAGGTCGATCCCACCTAAGCAAACTCCGGTTAACGTTCCCCCGCTTAAATTGGCTCGCTTGAAATCGCGATCGCCCGCCGCATATCGCTGCAATAAAACATTTGTACTAACAATCGGCAGGCTAGACATCCAAAAATAACCTCGCAGGCTTAAATCACTCTTTTGAGTCTTGGTAGTTCAAAAATTAGTTAGGTGTAGTTCCGGCCCACACCCTCAACAATCGCTGCCTACCCCCATCTTTAACTTTAGACTTTAGGGCCACATCTTGTGGCGCTGCTGCCATTTATAAATCACTGCCCGATCAATTCCCTTAAACAGGAAGCAGAGCACACATAAAATCACAAACGTTACTGCCGTTCCTGCTACAAAATTTACCCATCGAAAAGTGAAGTAAGTTGTCCAGCGATCAATCACACTCAGAACAAGATCGGGCAGAACACTAGGGCTAATGGTGATGGCGGCGGGTAGGAACTGCTGCATAGTTTACCTAGTCTGAGGGTTAATGATGGATGTGGTTGGTGAGATGAAGGTGTTGGCGTGTGAAAAATTTTAGCCTCAAGGCAGCGGCGTGGCTGTTGCCTATTTTGATGGGCATGGGCGCAAACGCTGCCACAGCAGCTAGTCTTGACTACTGGCGCTTTAATGCTCGCCTCAGTCGGTTAGAAATCGTGACTGATATTGACGTGAAGCCGACAGTCCAACTGGTTGCTAACCCAACCCGCCTAGTAGTTGATCTGCCGGGAATTAATTTGCGTCGCCCCCCAGCCGAGAAGAAGATTGGTCGGTTTGTCAAAGAAGCGCGGGTGGGACAGTTTACCCCCCGCACCGTGCGGCTGGTGGTCGAGCTGGGTCATCGGTATACGCTACGCTCCCAGGATGTGATGGTTAGGGGTCTAGCTCCTAATCGCTGGTTTATTCAACTTCCTAAACTGCTGGCCCTGGATCCTAGTGCCGCCCCGCAAACCGATCCGATCGCGATCGCTGTTCCCGATGCCAAAGTTGCCACTTCACCAACGGACGGAGTGCCGATCACTGTGCCTAATCCTTCCTCCTATCCCAAGGGCAGAGTCGTGATTGCGATTGATCCGGGACACGGTGGAGCAGACCCCGGCGCGGTCGGGCGAGGTGGACTGAGGGAGAAAGCGGTTGTCCTCGATATTTCCCGCAAGCTGGCTCAGTTTTTGGCTAAAAATGGACTGCAAGCCGTCCTGACCCGCAATGAAGACCTAGAGCTAGATTTAGCGCCGCGAGTGGCGATCGCCGAGCGGGCGAAAGCCCGGATTTTTGTCTCGATTCATGCGAATGCGCTCAGCCTTGGCCAGCCAGGGGTAAATGGGCTAGAAACCTACTACTACAACGATGGGTACAACTTGGCTCGGATTATTCACAACACGATTTTGCGCTCGATCAGCGTTTCTGATCGCGGTGTCAGACGAGCCAGATTTTACGTGTTGCGAAAAACATCGATGCCTGCCGTGCTGATTGAAACAGGCTATGTGACGGGGCGCGTCGATGCCAAAAACTTATCTAGCCCTAACTATCGCACCCGGATGGCCCAGGCGATCGGGTCAGGGGTTCTCCAGTATTTTCGCTAGCCCTAAGTTTGTAATAGACCGCTGGCCTGAATCCTGGAAAGCCCCCTTCTGCCCTTAATCTTCTGCCTTCTATCTCAAATACGGGGGTAAGATAAGTGACAGCGATGGCAGATGCATGCTTGCCCATAGGGCAATTTGCAAAAGTATTTAAGCAACCGCTTGGAATTTTGCTACGTGATGATTGAAGGGACAAGTTAGCCTACTAAAGGAGTTGCCTGGAGAGATGCAAGGAATCCTAGAACTCGATCAGTTTTTTATGCAGCAAGGAAAAGTCTATCAAACCCTGCAAAATTTAGCCCAAAGTCTGTCGAGAGCGGGGATTGATTACGCTGTGATTGGGGGGATGGCCCTTGTTGTGCATGGCTATTTGCGGGCAACTCAAGATGTGGATGTGCTGCTGAAACCAGAGGGGCTAGAGGCATTTCGCACCGCGTTAGTAGGGCGGGGGGTTGTGCCTGCATTTCCGGGGGCAACGCGGATGTTCCGCGATAGTACAACGGGCGTGGTGATCGAAATTTTGACCACAGGTGAATTTCCAGGGGATGGCAAACCGAAGCCTGTCAGGTTTCCTGATCCAGCCGTGGTAGCGATCGAGCGGGACGGAATTCGGGTGATTCAGTTATTCTCATTGATTGAACTGAAGCTAGCTTCTGGGCTATCCGCAGCCGATCGCCTCAAGGATTTGGCAGATGTCCAAGAGCTAATTCGGACCTTAAACTTACCTGCGGATGTTGTAGACCAGTTAGATCCCTCCGTGCAGGCAGGTTACACCCGCCTGTGGAGTGCGGTTGAGCAGGGGCGATCGCGACTCTAGCCTTTGTATTGGGATAATTCAATACGGCACGAGCGAGCCTCTTCCTTTAGCTTTAATCTTCTGCCTTTTTCTTCTCAAACAGCTTAAAGAGCTTCGTGATCATTTGATTCAGTTTCTGCTGTTCTAGGTGACTCAGTCCACCAATCAGCTCCGACAGGGGGTACTGGTCTTGGGGAGCAATTAAACTCAAAAACTGCTGACCTTTCAGGGTGAGTTTGATCATGAGAGCGCGGCGATCAAAAGGATGATTGTCTCGTTCCACGTAGCCTTCTTGCTCTAGGGCATCCAGTAAGCCCGTCATGGCGGCGCGGGAAACCCCACAGTGCAGAGCTAGGGCAGAAGGACTGGCAAACAGCTCAGACTCAGTGTTCAGGTAAAGCAGGACGGCAAGTTTGGTTTGAGAAATCCCCAGTTTGGCAGAATACTCATCGGTAATCCGCAGCAGCATCCGAGCAATCCGGGTCATCACCGACATGGTTTGAAAGGCATCAGTTGGCTCTGGCAGATTCAGCACTTCTTGGGTTGCTTCTGCAACTCGCTGATTCAAGAATTCGGCTGGCTGCCCAAATTGCAGTTGGCTCTGCCGCAGGGCTTGCAGTGATTGTTCGAGCTGGTTTGCCTTGGCGATCGCGCTCATTTCACTCACCCGCAGGGCAATTTCTGCCTGCTTGTGCTGAATAATTTTCGCCTCTAGCTCGCGGCTGCTGTCTAAGAGGGTAATTAAGGTTGAAAAAGCTCTGAGCGCCGTCACTACGGTAATAAATAATTTTTGCGCCGTCAGTTCAGTTTTAGTTTTGTAATCGTCAATTCCGTAATTGACTGCCACCACATTTTCGGGAGCTTGCCCTGGTTGCCCGGTGCGGAGAATGATTCTGACCAAATGATTGTTTAGATCTTCTCGAATGAATTTAACCAAATATAAGCCAGCGCTTTCGTTTTCCATCACCACATCTAGAAAAACGATCGCAATATCTGGGTGGGCTTGGATCAGTTGAGTGGCTTCTTGAGCGGAGTAAGCGCTCATAAATGAGAGAGATTTGCCAGCAAACGTGAAGTCTCTAAGCGCCAATCGGGTGACATTGTGGACTTCCACCTCGTCATCCACAATCAGAATTTTCCAACTGGTTTCGGTCTGAATTTGCTCTGTTTCTTCAGCGAAGCAAATCTCGTCATCTTGAGCAGAAAGTGTACACATTGCTCGATCTAAACAGGTGTATTAAAACATTATGCTCACTGATCCACTCCGGTCATCGACCACTGGATGATAAATTTAGTCCCCTGGCCGAGCTGACTCTCGCAGCAGATGGTGCCCCCCAGCTTTTGCGTCACCAGGTTATAGACAATGTGCAACCCCAAGCCGCTGCCGCCCTGCCCGCGCTTAGTGGTAAAAAAGGGTTCAAAAATTTTGCTCAGATGCGCTGGCGCAATTCCATTGCCATCATCGGCATATTCCAGGTTGAGCTGGTGAGCAATTTGTTTAAATCGGAGGCTAATCGTACCAGATTGCCCAGGCTCAAAGGCGTGCAGCAGTGAGTTAAGCACCAGGTTGGTAATAATTTGCGAAAATGCGCCCGGATAGCTGTTGAGAGAAAGAGTGCGATCGCCCTCAACCGCAATCTTAATTTGATCCTGGGTGGGCTGAAGTTTAGGGCTAAGCTGCAGCAAAATTTCTTCCAGATACTGACTCAGGTTAAACAGCCGCTTTGATTCGCTCGATTGGTCGACCGCCACTTGCTTGAAGCTTTGAATCAGCTCCGTCGCCCGCTGCAAATTGGTCAGCGTCATTTGGCTGCTCTGCTGGGCTAGATCCAAAAACTTGGCCAAGTCCGATCTCTTCATGCTGCCACTTTGGAAGATTTGCCAGAAATCCTCGGTTTTTTCAACCAGCAGAGAAGCGGCCGTGACGCTAATGCCAATTGGCGTGTTGACTTCATGGGCAATCCCGGCCACCAATCCGCCCAGAGCCGCCATTTTTTCAGTCTGAATTAACTGCTTTTCGGCTTGTTGGAGATTGAGTAACGTTTGCTCTAGCTGCTGGGCTTTCTCTTGCAGTTGCAGCTCTGCCAGTTGGCGCTCTTTTACCTCCTGCTGAAGCTGAAGATTGCGCTGATCGAGTTCTTCTTGGGCCAGTTGACGGCTTTCTCGAGTTAGCACTAGCCACCAAGAGCCAATTCCAATCAGCACTAAGAAAATGCCATAGGCACCCAGTAAAGTCGCCGTGAGCTGTTTGGCAATATTGTCCGGCAGATCGGGGGCAGCTACAACCTGGCGATAATAAACAAAACCGAGGGTGGCCCCAGCCAAGCCAGACAGTGAGACAAACACCAGCAGGTAGCGGAGCAATCTGCCCCCGAGCTGGGGTGAGAGCTTGTCCTGCCAGAACTTTTTGGTGGCGATAGGTTGAGGAAACAACGGTTGGTTTGAAGTGTGAGTGGGAATGGCAGCCGGAATAATTTTACAGGCATCGTGGCAGCAGGCATCAAGGCTGCAACAGAGGGAGCAAATTGAGCCATCATAAATTGGGCAAAACAGCATGTCGGGCGGCTCGTAGTCTTGCTGACAAATCCGACATTCAGTTTGACCCCTAAGATGAATCGAGTGCGTATCTGGGCGAGCGATGTAGTATTTGCCCTTAGTGACGATCGCCAGCACTGGGGCCAGAATAAACGCCACAGCCAGGGCAATAAAAGAAGCAAACGCTTTTGGAACTTCACCAAATAAACCAATGAACGCCAGAATCGAAACCAGCGAGGCGATCGCCATTGAGCCAAACCCGACCGGATTAATGTTGTAGAGATGAGCCCGCTTGAACTCAATGTAAGACGGGCTAAGTCCCAAGGGTTTATTGATCACCAGATCCGCCACCAGCGCGCCAATCCAAGCGATCGCCACGTTGGAGTAAAGACCCAGCACCGCTTGCAGAGTGGAAAATACGCCCAGTTCCATTAAGAGGAGGGCGATCGCCACATTAAACACCAGCCAGACCACCCGCCCCGGATGGCTATGGGTGAGGCGAGAAAAGAAATTAGACCAGGCCAAAGAGCCAGCATAGGCATTAGTGACATTAATTTTGATCTGGGAAATCAGCACAAATAGCGTTGTCGCTGCCACCACTACCTCTGGATGAGAAAACACATACTCAAACCCAACCAGGTACATCTGAGTCGGTTCATTTGCTTTGGCCAGACTCACGCCATGACTAATCGCCAACGAGGCCAAAAACGCACCGCCTAATTGCTTAGCGCAGCCTAAAATAATCCAACCCGGCCCCGCCAAAACCATCGCCAACCACCATTTGCCTCGATTATTGGCTGCTTGGTCGGGCAGAAAGCGCAGGTAGTCAACCTGCTCACCGATTTGGGCAATCAGCGAGAAAGAAATTGTCGCAGCCGCCCCAAACAGCAGCGGGTCAAACCCGGCTCCACTGGTCGATTGACCCGCAAAATGCAGCCAGTTGGCGAAGGCCTGCGGTTCTTTATAGACAACACACAGATAGGGTAGCACCATCAGCACCAGCCAGATCGGCTGAGTCCAGAGCTGGAGCTGGTTAATCAGCGTCACGCCAAAAAAGACGAGCGGAATAATTACCAGGGAGCAAACGACATAGCCCAGCGGCAGCGGCAGGCGAAAATAAAGCTCCAGCGCCTGGGCCATAATTGCCGATTCCAGGGCAAAGAAAATAAACGTAAACGAGGCATAGATCAGGGAAGTAATCGTGGAGCCAATGTAGCCAAATCCGGCTCCCCGCGTCAGCAAATCCATATCGACGTTGTACTTGGCGGCGTAGTAGGTGATCGGCAGCCCAGTCAGAAAAATAATCAGCCCGACCACAACGATCGCCCAAAAAGAATTAGCAAAGCCGTAGCTGATTGCGATCGAGCCGCCGATCGCTTCTAGGGCTAAAAACGACAGTCCGCCGATCGCCGTATTGGCCACCAACCACTCTGACCACTTCCGAAACGAGCGGGGTGCGAACCGCAGCGAATAGTCTTCCAGGGTTTCGGTTGCCACCCAGGCGTTGTAATCGCGCCGCTCCTTGATAATGGTCAAGATCGAATGAGCCACCATCGGTTGCACCCCTATCGACTGCCACTCCGACACATAACATTCCGATACAAAACATTTTGATGGTTTGGCTTAGCAAAAGTGTGCTTCGCGAGACATTCTCGAAAAAATAATTCCACTATTTATAGTTAAGCGGTTAATTATTTAGCCCTGAAGCTTCATTAAAAATCCTGAATATTTTGCTAGCACTGCTCCTCTCTCATCAACCTAGGAGGCACGCATGACAATCACTGGCTATCAGGGACTTTTCCTATTTTATGTGGGAGCAGTCTTGTTAATTAACGGGATCTGGCTGCTCGGTCATATCGCAGACAAAGAAGTGGCGCTGATGGACTTCTTCGCCGGGGGTGTGGGTCTATTTGTCTGTATTTCCTTGCCGACCCGCGCTGCCCCGAATGACCTCCTGCCCTTCGAGGTAACTGCTTATATTTTTCTGTTCACGTTCACTTACTTTTGGGTGGCGGTGAATCGTTACAACGGGGCAGATGGGCGGGGATTGGGCTGGTTTTCGCTGTTTGTGGCGATTACTGCGATTCCGGTCACAATTCGCCTGTTTTTGAATGCGAATGGGCAACTCTGGCCGACCTGGCTCGGGTTTTGCTGGGCCGCCTGGGGAGTGCTGTGGTTATTGTTTTTTATTCTTCTAGTTCTGAAAAAGCCAATCTCAAAGTTGGCGGGCTGGACTTGCATTGTGCAAGCCGTCTTCACCGGTTGGCTGCCCGGTTATCTTTTACTGACAGTTCCCAGCTTCAGCGGCCTCTCGTCCTGAAGATTGCCACAATTGAAGCTTCCGCGATCGCCCGATTGAACTCAACAAGATTGGAGAAAACCGATGCCAAAAACATTGTTCAAAGTAGACCTGACAAAGCCGATCGATCAGCAAGAGCTACCAGGGCATAACCGCTGGCACCCAGACATTCCAGCCGTTGTCTCCGTTAATCCGGGCGATGTGTTTCGGATCGAGTGCAAGGATTGGACAGACGGGCAAATCAAGGATAATGACAGCCCCGATGATATTCGCGATGTCGATTTGACCGTGGTACACGTCCTCAGCGGCCCAATTTGGGTGAATGGGGCTGAACCTGGCGATATCTTAGTCGTCGATCTGGTGGATATTGGAGCGCTGCAAGGGGATGAATGGGGGTTCACCGGAATTTTTGACAAGAAGAATGGGGGTGGCTTCCTGACCGACCATTTCCCTGAGCCTGCCAAAGCAATTTGGGATTTCCAGGGAATTTACACCAGCTCTCGACACATTCCAGGCGTTCGGTTTGCCGGAATTACCCATCCGGGACTGATTGGCTGTGCCCCTTCCCATGAACTGCTGGCCAAGTGGAACAAACGCGAGTTGGAACTGGTGCAAACGGCTCCTGACCTCCGCACCTACGGGGCTGGATTGTCAGGGGATACCCCGGTTTTGGCTGCCTTGCCTAATCCCCAAAATGCCATGCTGGGAACCTTGCCCAAGTCGGACTATGAGCGGGTTGCCGCCGAGGCAGCTCGGACTGTGCCGCCTCGTGAGCATGGGGGTAACTGCGACATTAAAAACCTCTCTAGAGGCACTCGCATCTATTTCCCCGTCTATGTCGAGGGCGGCAAGCTGTCGATGGGGGATATTCACTTCTCCCAGGGAGATGGTGAAATCTCGTTCTGTGGGGCGATCGAAATGTCAGGTTTTATCGACCTTCACGTCGATATCATCAAAGGTGGCATGGACAAGTACAGCATGATTAACCCGATCTTCAAGCCCGGCCCAGTCGAGCCTCGCTACTCGGAATATCTGGTGTTTGAAGGCATTTCGGTGGATGAGTTCACCGGCAAACAATACTATATGGATGTGCATATTGCCTATCGACGGGCCTGTATAAATGCGATCGAGTATCTGAAAAAGTTTGGTTACACCGGCGAGCAGGCTTATCTTTTGCTCAGTTGTGCGCCAGTGGAAGGTCGGATCAGCGGAATTGTCGATATTCCGAATGCCTGTGCAACGCTAGCAATTCCAACCGAAATTTTCGACAAAGACATTCTGCCCGTCTAGCAAATGATCAATTTTGATTTGCACCATCTGACAGGCATTAGATCCAATCAGAACGTTAGCTTGACAACTTTCTTTGCTTTGTTGTTTGGCGCTTCGCCCCCTAAATTTGGGGGGAGTAACTTCCGAAGTCCCCCAGAATTGGGGGATTTAGGGGGCAGCCCGAATTTGCCATCGAAGTGAGTTACTTCCCTCGAACTGACGTTAACCATCAGGAGAACAATATCAAATGCCGCTTTACGAATTTAAGTGCAACGATTGCGGAATCTTTGACCTGTGGCGCACCATGGCCGAGTCGAGCAGTCCTGCCGATTGCCCAACCTGCCAAACAGCAGCGAGGCGAATTTTTTCACCCCCAATCCTGCTTTCTGGCTCTCTGCGGCTGAGCAAAACCGCCAATCCCGAACCCGAATTGGTGAAGCGCGATGGTCTACGACCGACCGGAGGTCATCGCGAACCAGAACCGCCAAAGCTGAAAAGTCCGCAGGGGCGACCCTGGATGATTAACCATTGAGTTGTCAAAGCAACACGACCTAGCTGCCGCCAATTCGGGCCACATCACGGGCGTTTTGCTCAAAGGCCGCCGTCAGGGCATCATCACCGCTTAAGCCAGCTTCTAGCGCCTGCTTGAGCGAGTCCAGGACTCGCTTGTAGTCCTTCGGCATTACCTTGACGAACTTTGCTACCATCTCGGCCCAGTTAGTCAAGACTTTTGTGGCTTTCTGGCTGCCAGTGTAGTCGGCATGGCTTTGGATCAGTTGGTAAAGGTCATTGATTTCCTCTGGGTCAACCAGAGTTTCTAGACCGACCATCTGCTGGTTGCAGCGAGTCGCAAAGTCGCCTGCTTCGTCCAGGATGTAGGCGACACCGCCGCTCATGCCCGCCGCAAAGTTGCGCCCAGTCAAGCCGAGTACCACCACTTTGCCGCCGGTCATGTATTCGCAGCCGTGGTCGCCCACCGCTTCTACGACTGCGTTTACCCCAGAGTTACGGACTCCAAAGCGCTCGCCTGCCATCCCAGAGATGTAAACCTCACCCGCGGTAGCACCATAGAGGGCAACGTTGCCGACAATGATATTTTCTGCTGCGACAAAGGTAGACTCGGCTGGCGGATAGAGGATGATCTTGCCGCCGCTCAGTCCTTTACCCAAGTAGTCATTCGCGTCGCCTTCGAGTTCTAGCGTCACTCCTTTGGGTACGAAAGCCCCAAAGCTTTGCCCAGCACTGCCCTGAAAATGCAGATGAACGGTATCTTCTGGTAAACCCTGCCAGTGCCGCTTGGTGATTTCGTTGCCGAGAATGGTGCCAACGGTGCGATTGGTGTTCTTGATCGGCAGGGTGGCTTTGACGGGCTGACCTTGCTCGATCGCTGGTTGGCACAGATCCAGCAGCACCGTCATATCGAGGGATTTTTCCAGACCGTGATCTTGGGGAATTTGGCAGTAGCGCCCGACATCTGCTGCTACTTGCGGCTGGTAGAGAATGTTGGAGAAATCCAGCCCCTTGGCCTTCCAATGATCGATCGCCTGTTTGGGTTCCAAAACATCGGTGCGCCCGACCATTTCGTTCAGGCTGCGGAAGCCAAGTTGGGCCATCAGTTCCCGTACTTCCTGGGCAATGAAGGTCATGAAGTTGACTGTGTGTTCTGGGTCGCCCGTGAACGCCTGGCGTAGCTGCGGGTCTTGGGTGGCAATCCCGGCTGGGCAGGTGTTGAGGTGACAAACCCGCATCATAATGCAGCCCAAGGTGACTAAAGGAGCCGTAGCAAAGCCAAACTCCTCGGCCCCCAGCAGGGCCGCAATCACGACATCGCGCCCAGTTTTCATCTGCCCATCGGTTTCGACCACAATCCGCGATCGCAGGTTATTCAGCACCAGGGTCTGGTGGGTTTCGGCTAATCCCAGTTCCCAGGGCAGACCGGCGTGTTTGATTGAAGTCTGAGGCGATGCGCCGGTGCCGCCGTCGTAGCCAGAGATCAGCACCACATCGGCGTGGGCTTTTGAGACTCCCGCCGCGATCGTGCCCACGCCCACCTCGGACACCAACTTGACGCTGATCCGGGCCTCCCGATTGCCGTTTTTGAGGTCGTGGATTAACTCGGCCAGGTCTTCAATCGAGTAAATATCGTGGTGGGGCGGCGGCGAAATCAGTCCCACCCCCGGCGTGGAGTGGCGCACCTTGGCAATCCAGGGATAGACTTTTTTGCCCGGTAACTGTCCGCCTTCACCGGGTTTGGCCCCTTGGGCCATTTTGATTTGGAGTTCCCGCGCTTGCGATAAGTAAAGGCTAGTCACGCCAAACCGCCCAGAAGCTACCTGCTTAATCGCGCTGTTTTTAGAGTCGCCGCGATCGTTCGTCCAGGTGTAGCGATCAGGGTCTTCGCCGCCCTCGCCCGTGTTGGATTTGCCGCCGATCCGGTTCATGGCGATCGCCAAGGACTCGTGGGCTTCTTTGGAAATCGAACCATAGCTCATCGCCCCAGTCTTAA
Organism: Aphanocapsa sp. GSE-SYN-MK-11-07L; assembly: GCA_019359715.1. GTDB lineage: Bacteria > Cyanobacteriota > Cyanobacteriia > Thermosynechococcales > Thermosynechococcaceae > JAHHGS01. The sequence continues at coordinate 22,661 of JAHHGS010000122.1, read as the reverse complement.
ACCGCTTCAGAATTGCTTCAATCGGCTCCACTTCTTCAATTGGGATAGACTGACGCGGCTTGAATTCCAGCAGTCCCCGCAGCGTGAAGTGCTGCTGATTTTGCTCGTTTACAAGGGCAGCGTACTTCTGGAACAGCTCGTAATTGCCCGTCCGCACTGACTTTTGCAGCAGATGGATGGTTTCGGGGCTGAACAAGTGGGCTTCACCGTCTTTGCGCCACTGGTATTCACCGCCGACATCAAGGGTTTGCTCCTGCATCTCCCGATCAGGGAAGGCGTGGCGGTGCCGCAAAATCGCTTCTTGGGCGATCATTTCTAGATCGACACCTGAGATCCGAGAAGCCGTCCAGGTAAAGTATTTGTCAATCACTGACTGATTTAGCCCGATCGCTTCAAAAATCTGCGCGCCGCGATAGCTCTGGATTGTGGAGATGCCAATCTTAGAGGCCACCTTGACGACGCCCTTGGTCGCCGCTTTGATGTAGTTCTTGCAGGCGGTTAGGTAGTCTACACCCACCAGCAAGCCCTGCTCAATCATGTCCTGAATCGTTTCAAACGCCAGGTAAGGATTGATCGCGCAGCAGCCGTAGCCAATTAGGGTGGCGTAATGGTGGACTTCGCGCGGTTCGCCCGATTCGAGGGCAATTCCCACCCTGGTTCGACTGCCGTTGCGGATTAGGTGGTGGTGCAGCCCCGCTACCGCCAACAGGGCCGGAATCGGAGCATGGTCGGCATCAATGCCGCGATCGCTGAGCAAGAGGATGCTTACCCCAGTCGCGATCGCCTGATCGGCTTGGGCGAAAATATCCTCAAGCGCGGTTTCTAACCCCTGAACGCCTGCGGCTGGGTTGAATAAAATCGGCAGCGTCACAGATTTAAAGCCACTTTCATCCAGATGCTTCAGCTTGGCTAGCTCGGCATTGCTGAGAATCGGCGTTTTTAGCTCAATTAAATGGCAGCTTTTTGGCTCTGGCTTCAGCAGGTTGCGCTCTGCTCCAATCGTTGTTTCAGCCGAAGTCACAATCTCTTCTCGGATCGAGTCGATCGGGGGATTTGTCACCTGGGCAAACAACTGCTGGAAATACTCGTAGAGCAATTTGGGGCGGTTCGAGAGCACGGCCAAGGGCGTATCGGCTCCCATTGCGCCTACGGCCTCGACGCCATCGCGGGCCATCGGGGTAACAAGGAGCCGCAGTTCTTCAAAGGTATAGCCAAAGACCATTTGGCGCTGGAGCAAGGTTGCGGGGTCGGCGGCCGGAACGGGTGCGTCTTGTATCCGAGCCAACGCAACCATGTGTTCGGCAATCCAATCGCCGTAAGGATGCTCAGCCACAATCTGCGTTTTAATTTCTTCATCAGCAATAATCCGCCCCTGCTGCATGTCAACCAAGAACATCCGCCCTGGCTCTAGGCGACCCTTCTGAGCGACTCGCTCTGGGGCGATCGGCAGCACCCCAGCCTCCGAAGCCATAATCACCAAATCGTCTTTGGTCACGTAGTAGCGAGAAGGGCGCAGACCATTCCGATCCAGGACTGCCCCCATCATCGTGCCATCGGTAAAGGCGATCGAAGCCGGGCCATCCCACGGTTCCATTAGGCAGGAGTGGTACTTATAGAAAGCCTTTTTCGGCTCACTCATTGACTCGTGAGCCGTCCACGGTTCTGGAATCATCATCATCACGGCATGGGGCAGCGATCGCCCGGCCAAGGTCAGCAATTCCAAAGCATTGTCAAAAATCAGCGAATCGCTGCCGTCAATGTTGACGACTGGGTGAACTTTTTTGATGTCCTCGCCAAAAATATCCGACTCAAACATCGACTGGCGGGCCAGCATCCAGTTGATGTTGCCGCGCAGGGTATTAATTTCGCCATTATGAGCAATGTAGCGGTAGGGGTGCGATCGCTCCCAACTTGGAAAGGTATTGGTGCTAAACCGAGAGTGGACTAGCCCCAAGGCGCTTTCTAGGTCTGGGTCTTGCAAATCCGGGAAATACTTGCCGACCTGGTCAGGCATCAGCATCCCTTTATAAACCATCGTTCGCCCAGATAAGCTGGAAGGATACCAGTAAGGTGTGGTTTGCTTGGCCCGAATCGCGTTGTGGGACAGCTTGCGAATCACGTAAAGCTTGCGCTCGAAGGCTAGATCATCGGTCAGGTCGGGCGATCGCTGGATAAACACCTGCTGCATAAACGGTTCGCTGGCTTTGGCAGTGTTGCCTAACATTGAGTTGTCAGTCGGCACATCGCGCCAGCCCAGCACCTGCTGTCCTTCCTCGACGACAATTTTCTCAAAAATCTGGCGGCTTTTGGCTCGGATGGCTCGATCAGGTGAAGCGTAAATCATCCCCACTCCATACTGCCCTGGCTCCGGCAGGGTGATCCCTGCTGCTGCCGCCGCTTTTTTGAGAAACTTATGGGGGATTTGAATTAAAATTCCGGCTCCATCTCCCGTATTTGTCTCACAGCCACAGGCGCCCCGGTGCTCCAAGTTGACGAGGATCGTTAAGGCCTGCTCGACGATCGCGTGGGATTGCTGTCCTTTCATGTGGACAATGAAACCGACACCACAGGCATCATGCTCGAACTGTGGATCGTAGAGTCCCTGTTTGGCTGGCAGTGGATGGATATTCATGAGCAGAGGGTCTGAAAATAGAGGACGGCAAGTCGCTACATTCTAGCTACTTGGATTCTCCTATAAGTTAGGCTGATGAGTGCCCGGTCTTAAGGAAATCGTCAACTCTAGCTGCACGATTCGGGGCTGTTTGTCAAATCGGCTACGGTTTTGCGCTTCCCATCCCCGTCAATTGAGTTTGTCGATCGCAAAGCGCCAGCGAATCGCACCCGTCATCCCCAAGAGAATAACTGGACTTCTATGCATTGTCTCTCAGTTAAGATCAGAACTTTTTTCAGAGGATGTTTTAAAAGTCAAATTTTCTAGTGGCTTAGAGAGAAGCGATTGGGTTTTGCGGAATACTAAGAGCAAGACTGCTGGCCACGTTTGGTTGACCGCGTTGTTGAATCCAGACAAAACAACCAAAACCGATCTGCGATCGCCCCCTCCTTTGCGATTGAGTGACTGCCTAACTTGGCAATGGCATCGGTTGGGAGTGCTTTTATTCAGTGATAGTTTGGCTTTAGCTTTGGCCTGGAAGCTCGCGGCTCAGTTAAATCATCTCTACTCACCGCTGCCAGCCCAACTGGTTTGGTGGAAATTTTTAGGGCTACCGAGTCTGTTTTGGCTATTTACCGTCCTTTGTTTGACTGTTTTTGCCTGGGGAGGGCTTTATAGCTGGCAACGAGACTGGAAAAACTTTTTGCGAGTGGGGCAGTTGGTAAGCGCGGCTTACCTATTTGGCCTAGCCATTTCTTATTTTTATGACCCCACGATCGATGCACCGCGATCGCTGGTTTTTACCGCTTGGGCAGGCAGTGTGCTGCTCACCGTTGGTTTTCGGTTAATTTCAACCCTGATTTTAAATCAATTTGATTACGCTCAAGCCAGAGTTGCTGTGTTTTTGATTGCTCCAGCCGATCGGCTAGCTGCCTTAGCGAAAGTTCTCCGGCGACAGCCCCACTACAAAATTGTCGGAGCGGCCCTGGCTGCTACTGCTAACACAGCCAACACCCTCCGCGCGATTAAAAACTCTCAAGCCCAAGAAGTGTTAGCGGAGGGTTTGCCCCGGTCTGAATTGGCTTCGACCCTCTATTGGCAACTCCGGCACCACGGGATTACCCTGCGGTTGGTGCCGTCTAGCTTAGATTTACTCTATCGCCGGGGAGTGCCGGAAATTTTTGCTGCCCTGCCAACCCTCCGGGCTGAACCTTCGATGATTAATGGGCTGGAGTATCGGCTCAAACGCTGGGTTGATCTGATTGGGGCGCTGGTTGGGGTTTTGCTGCTGGCTCCGCTGCTGATTGGGGTGGCGATCGCGATCAAATCGACTTCTGCTGGGTCAGTCCTGTTTCCGCAAGAGCGAGTTGGCCTACAGGGCAAAGTGTTTCAAATGTGGAAGTTTCGGACAATGGTGATGGGCGCAGAGGCTTTGCAGGCTGAACTTGAAGCCAAAAACGAAAGTGTAGATGGGGTGCTGTTCAAAATTAAAGATGACCCCCGCCGAACTCGGCTCGGCAAGCTACTGCGACGCACCAGCATTGATGAGCTACCCCAACTATTTAACGTGTTGCTGGGGCAGATGAGCTTGGTCGGGCCGCGCCCATTGCCCTTGCGAGATGTGGAGCGATTTGATTCTTGGCACCATATTCGCCATCAGGTGATGCCGGGGATTACCGGGCTGTGGCAAATTTCTGGGCGATCGCAAATTGGCGATTTTGATGAAGCAGCGCGGCTAGATCTTTACTACATTGACAACTGGTCACTCAACCTCGACTTTGAAATCTTGGTCGAAACGATGCGAATTGTTTTATTCGGGCAGGGCGCTTATTAAATTTAAGAAGCTACAGACCCGGATGCTCCCGCAGGACAAGTTCTCTGACATTACTACGGAAGAGCAGTGATCTTAACCCCATACCGACCAAAGACTCTGTTTCCGATGCATTGACCTTAACCCTTCGGGCTTGCCCATCCCACATGACGGAGCCAGCATACATTTCAAACATTTTATAACTACACATCACCAAGGATCGCGTCTTGCATGCCTCGAATGGTTAATCCTAATTCATTAACGCTCGCCCTCGGCAGCATTAAATCACCTGTATACCCTGTATCAACCCGGCTGAGCGCATATTAGTCCTGAAGGCCGGGCGTCTTATTGAGGAGGGAACGCACGAGAAACTTTTGCAACTTGGAAGCGAGTATGCCACGCTTTGGAACATGCAAGTCAAGCAATACGGCTTTTAGTCCCAATTAGATGGACTTTAGTGAAACTCTATTGAGATCCCGACAATCTTGCTCAGTACACTAGAAGATGAACCTCTGAAAAGGTCTACACCGATGACAGCCTTTACCATCGACCTCAGCTCGATCACAACCCTGACCGAGGAGCAGTTTGATCGCCTCTGTGCGGCCAACCCGGACATTAAGCTTGAGCGCACCCCTTCTGGAGAACTTGTGATTATGTCGCCGACAGGTGGAGAAACCGGAAAAGATAATGCTGAATTAATCTCAGATTTTGTCGTTTGGAACCGTCAGACAAAACTGGGAGTGGTCTTCGATTCCTCCACTTGCTTCAGACTTCCGGGCGGTGGCGATCGCTCTCCCGATATTGCTTGGGTGGAAAAATCTCGCTGGGAGGCGCTGATTCCTGAACAACAGCGCAAATTCCCGCCCCTATGCCCAGACTTTGTGGTCGAACTGCTCTCCCCTTCCGATAATTTGCACACCACGCGGCTGAAGATGCAGGAATACCTGGCCAGCGGGATTCGCTTGGGCTGGCTGATCAATCCGCAAGACAAACAAGTCGAAATTTATTGTCCGGGGCAGCCGGTTGAGATTTTGCAAGCCCCCGCTACGCTGTCTGGAGAGTCCGTTTTACCAGGGCTGACCCTCAGCCTGGATTGGCTATGGCAGTAGGGTTCGACAGGGAATAGCTGCGGGAGTTGGACATGCCAAAATCCTAGTCTGAAAAATGCCGTCTCTGTGCCAAGCGCTCGATCGTCGAAGCGGCGATCGCTCTGCCGTCCCGCAGGGAATCGCTACAATCAAGCCAAGCGCCAGCAGTATCGACTCGCCACGGGGCAGGAACCCGTCGTCTTAGCGATCGCTCCGCCCGTAATGGCTCCGCTGAGCTGCACTTGTATCCGGCACGGGTCTGCATGCGATCGGGGCAAAACTGAGCTGGGGTTGCCAGCGTAGAATTAAGTTGATTTTCCGACCACTGTCGATGAAACTCTGGTATCAGCCCCTCACCGATAAAATTGCCAGTATTTTTCTGCTGCTGTCGCTGCTTGCGGTGGCAGTGGTGGGTGGCGTGACCTTCATCAGCGCCAGAGAAGCCCTCAAGCAAGCCGCCTTCGATCGCCTGGAAGTCACCGCCTCTCTGAAGGAGGAAGAAATTAGCCGCTGGTTCGAGGAGCAAGAGCGAGACTTTCTGCTGATTACGCGATCGCCGGATGTGCAGCGAAGTCTGGTTATTTTGCTGAATCCAGCGGAGACAAGGAGCGAGCATCCTGCGACCGAAACCATTCTGTTTGACTACTGGCAGCGGGCTGTCAACCTCAAGCCCAGTCTGAGAGAGGTGTTTCTGATTAACCGCAGCAATCGAGTCCTGCTGTCTACGAACAAAGAGCGGGTGGGCGAGTATGAAATTATGGCCAATGTGACCTATTTTGAGCAGGTTCAACCCGGTGAATTCTTCACGCCAATTTTTTATCTCTCTGCCGATACCGGTAAGCCTGCTGTCACCTTGGCCACCCCGATTCGCAATCCCGCCGGAGTCCGCCAGGGCGTGGTGCTGGCCCATGTGAATCTAGACCGGATTGACCAAATTGTCCGAGAACGCTCTGGACTAGGCAAAAGCGGCGAAACCTATCTGGTTGGATCTTTGACCAACAAGAACACCTTTATTTCTAAGCAGCGATCGGATCAGCAGGATCCGGCGACGGGACTGAGCAGCCAGGGCATTAATGCTGCTATGAGTGGCATCAATGGGTCTGGCTTGTATCGCAACTACCAAGGCAAGTCTGTGATTGGGGTCTATCGTTGGCTAGACGGCCAGGATGTTTCGCTAATTGTGGAAATGAGTCAAGCGGAAGCCTTTGCGCCAGCTCGGCAACTGGCGGTTACGGTGGTGCTGGTTGGTTTGATTTCAGCCGTCCTGCTCTCAGTTTGCGTCCACTGGCTCTCCCGTCAGCTTCAGCTTTCGCGGCGGCAGCTAGAAAATTCTAGCCACCAGTTGGAGCAAAAAGCCCAAGAAGCCGAAGCCGCCAACCGCGCTAAAAGTGCTTTTTTAGCCCACATGAGCCACGAGCTGCGGACTCCCCTCAACGCGATTCTTGGATTCGCTCAGGTGATGGAGCGTGACCCCCTGTTAACCGATCAGCAACAGGAATCTCTAACGATTATTAATCGCAGTGGCGAGCACCTGTTGGGGTTAATTAACGATGTGCTGGAAATGTCTAAGATTGAGGCGGGAAAAATTGTCCTGCGTCCAGCAATTTTTGACCTGCATAGCTTGCTACAAACCCTGCGGGAGATGTTTCAAATTCGAGCCGAAGCTAAAAAACTGAACTTGCAGGTCAACTGGGCGGCTGACCTGCCCCAGTTTGTGATCAGTGATGAGGGCAAGTTACGGCAGGTGCTGATTAATTTACTCGGCAATGCGGTCAAGTTTACTGATGTTGGTGGGGTGACGCTGGCAGCTTCCTATCAGCACCATCACAACGCCGATTACCTAAAGTTTACGATCGCAGATACAGGCTGCGGGATTGCCCTGGCAGAACAACCGCAATTATTCCAGCCCTTTTTGCAGTCTGTGATCGGAGCCGGAACCCAAGAAGGCACAGGTTTAGGTCTGGCCATTAGCCGTCAATTCGTCCAACTGATGGGTGGAGAGATTCACTTCAGCAGCCAGCTCAATCAGGGATCGACCTTTTCGTTTCAGATTAAAGCAGAGCTGGCTGACCACAAACCTTTGGCCCTGCCTACAGTCGGCCGGGTGCTCAGTCTGGCCGCTGGCCAACCGGACTATCGAATTCTGGTTGTGGACGATCGGCCAGAAAATCGAGAGCTACTGGTGACGCTGTTAAAGACGGTTGGTTTTCAGACCCAAGCCGCGGCCGATGGTAAAGCCGCGATCGCCGGTTGGCAAGACTGGCAACCCGACCTGATTTGGATGGATATGCTGATGCCCGAACTGGATGGCTACGCCGCCACCCGCTACATCAAATCTCAACCCGGTGGTCAGAAGACAGTGATCATTGCCTTGACAGCCACCGCCTTCGAGGAGCAGCAATCCCAAATTTTAGCCGTGGGCTGCGATGATTTTGTCCATAAGCCGTTCCGAGAAGAGATGATTTTTGCCAAAATTGCCGACCATCTGGGGGTGCGCTATGTCCGGGCTTTGCCGACGGCCGCTGCCCCCCATCCGCACCTCCTCTTGACCAGAGAGTCATTGCAGATCATGTCGTCCGATTGGCTTGCCCGCCTACATCAGGCCGCGATTCAAGTCGATGCCGAATTAATTACCCAGTTGTTGAGCGAAGTTCCCGCTCAACAGGCTCAAGTTGCCGAGGCGATCGCAGCCCTAGTGGCGGACTTTCGGTTTGATGAAATTATTGAACTGACGCAAGATTACAGCCCTTCTTAGCTGTCTTCAAAGCTTCAACCTTCTTCTCTAGTTCTTCTCGATTGCCTTTTAGGCTGTTCATTAGCCTTTCTGACTCTGTCGCCCCCCGTCCATGAGACAACCTAAAGGTGACATTCTCGTCATTGATGACACGCCAGAGAATTTACAGCTTCTGGCGACGCTGCTGACAACTCAGGGCTACAAGGTGCGGAGTGTCACCAAGGGATCAACCGGGTGTCGAGCCGCCCAAGCCGCACCGCCAGATTTGATCCTGCTGGATGTGAATATGCCGGAAATGAACGGCTATGAAGTTTGCCAGCACCTGAAGGCAGACAGCCAAACCCAAGATATTCCGGTGATTTTTATCAGTGCCCATGAAGATGTTTTAGATAAAGTGAAGGCGTTTGCGATCGGTGGGGTAGACTACATCACCAAACCCTTTCAGGTCGAAGAGGTGCTGGCCAGAGTTGAGCATCACCTCACGATCCAGCGGCTGCAACGGCAACTCCAAAACCAAAATCAGCGGCTCCAGCAAGAAGTCCAGGAGCGGGAACTAGCCCTACAAGCCCTCCAACAAGCAGAAGAAAAGTTTGCGAAAGCCTTTCGCTCTAGCCCCAACCCGATCGCCATTACCACCCTAGCCGAAGGAAGATTTATTGATGCCAATGCCAATTTTCTCCGGATCACAGGGTATCCCCTGGCAGAACTAATTGGGCAGACCGTGTTGGAACTTGATACCGGTCTGGATCGGATTGCCTATGCCAAAGCGATCGCCGATTTACAGACAACCGGGGTCGTCCACAATCAGGAGTTTGAGTTTCGGACTAAAACTGGCCAGACCCGCACGGTCTTATTGTCGATCGAGCAAATTGAGCTAGCCGGGGTGCCCTGCGCCCTCAATATTGCCAATGACATCACCGAACGCAAGCAGTTGGAGAACGAATTTATCTCCCTGGTCAGCCATGAACTGCGAACGCCACTCACCTCCCTGATGGGAGCGCTGGATTTGCTGGCAACCGGACAGTTGGGCAGTTTAACCCCTCAAGGGCAGCGGGTTCTAGAGATTGCCACCAACAGTACCGAGCGATTGATTCGCCTGATTAATGACATTCTTGATTTAGAGCGGATTAAAGCGGGCAAGATTTCGCTCCAGAAAGTTGATTGCAATGCGGCTGAGCTAATCACCCAGGCCGGAGAAGCGATGCAGGGCATGGCCACCCAAGCTAAGATTAGCCTCGCGATTGAGCCTATGGCCGTCACCCTCAACGCCGACCCCGATTGCATCCTGCAAACTTTAACGAATCTGCTCAGTAACGCGATCAAGTTCTCTGAGCCAGGTGGCATCGTTCGACTGTCGGCAGAGCTGACTTCGGAATGGCTGCATCTGCAAGTGCAGGATCACGGACGGGGGATTCCAACAGACAAACTACACAGCATTTTTGAGCGGTTCCAACAGGTTGATGCTTCCGATTCCCGCAAAAAAGGCGGCACTGGGCTGGGGCTAGCGATCTGTCGCAGCATTGTCAATCTCCACGGAGGCAAGATTTGGGTGGAAAGTGTGTTGAGTCAGGGCAGCACGTTTCATATTCAGCTCCCGCTCAATCTGGAGGAGCCATGACAAAGTGCATTCTGATCATTGACGATGAAGAGGACATTCGCGATATTACCCAGTTGGGTTTGGAGATGAGTATGGGCTGGCGAGTATTAACGGCTAGTTCTGGTCAAAAGGGAATCGCGATCGCCGCCGCTGAGCAACCCGACGCCATTTTGCTCGATGTGATGATGCCAGACATGGATGGCCGGATGACCTTTGCTGGCCTGCAAGCCAACCCCCAAACCCAAAATATTCCGGTGATTCTAGTAACAGCTAAAATTCAGGCTTCCGATCAAGAGAGCTTTGCCGACCTGGCTGTAGCTGGAATCTTAACCAAGCCCTATCGGGCGATGAACGTGGCGGAGCAAATTTGCAAAATTTTGGCATGGACTGCATAACTTCAAACCATTGGCAAATCGCGTAGCGACTGGGAGTATCGTGGCCTTCCCGAACTAGGGAAAACTAGCTGTCCATGCGATCGCAGCGTGTTTGCAAAATTCTTCTGTTAGCGAGGAAGAACATCATCTAACCGAAGTCGCAAATCGGGTAACAGTCCCGACACGACCACCTCACCGAGTTGATATTGGTGCTGACGATATTCCTCGACCTCCAATTGGCAGACGGTAAAGGTAGGCTGTTTTGGTTTGCCAATGAAGCTGATGCCTCCTAGTCCACGATAATCAACAATCCAATATTCGGGAACACCCAAGAGTGCATATTCCTCGACCTTGCGGGCATAGTCTGTTTCCCAATTGGGACTGACCACTTCAACAACCAGCTTGATCGAACGACCTAATGTGATCACAGGTTCTCGCTGCCAACGGGGTTCATGGGGAATCCGTTCGGCGTAGAAACGAGCCAGGCGCTGATCGTAAGTAAGATTGGACAGTGCCAACATTTTGTAGCCACCGCCGCCCTTGCAGCAGGGTTACTTTAGCTCGAAACACAATTGCCTCAGCCAGAGTAGGGCGCACCGATGACATTTTAATCAGCCAAGTAGGCAGCGATCGCCTCGGTGGCAAGTTGAGTCAGCGATTTACCCTCTTGTTTAGCCCGCTCTTTCAGTTGCAGGTAAACATCTTCGCGCACATCTAACCGACGGCGATTTTTGAGGCTGTTTTTGCCAGCTTGCACAGGTTTTCCCGGCACGTAAGCTTGAGCAAAATCACGCAGGGCCTCAAACCCGACCCGATCGCAAAAATCACCAAAGCTTTCTGAGGGCTTGCAATCCTGCTTGAAATAGACCAGCAGCGGTTCTAGGGTTACTTCTAGGTCTTGAATCGGCAATTTTTCCAGATAGGTGCGGGCTAAGCGAGTTTGGTTGGGACAACCGCCCAGCCAAAGCTGGTAGGTTTCCGGCGTAATTCCAACAAAACCAACTTCTGCTAAGTAAGGACGGGCGCAACCATTCGGACACCCCGTCATCCGTACGACAAAATGCTCGTCTGGCAGACCGAGCCGATCCAGCAACTTCCGTAGCCGAGTCAAAATGCTGGGAATCACCCGTTCTGATTCAGCGATCGCCAAACCGCAAGTGGGCAGAGCCGGACAGGCCATCGCCTCTCGTACCAATGGGTCAAGTTCTGTTTCTGATTCAACTCCATGCTGATCAAGCAGACTTTGGATTTTGGCTTGGTCTGTCGGGCTAATGTCGTAAAAAACTAGATTTTGATTCGGAGTCAAACAAATCGGCAGGTTGTAGGTAGTGACAATTTTACGAAGAGCAGTTCTTAACTTCAGCTTGCCTTCGTCTTTAACCCGCCCGTTTTGAATCGAAATCCCCAGAAAGAGTTTTCCATTGCCTTGCTGATGCCAGCCCAGAAAATCGAGGTACTTGAAGGTGGGCAGGGGACGTAAGGGAGCAATTGGCTTGCCAAAATAACCTTCGACGGTTTTACGGAATTTTTCCACGCCCCAGTCGTGCAGCAAATATTTCATCCGGGCGTGGCGACGGCTGACGCGATCGCCGTAATCCCGCTGAGTGGCAACAATGGCCTTGATCAAATCAAAAATGTCGGCTTGATCAACGTAGCCAATTGGGTCTGCGGCCCGGGCAAAGGTTTCTTCTTTGTTGTGGGTGCGCCCTAAGCCACCGCCAGCAAACACATTAAACCCCTCTAGTTTGCCTTGGTCATTAGTCATTACAACCAAACTGACATCCTGGGAGTACAAATCCACAGAGTTATCGCCTGGCACCGTCACTGCCACCTTAAATTTACGGGGCATGTAGTGCTCGCCGTAAATTGGCTCTTCCGGGTCAGCGATCAGCGTCCCGTTGCCATTCCGCTGGCGGGCAGCTTTGACGGCGGGCGCTTCTTCGCCCGAAATTACTTTTTCACCATCCAGCCAAATTTCGTAGTAAGCGCCAGTTTGGGGCGTCAGCAAATCAGCAATTTGGTTGGCGTAGGTGCGGGCGTACTCGTAGTCTGGGCGGTTGGTGAAGGGGGCAGGTGGCGCCATCACGTTCCGGTTCAGGTCGCCACAGGCCCCCAGGGTAGACCCCATGTTGCGAACAATTTCAGCGATCGCCGCTTTTAAGTTGCGCTTGAGAATGCCGTGGATCTGGAACCCTTGGCGCGTGGTTGCCCGCAAGGTGCCATTGCCGTAGCTGTCGGCCATCCGGTCAAGGGCCAGATAGAGCTGCGGCGGAATCAATCCCCCCGGACTGCGAGTCCGCAGCATAAACTGATAGTCTTTTTCTTGCCCTTTAACCCGATTGTCCCGGTTGTCCTGCTGATAGGAACCGTGAAACTTGAGGATCTGCACCGCATCTTCACTAAAGTGGGTGGTATCCTGCTGAATTTCAGTCGCAACGGGTTCCCGCAGATGCTGACTGCGTTCTTTCAGCCCCTCTAGCTTAGAAAGCTTTGGCACAGAAGGGGCAGGCGTAGAAGAAGTAACCATGAACACCAAGTTGTGATCTAAAGAGCAGTAGCTTCAGCTCAGTCTGGCAGGGCAACAGTTAAATTCCGCTAACCCGACCGGAATTACGATGAATCACTCTATATTCTAGCGAACTTCAGGAGTGAGAATTACCCTTTTGAGCACATTCCTGTTGCAGGCAGCGATGGAGATGTTCAATGCTGTAAGTCTGCCAAAATTCCTTCGGGTTCAGCCGCAACTTAATGCTAGGGCTAAACAAAGGCTGATTTAAATACTGCCAAAGCGGAAAAGTAAATTGGGGCGATTTAGAGGAGAACATAGAATTAACAGGTAATGACAGCAGATGAAGGTGCGACGACTTAGGCGAGCGATCAGATCCAGAACAAGCCATACTTTTGCAGTCCATCACCTTGACGGAAACTCAAAAGCTTTTGTCTCGTGCCTCTCTATTTTCAGAGTACCCAGATTGCTTCCAGGATCTATGCACCAAACTGCAATTTCTTCAGATTTTAAGAGTTGTAAGAGTCATTCATAAATCAGGACTTTAGGCTACCCAAACTGGAACCCCAAGTTACAACGCTGCAACAAAATGAGATGATAGAAGCAAACAGTGCCTTGACTTATTTCCCAATGCATGGGGAGCAGACTTGACCTATGTCTTTATTTGATTGGTTCGCAAATCGACCGAAGTCAGGATCGCCGCCATCGGTCAGTCAAGCCCAAGAGCGCGAAATTGCCGATGGGCTGTGGACGAAGTGCGAAGCCTGCGGCGTCATGACCTACACCAAAGACCTGCGGGCTAATCAAATGGTTTGCCCAGAGTGCAATCACCACGTTCGGGTCTATAGCGATGAGCGAATTCGCCAACTGATTGATCCGGGGACGTGGATACCCATGGATGAACACTTGATTGCCTGCGATCCGCTTCAGTTTAAAGACCGCAAGCCTTACAGCGATCGCCTGCTAGAGTACCGCAAAAAAACCGGACTGCGAGACGCGATCGAAACGGGCAGGGGACAGTTAGACAGTTTGCCTTTAGGGCTGGGGGTAATGGACTTTCGGTTCATGGGCGGCAGCATGGGTTCGGTGGTCGGGGAAAAAATTACCCGCCTGATCGAATTTGCCACCCGCGATCGACTGCCGGTGGTCTTGGTCTGCGCTTCTGGGGGAGCCAGAATGCAAGAAGGAATGCTGAGCCTGATGCAAATGGCTAAGACTTCTGCGGCTCTGGAACGCCATCGTCAGGAGCGCCTGCTTTATATTCCTGTCCTTACCCATCCGACAACCGGGGGAGTGACTGCCAGTTTTGCCATGCTGGGAGACATTATTTTGGCAGAGCCGAAGGCGACAATCGGGTTTGCCGGGCGACGAGTGGTTGAACAGACCCTGCACGAAAAGCTGCCGGAAAATTTTCAAACTGCCGAATATTTGCTAGGGCAGGGCTTTCTGGATGCGATTGTGCCGCGCACGCAGCTGAAGCCTACTTTGGTCCGGTTGATTCGGCTGCACCAGCCGGTTGAGCAGCCTCTACCCCTGATTGCTCCTACGCTTAACCTGTCTGGGCTGGCGGTAGACAGCTAGCCCTTTGGTTGGTTTGATCACGCTCTAACACCAATCTGCCAGTAAAGCAGCGTAACAACTCTCTGGCTTTATTTGGGGAAAGGGACAGCAGAGTGGCATGATATTAAAGAATCTAATCTTGCTCTTAAGCAAAAAGCAATTATGGGTTTTGCAGACCTGTCTATTGCCGAGATCGCCGAAGATTACAACACCTGCGTTGAGCAAGTGTGCCTTTTGTGCGATCGCCTGGGAATTAGCTACACCGCTCCCCAGACCCGTCTAGCCCTAGAGGATGCCAAGGCTGTCATCTTAGCGATTCTGGCGGCTCAAGAGGGTTTAAAAAAGTAAGGTTTATTTCGGCCTCAAGAGCCAGATAACGAAGCGAAATTTAGGGAAATTTGAAGGAGAACTATGCTGAAAAGGTACATTTGGCTGGTGATGGCCACTGTATTCTTCGCCTTTCAGGCTTGGAGCGGCAACGCGATCGCCGCCCAACTGGATGCTGCCACCCGCACCGTACAGTTAAATGCCCAGGGAGACACGATTACCTTGACCCGCCGGCAGGTTGAAGATGGGCAACGGCTGTTTAACTATGCCTGTGCGACCTGTCACGTCGGTGGAGTAACCAAAACCAACCCCAGTCTAGATTTGGCGCCGAAAACTCTGGCTCTGGCTACGCCTGCCCGCGATAGCATTGCTGGGCTAGTGGACTATATGAAAGACCCGACAACCTACGATGGTGAAGAGTCGATCGCTGAATTGCATCCTAGCCTCAAGAGTGCTGACATCTTCCCCTTTATGCGTAACTTGACCGATGACGAGCTAAAGGAGATCGCCGGACATATTCTGGTGCAGCCCAAGGTTCTAGAAGGTCAATGGGGCGGCGGCAAAATCTACTATTAGGTTCGCTCTGACAGCCCGACTGCTTCGGCCCTTTCCACACTCAGAATCATGCCAAAGAACTGGATCCTCCGCTGTTTGCTTCCCCTTTGGGTGGCGGTTCTGCTCATCGTTTCCAGCCAGCCTGCCCAGGCGGCAAGCATTGATGCCTATGTTGCTCAATACTTAAAGGCAACTGAGCCAGTCCCTTTAGCGATGAATGCCGAAGGAGAAGTGCGCTTATTTTCTCCAGAAGAATTAACGGTAGGAAAGCACCTGTTTGAAGAAAACTGTAAAAACTGTCATGTCGGGGGAGCGACTTTACCTAACCCAATCGTGTCGCTATCCCTCGAAAATCTGCGGGGAGCTGTTCCGCCCCGCGATAATGTCAGTAGCTTGGTGGCCTATCAGCGCACTCCGATGGCCTACGATGGCAGCGAAGAGAGCTTTTGGTGTCGTCAGGTGCCGGAAGATTGGCTCTCGACTGAGCAGCTTCAGCAATTAGCTGCGTTTGTGCTGAGAGCAGCCGAAAAAGCGCCCGGCTGGGGGTCAGAGACTTTCTGAGATTTTTTTGTTTTGGGCATCTGTAAGCGCTAAACAGCAGCTTAGAATTGATATATTGTTCTAGACTGAACCTTAAGAGGAGAACTCCGTTGAGAAAACTGTTTTCGATTGTCTTATTGGCGATCGCCCTATTTACATTTAGCTTCAGCAGCCCTGTCTTAGCGGCTGATTTGGGTAGCGGCAGCAAGGTGTTTAGCGCCAACTGCGCTGCTTGCCACATGGGTGGTAATAACGTAATTATGGCGAACAAGACCCTAAAGAAAGATGCTCTGGCCCAGTTCAATATGAACTCCTCAGACGCAATTGTCTATCAGGTACAGCATGGTAAAAACGCAATGCCTGCGTTTGCCGGCCGCTTGACGGACGACGATATCGCGAATGTGGCTGCCTACGTGCTAGACCAATCTGAAAAGGGCTGGGCTGGCTAAAAATTACCAACGCCGAGTTTGATTGAGCTTAGACCCCTCCAGTTTGAGGGGTTTTGTTTTGGTTATTGTAAGCGGCAACCCCGTACATCAATCCAGCTAGGATTGCTACAGGACTTTAATCCTTCAATCCTTATTTCAATCCTATTGTCACTATCGTCGCGGTTGATGTGGGTTTATGCGTGTGATTGTGGTTGGCGGCGGGGCAGCGGGTTTTTTTGGGGCGATCGCCGCCGCCGAAGCTAACCCCCAAGCTCAGGTAACCCTGCTAGAAGCGGGGCGAGAACTGCTAGCCAAGGTGCGGATCTCAGGCGGCGGACGCTGCAATGTTACTCATGCCTGCTTTGATCCGGGGCTGCTGGTGCAGCATTACCCCCGTGGCGGCAAGGCGCTGTGGGGAGCTTTTAGCCGCTTTCAAACCCGTGACACTGTAGATTGGTTTGCCGCCAAAGGCGTGCCGCTAAAAACCGAAGCGGATGGGCGGATGTTTCCGGTCACCGATGATTCAGCCACGATTGTCGATTGTTTAGTGGACACTGCTCGTCGGCTGGGAGTCAGGATCATGATTGGGGCAGCCGTTGTCCGGGTTGCAGCCAATCCAGACCCAGCCGCACCCCCGCTATTTACGGTTTATGGGCGGTCGGGCGAAACTTGGCAGGGCGATCGCCTGCTGTTAGCAACCGGCAGCAGTCCCCAGGGCTGGCGAATTGCGACTGAGCTTGGGCACCAGATTCATCCGCCTGTGCCGTCTTTGTTTACCTTTAACCTGGACGACCCGCGTTTGCAAGGGCTAGCTGGCTTGAGCGTTAACCCTGTTCATTTGCGACTCATCGTGCCTGATCAAAAACCTTTAGAGCAGTCTGGGGCTTTGCTAATTACGCATTGGGGACTGAGTGGGCCAGCCGTGCTGAAGCTGTCTGCTTGGGGAGCCAGAATCTTGCACGCCAACCGTTACCGAGCCAAGTTAATGGTTAACTGGCTGCCAAACGCCAATCGAGACAGCCTCCAGCAGCAGCTATTAGCCGTTAAGTCGCAGTTGCCGCGGCGGGCGATCGCCAGCAATTGCCCGGTCTTGTTGCCCCAACGACTCTGGCAGCGGTTCTGCGCGATCGCTGGCATTGATGACCAAAAACGCTGGGCAGATTTGTCTAACTCAATGCTAAGGACGCTGCTCCAAGAGTCACTCCAAGGCACTTACACTGTTCGGGGGAAGGGAGTATTTAAAGAAGAATTCGTCACCTGTGGCGGGGTTGATCTAAAGCAAGTCAACTTCAAAACGATGGAGAGTCGCTGCTGTCCGGGGCTATACTTTGCGGGCGAAGTTCTAGACATTGATGGCGTTACCGGCGGGTTCAATTTTCAGAGCGCCTGGACAACAAGCTGGCTGGCGGCTCAAGCAATCAGCCTCTAGTCGGGTAACTTCGTCCTAGGAACTTGTTTTACTCCGTTGTGACTTATTGCAAAATATGTAACCCATGCTTTATTCCACCTTCAGAGTCAAATCTAGGCTCAATGATTTGAAAAAATCTGCTATCGCCCTTTTCAAAAGATCTAAAAACTGAGTCAGCAACCAGATCTGCGAGTTGAATTAATCTTGATGCTTTTGAATCTAGAAATAGAGGAACTTCTGAAAAATTTCTGATTACGCCCCAAGTATATCCAATTGTCCTAAAGTCAGTTGCCAAAGATTGAATTGTTGTTTCATAGGTAGACTTGTCAAAAATGATGACCCCTCTCTGAGTGTCACCATTTCTATAAATACACGTCTTCCTTATTTAAATCAAAAAACAGTCAAGGAAAGACCATGCTTTCGCGATCTGAAAAGTCAGACCTCTTGACTGTGAACCTATTATATCACTTGTGCATTGTACTGCTAGGCTCCCTATGCATCGCTCGTAATGTCTTTCGATAAGTCCATAAGATGGCTTAAGCAACGCAATGAGAAGCAAATTTCTCAAGGATAGAACTATTCAATTGACGACTAGTTAGGTTTAAAGTGCTTTGCGATTGCTTCAGCACATTCAGAGATCACAGAGCTATGACCAGTCTGGTCACTAACCAGCAATACCCGTGACCTTAGACAGAAGCGAAGTAAACCTTGGATTTGACTGGATCGGGATTCATGGTTTGGTCACCAGGTTGCCAGCCAGCCGGGCAGACTTCGTCTGGGTGGGACTGAACGTGCTGAATCGCTTGCAGGGTGCGGAGGGTTTCGTCTACGCTCCGCCCAAACGCCAGGTTGTTGATGGTGGCGTGTTGAATCATCCCGTCCTTGTCGATGATGAACAGCCCGCGCAGAGAAAGTCCTTCTTCTGGCACCAAGACGTTGTAGGCAATGCTGATTTCCTTTTTGAGGTCAGCCACCAGCGGATAGTTGAGGTCGCCAACTCCACCAGATTTGCGATCGGTCTGAGTCCAAGCCAGGTGAGAAAACTGACTATCGACAGAAACGCCCAAAATTTCGGTGTTGATGCTCTTAAAGTCGCCGTAGCGATCGCTAAAGGCAGTAATTTCGGTCGGGCAAACAAAGGTAAAGTCTAAGGGGTAGAAAAACAGCACAACGTATTTACCCCGATAATCAGAGAGTTTAATTGTCTTAAACTCTTGATCGTAAACCGCAGTCGCCGTAAAGTCGGGAGCAGCTTGCCCAACTCGTAAGCATTCGTGATCAGTCATGGAATACTACTCCTTAAAACGTTTGCGTCTTGCGTACTCTAACAGCTTGTAGCAAGCACCTAAATCAATGTCAAATCAATGTGATTGCGGATTAGCCTGACCAATTGTTTACAATCGGTTACATCTAGCCGAGCTGACCATATCATAATCATAACGATTTTACCTTGGCATTAACCCGATCAATTTTTCCCTTATTTTTCAGCAGTGATGGTCAAAAAAATCATTTCGTTTGGGCTTCTGATTTTCATCCCAATTTCGCTACTAGCAGAGTATTTAGACTGGGGTTCCTTAGCAATTTTTGCCACTTCAGCGATCGCGATTATTCCCCTCGCAATTTGGCTCAGCACCGCCACCGAGGAAGTGGCGATCGTGGCCGGGCCATCGATTGGGGCGCTGCTGAATGCCCTGTTCGGCAATGCGACGGAGCTGATTATTGCCTTGGTCGCCCTCAAGGCGGGGCTGGTGGATATTGTCAAAGCCAGTATTACCGGCACGATTATTAGCAATCTGCTGCTGGTGATGGGGCTGTCGATGTTTTTGGGTGGACTCCGGTTTAAAGAGCAAGAATTTCAATCGACGATCGCGCGAGTGAATGGCTCGACGATGACCCTGGCGGTGATTGCGATTTTGCTGCCCGCGATGGTGGTTTTTACCGCCGATGGCGTCGAGGAAAGCGCGATCGCCCATTTGTCTGAAACCGCTTCCGTCGTGTTGGTTGTTGTCTATGCCCTGACGCTGCTGTTTTCGCTCAAAACCCATCGCTACCTCTACGATGTTGGTCTGGTTGATTTAGAGGAAGAATTGCAGGCAGGAGATCACAAGACCGCTCATCAACCCAATCTCTGGCTTTGGCTAGGGGTGCTGGTTGTATCTACAGTCGCCGTTGCCTTTGAGTCGGAGCTGTTTGTGGGCGTGGTCGAAGAAGCGACCAGCGGCTTGGGTTTAACGCCGTTGTTTACGGGGGTGATTTTGCTGCCCTTGGTGGGTGGCGCTGCCGAGTACGTGACGGCGGTCAGAGTGGCGCTCAAGAACAATATGGATTTGTCAGTCTCTGTGGCGATGGGGTCAAGTTTGCTGGTGGCCTTGCTGGTCGCGCCGCTGCTGGTTTTAGTCGGGCAGGTGATCGGACAACCAATGGATCTCAACTTCAATCCGTTTGAAGTGGTGGCCGTGGCGATCGCCGTCACGATTGCCAACCTAATTAGCCTCGACGGCCGCTCTAATTGGCTAGAAGGTGTTTTACTCCTAGCCACCTATGTGATTTTGGGAGCCGCCTTTTATTTCCACCCAGCTTGAATGTTTTGCAACCAGAACTTTAGGCGCGACCCTCTTCTCCGCGCATGGCGCGGCTTTTAGACTTGGCTTCGCTGGCACTGACTTTCAGGGCTTGCAGGCGAGCTTCATACTTTTTGCGCTGCCGTTTATTCGGGCTTTGGTCAATTAGCGACTTTAAGGCGCTACCCAAGCTTTTATAGGCATTCGGCAAGGTGTAGCCAAACCGGGTGGCCAGGGCGATCGCCTTTTCATCAGCAGCGATCGTTTCTTTGATGATCTTGTCGCCACTGTTGCGCTGATAGAGTCGATAGCCAGAAAATCCGCACAGGGCAACTGCCAGCAATAGCAGCAAGCCATCTTGCACCCACAGTTCGCCGACGGCACCGCCCAGCCCGATCGCCAAAGCGGCCATTTCCCAGCCGTCTTTCGGAATCGTATCGTTTTGAATCCGGGCCACTTCATGCCAAAACAGTAAATTGCGCTGGTCTTTGGCCAACTGATCCCAGCGGGCCAAGTCAATTTGAACTTCTACCTGATCTCGGCCGACTTCTTCGCAGGTGATCAGGGGTGGATTGACGGCCATTGTGGCTTCTACCATGACCCAACTTTGCAATTCCGGCGGCAGTAGGGACTTTAAGCGCCGCAGTTCGCCTATATCAGCTCTGGTTGTCGAGGCAGCGGAGGATGTCATGGCTTGGCTCACACAGTAAAAATTACTAAAAGTTCAGTGCGTATATTTGGAGTATAGCGGCCTTGTTAACCCCTGCGGATCTGCTTTGATTTTTCAGGCAATCTCAAGGACAAATTGCCCTGTTTATCCTCGGCACTATTGCAAGTGGGTTGGAGGTGCATAAACATGACTGTAGAATAAATTCCGATCGCCCTCGCCTGAATACAAAAGCATTTTGTCCCTCGATCTGATTAATTTCTACCGTCAAATCAGTCAGCAAACCCT
Organism: Aphanocapsa sp. GSE-SYN-MK-11-07L; assembly: GCA_019359715.1. Classification (GTDB taxonomy): domain Bacteria; phylum Cyanobacteriota; class Cyanobacteriia; order Thermosynechococcales; family Thermosynechococcaceae; genus JAHHGS01. Next base: position 1,607 of record JAHHGS010000122.1, on the reverse strand, counting down.
GACAATTGTGGATATTGAAACCACCGGCGTCAGTCCCCATCGCTGTCGGGTGATTGAAGTCTCTGTCCTCCAGGCTAGCTTGGCGGATGGCATTCACTGGCAACAGACTCACCTGATCAACCCACAAGTCCAAGTGCCAGAGCAGATTACTCAGTTCACTGGCATTACCCAAGCCATGGTTGATGCTGCCCCGATGCCAGCCGAAGTTTGGCCAAAGTATCAGGATATTTTGCAGAAAGGCGTCCTGACCGCCCACAACTTAAACTTTGACTATAGTTTTTTGCGATCGGAATACCAGTATTTAGGCTTACCCTACATCCGTCCGCCTGAACAGCAGTTTTGCACTGTTAAGCTTGCCCGGCTGCTGCTGGCCGACTTACCTTCGCGCAGCCTGCCCAACTTGGTGCAGCACTTTGGCTTTCAGGTCGGGGCAGCCCACCGAGCCGAAGCCGATACCCTGGCCTGTTGGTTACTGGCTAAACATTTACTGACCGAAATGCTGGAAATTCCAGAGGCAAAGCTCCTCAAGCAGCTCGACCAAAGCTGGATTCCTTTAGAAACAGCCGCCCAGATCCTCGACTGTCAAATTGGCGAAGCTGGACAGCGCTTGGCAGCAGCAGGACTGCCAACCAAATACGCCCATCGCCGCCAGACCAACCTCTATCGCCGTGGCAGTGTTGAAAAGCTGGTTGGCTTTTAGAGTTTGAGCAATGAATGCAATCTTCTCTGATGACCAATTCTGGAGTGTTCGGTTCAGGAATGACGGATTTACAAAATCTGTCACAATAAAAAATAGCGACACTAAAGTGATTTTATGACACTATCTCAAGGTGAAATTCGGGTTGGCGAACATGGTCGAATTGTAATTCCAGTCGAGATTCGACGGGCGCTTTCAATCAATATTGGGACAAGGCTGGTGGCCAGAATTGAGCAAGATAAACTCATCCTTGAAAAACCATCTGCGGTGCTTCAGCGTCTTCAGTCGCACTTTAAGCAGGTGCCCGCAGGGGTGAGTTTAGCCGATGAACTGATTGCTGAACGTCGGGCAGAGGCGGCGAATGAGTAGCTATGTCCTAGATGCCTCTGCGTTGCTGGCTTTACTTCAACAAGAAACCGGAACTGACAAGGTTGTGGCCGTCTTGCAAGATTCTGCTGTCTCAACGGTAAATTGGTCAGAAGTGATCCAAAAATCACTTGCCTATGGCATTGATACAGATGCGATGCAGGATGAATTTGAGGCATTAGGAGTTGAAATTATTCCCTTCACAATTTCGCAAGCCGAAGTAGCCGCTCAATTGTGGCAGCAAACAAAAGTTGTAGGTCTTTCTTTCGGCGATCGCGCTTGTCTGGCCTTGGCGATGGAGCAGCAGGCGATCGCGGTCACGGCTGACAAGACTTGGGCACAGTTGACGATTGGCATTGGTATTCATGTCATTCGCTAGGAGGGATAAGGAGTGATGACCATCCTCTAGCTTGGACTCAATAGACGTCTTGCAAAAGTCACATTGCTGCCTCTGGTGCTCGCTGAGTGAGAGCAAGCTCGTAGTTGTACAGCCCTGCAATCAAATTGAAGCGCAGTCCAAAACGCTTTCTGCGATTGCGATAGC
>JAHHGS010000121.1 GCA_019359715.1 Aphanocapsa sp. GSE-SYN-MK-11-07L | reverse complement strand
AAGGTGAAGGGGTCTGAGAATCGTCGTAAGGCGGTCAAACGGTTGGGAAGGGCGCATCTGAAAGTGCAACACCAGCGTAGAGACTTTGCGGTTAAGACTGCAAGGTGCGTGGTGAAGTCTAATGACTCAAGAATCCCACGGCTTTAGGCTTTGCGGAGCCGTGGGAGTGTCAAATAAAGACTCGGTGTTTGAGACTGGGCATCTGGCGACGAACTTGATCGAGACGGGTTGGATTAATCGCTGCTACTGCCGCCCCTGGTCGATCGCCAGCATCGGCTAAAATCACCCCCCAAGGATCAACAATCATGGCGTGTCCGTGGGACTGGCGGCGAGAGTTATGCTTGCCGGTTTGGGCGGGAGCCACCACATAGCAGGTATTTTCGATCGCCCGCGCTTGTAGTAAAACTTGCCAGTGATCTTTGCCGGTAAAGGCTGTAAAGGCGGCCGGCACAAACAAAACATTTGCGCCCATCTGCATCATCGCTCGGTACAACTCAGGAAAGCGAACGTCATAGCAGACCGACAGCCCCAAATTACCCAGCTCTTTAGAGGGATAAACCGGCGGAATTTGATTGCCAGCCAAGACAATACCCGACTCGTGGTAAATGTTGCCATCGGGCAGATCAACATCGAACAGATGCACTTTTTCGTAGCGAGCCAGCTCTTGCCCACTTGGGCCAATCAAAAGCGCCGTATTATAAACCTTGCCGTCCCCGGCAGGCACTGGAAAGCCACCGCCGAGCAGGGTAATTTGAAACCGCTGCGCCATCCGCTTCAGGAATTTTTCGCTGCCTTGGGCGATCGCTTCTGCTTGAGCAATCTTGGCGGCTTCATCTCCCAAAAATGGAAAATTTTCCGGTAAGCCAACTAACTCAGCCCCTTGGCGCACAGCCAGTTCAATTAATTCCTCCGCTTGAGCCAGGTTTTTTGACAGCTCTGGCAGGCTGGTCATCTGAATCGCCGCAGCAAGATAAGACTTCATGAAGCAAAAATCACAAGAGCAAACCAAAGAATTAAGTTTATCCTAGAATCTCGTAAGTATTGCTGGACGAAAAGTAAAATTTAGCTCTTAACCTCGACTTTACCCCTTTCAACACGACTCAAAATCATTAGGGCAACTTTAGCGGACAACCGCGATCGGCGTTCCCGGAATTACCCGCTGAAACACATCGGCAATATCTTGATTAAACATGCGGACACAGCCGTGAGATACCGCTCGGCCAACGGATTTAGGCGTGGGGGTGCCGTGCATACCAATCCAATTCTTGCCGTCAGTCCAGAAGCCAATCCAATGGCGGCCGAGGGGGTTTTCTGGATCACCGCCTGGAATGACGACGCCGGTAAACGGATTTTTCCAGGCCGGGTCGCGGATCATCTGCTTAACTTTAAATTGTCCGGTTGGAGTTTCCCAACCCGCCCGCCCGATCGCCACCGGATAGCGTTTAATTGGGGTTGTGCCCTGGTAAACCGTCAGTTGTCGTCGCGAAAGACTAATTTCTAATCGCAGGGGAATCACTGCTGCTGGAGCGATCGCTGCCGGGGCAACCGGTGGACTTGCGGCTAAGACAGCAGGAGCAATGGCAGTTGGCAAAAGCATCGCCAAACTAAGGCTAAGCATCCGGGGCAGAAACATCCTCATGACGGGCTGAAATTGTTCGTTGTTTATTGTAGGCGCAAAATTAGTTGCCAGAGCTTGCTTTAGGGTACTAAAATTAAAGACTGTGTTGAAATAAGACCAAATTATGCCCAAATTAAAGACTCGTAAGTCAGCCGCTAAGCGGTTTAGCCGTAGCGGCACCGGCAAATTGATGCGCCGGAAAGGCTTTCGCAACCATTTGTTGCAGCATAAGTCTTCTCACCGCAAAAATCGGCTGTCGCAGATGGCAGTCGTCGATGAGCGTGATGCCGAAAACGTTTCACTCATGCTGCCCTACTTATAAAGCTGTAAAGGAAACCTAAAACCATGACACGGGTAAAGCGCGGTAATGTTGCACGCAAGCGCCGCAAAAAAATTCTCAAACTTGCCAAAGGCTTCCGGGGGTCTCATCATCGCCTGTTTAGAACCGCTAACCAGCAGGTGATGAAGGCGCTGCGGAATGCCTATCGCGATCGGCGCAAGCGCAAGCGCGATTTTCGGCGGCTCTGGATTGCCCGGATCAATGCTGCTGCCCGTCAGCACGACATTAGCTACAGCCAGTTGATCGGTAGCCTCAAAAAGGCCAACATTCAACTCAACCGCAAGATGCTGGCTCAAATGGCTGTCCTTGACCCGGCTGCCTTTGATCAAGTTGTGACTTTAGCTAAGAAAGCTTAAGCCAAATTAATTAATAGACTTGAGTTTAAAACGAAGTCGCGTTGGCCAGATCAACGCGACTTCGTTTTTGGCATTAGGCATGAGTAAAGGCATCGCCACTTAACCCCCGCTATCTATCGTTAACCAGCTTTACGGGCTTTGAAGGTGGAGCGATCGCCGCCATGCATTTTGATTAGACCATTGACTTGGTCTTTACTGCTCAGTTGCAGCCATCCACTCCCACTCGCTTCATCCATTTCGTCAGCCCCATCCCAAGTAAAAGCAAAACGCTCTTTGCCATTGTTGTCTTCAATATAGCCATTAAGGGAGCCTGTGACTAAACCAAACTGGAACTCGCCACCATTTTCAGGGGTGATTTCAATGTAGGCTTGGGTTTCCATGTTGAAGTAATCTTCAGCCCACATTTCCATCTCGTAGATATGCCACAATCCGATCAGGGAATGGTTATGTTCTGGTCTTTTGTACCGCATTACAACAGCCATTTGTTAATGCCCCCATATTATCTGCTTTCAAAATGCAGGTTAGCCTACTTTTTCAACCAGTTTCAGAAGGTGCGATCGCACCTTCTCAGTATGCTACAGTGCCAAATCGTCATCTGACACACACAAATCATTCTCTGTTATTAATGCCAGAAATAAAATCACTCAATGAAGACCTGGGCGGAGCTTAACTGAAAATTAATCGAACCATAGCCAGAACTAACCGAGGATCAGGTTTCGCAGTATTTGTAGTTAACGCAGATGCGATAGACTGGCTAGCGTTAAGTCTTGAGGAGTAATTCGCCGTATGGGGGCCAAACTATCGCAGCAATTGCCGAAGCAACCGACCAAGCCAAACGTCAGCCCTGCTGTTGCCGCCTGGACAATTGAAGATAGCGAGCGCCTCTATCGGATTCAGGGCTGGGGAGAACCCTACTTTTCGATCAATGCCGCCGGACACGTGACGGTTTCGCCCAAGGGCGATCGCGGGGGTTCGCTTGACCTGTTTGACTTGGTGAATGGACTGCAACAGCGCAGCATTGGCTTACCCCTGCTGCTGCGGTTCTCAGATATTTTAGAAGACCGGATTGAGCGCCTAAATGCCTGCTTTGCCAAGGCGATCGCCCGTTATAACTATGCTGGCAGCTATCGGGGCGTGTTTCCGGTCAAGTGCAACCAGCAGCGGCATTTAGTCGAAGATTTAGTCCGGTTTGGGCAGCCGCACCAGTTTGGCTTGGAGGCAGGCTCTAAACCAGAATTACTGATTGCTTTGGCTGCTTTAACTACGCCGGATGCCCTACTGATTTGCAATGGCTACAAAGACCAGGAATACATTGAAACCGCCATTTTGGCCAGCAAGCTGGGTAAAACCTGCATTATTGTTTTAGAGCAAATTGAAGAAATTCCGCTCGTGATTGAAGTTAGCCGCAAGCTGGGCGTGCAGCCGATTGTCGGCGTCCGGGTCAAACTGAGCAGCAAGGGAATTGGGCGCTGGGGCACCTCCGCTGGCGATCGGGCCAAGTTTGGGCTGACGATTCCAGAGATTTTAGCCGCGGTCGAGCAACTGCGATCGGCGGATATGCTGAATTGCTTGCAGCTCTTGCACTTTCATATTGGTTCGCAGATTTCGGCGATTAGCGTCGTCAAAGACGCCCTGCGGGAAGCCAGCCAAGTTTACGTGGAGCTGGTGCGGCTGGGGGCTAATATGCGCTTCTTGGATGTCGGCGGCGGGCTAGGGGTAGACTACGACGGCTCCAAAACCAACTTTCACGCTTCCAAAAATTACAGTATGCAGAACTACGCCAATGATGTCGTGGCGGAAATCAAAGAAGCCTGCACTGAGCGCCAAATCCCTGTCCCGACCTTAGTGAGTGAAAGCGGCAGAGCGATCGCCTCCCACCAGTCAGTGCTGATTTTTGATGTTTTAGGCAGCAGCGAAGTCTGGTCAGAACTGCCGGAACCGCTGCAAGACGAGGAGCACGCGATCGTACGGGAACTCTACGAAACCTATGTCGGGATTGAAGCTGACAACTACCAAGAAGCCTACAACGACGCCCTCCAATTCAAAGAGGAAGCAATTAGCCTGTTTAACTTTGGCCACCTTAGCCTGACCGAACGGGCCAGGGTGGAGCGGCTATTTTGGAACTGCTGCGCCCGGATTTTGGCGATCGCCCGTCAGCAAGACTACGTGCCGGACGATCTCGAAGACCTGGAAAAAATGATGGCTTCGATCTACTACATCAACCTGTCGGTGTTTCAGTCGGTGCCGGATAGTTGGGCGATCGATCAACTTTTCCCGATTATGCCCATTCATCGCCTCGACCAAGAGCCAACCCAGCGCGGCATTCTGGCCGACTTAACCTGCGACAGCGACGGCAAAATTGACCAGTTCATTGACCTGCGCGATGTCAAACCTGTCTTAGAACTGCATCCGCTCCAGCCGGAGCAGCCCTACTATTTGGGCTTATTCCTGAACGGGGCTTACCAAGAAATTATGGGCAACCTGCACAACCTGTTTGGCGATACCAACGCCGTTCACATTCAACTCACCCCCAAAGGCTACCAAATTGAGCACGTCGTCCGGGGCGACACAATGAAGGAAGTCCTGGGCTATGTCCAGTACGATGCCGAAGATTTGATTGAAAATATCCGCCGCCAGTCCGAAAAAGCCTTGGCTGACCATAAAATCACGCTGGCTGAATCGCAGCGCTTACTGGAAAACTACGAGCGCAGCCTCAGAAGCTATACCTATTTATCAACCTGAGTAAGTTTTACGACTTCTGCTTCCGCCAGCCCTGTCAAGTCAGCCACCTGCGCGGTTGGCATCCCTGATTGCAGGAGCCTCAGTACAACCTGCTCTAGCTGTGACTCTGCCAGCTCTGCTCGTTCGATCGCTTGCTCTACCTGGATTAAGGCTTGCTCTTTAGCTTGGCACTCCTGCTCAGCGTCCGTCATTGTCCAATTGTTATCAACGTCGTACCAACGCAGCCAGGATCGCGTGATGCCCTGATATTCTCCTTGCCAAACCCCTAAGCCGATCGCTAACTCCGGCAACCACAGCCGTTGATCAATCATTTCTAAAGGCTGATAGCCACCGGTTGTTAAGCCAAACGCTCGCAAGTGATTGGTGTAGCGATCGAGAACAATGTAGTAAGGAACTCGCAAAATCTGCTCATAAACCTGCCACTTGGTCGGCGGACTGTCCGCTGCTGCCAGAGTTTTTCCTAGATCCTCTTTTTCGGTGCCAGGCGAGAGCAATTCCACGACAATAAACGGACTCACTCCCTCTTGCCAGATCACATAACTGAGGCGCGAATCTTGTTGATCGTAGAGACGGGGAACGCCCAAAACCAAAAACCAATCTGGGCGCTTGTACCAGTTGGCGTGGCGGACATCATAGTAAAGATTCATATCCCCAACGCTGAATCGGTTGTCAGCCGAATAATCAGCTAAGCGGAGGGTAGCCGTTAGCAGTTGCGGTTGCAGGGAGTGGTATTCGTCGGGCAAACCGGGTTCCTGAGAGTTTTCGCTGGGCAAATCATACATGGTTGGCAGCGTCAACCGAGGAGAGAGAGGCGGATCAGTTTGCGGAACGGGATAGGTCTTGGATTGCATAACGCAGCGAGTCCTGAGCGTCCGGATAGACACAGGCTAACACGCATCCTAAACTGACAAAAGGTTGATGTGATTGGTTTTTGTGGATATTGATTCAATTCTCAAACAGTACGATCGGTTTGGAGTTTGTCTCGGTCTAGAGCGAATTGAGCAACTTTTGGCTGATCTGGGCCACCCGCAGCAGCAGGTGCCGATCGTGCATGTAGCAGGCACGAATGGCAAAGGATCAGTCTGCGCTTATCTGTCGGCAGTCCTAAAGGCGGCAGGGTATCGGGTCGGGCGGTTTATTTCTCCTCACTTGGTCAACTGGAACGAGCGGATTTGCATTAATGACCAGCCGATTAGCGATTTGGATTTAGAGCGATCGCTGTTAAAAGTGCAGTCTGTGATTCAACCCGATCAGCCCACTCAGTTTGAACTGATTACCGCCGCTGCTTGGTGGTATTTTGCCGAACAACGTGTAGAGATTGCCGTGATTGAAGTCGGTTTAGGGGGTCGGTTGGATGCAACCAATGTCTGCGATCGCCCCTTGGTCAGCGTGATTACCTCTCTCAGCCGTGACCACTGGCAGCGCCTTGGCCCAACGCTGGCTGATATCGCCGGTGAAAAAGCGGGCATTCTCAAACCGAGCCGTCCGTCCGTGGTTGGCCCCTTGCCGCCAGCCGCCGTAGCCGTAGTCAAAAACCGAATTGCCGAGTTGGATTGCCCAGGAATTTGGGTGCAACCTGCCCGTTTGATTCAAAAAGGTGAGCAATCTTGGGCAGAGTATCAGGGGATTGAGTATCCCTTGGTGCTGGCGGGCGAATTTCAATTGACAAACTCGGCCGTGGCGATCGCCGCTTTGCTCAGTTTGCGTGAGCAAGGCTGGTCAAAGATTACAGACCAAGCGATCGTCACCGGGATGGGGCAGACTCGTTGGCCAGGTCGGATGCAGTGGATCAACTGGCAAGGTGAACAGATTTTAATTGATGGGGCCCATAATCCGGCTGCCGCTAAAGAGCTACGCCGCTACGTGGATGGCTTGGGCTACGCTCAGGTCAACTGGGTGGTGGGGATGCTGGGCACCAAAGACCATCAGGAAATTTTGCAGGCTTTACTCAGTGCTCACCTCTCAACTATCAAAGCCCATTACCTCTACCTTGTCCCAATTCCTGGCCATGCCTCAGCCAATCCAGAAGCTTTAGCAATTTTGGCTCAGCACGTCTGTCCGTGGCTTGCCAGTTGCCAGACTTACCCCAATTTATCCGCCGGGCTGGAGGCGGCCTTACAAGCCCAAACTAGCGGTGCAGCGCTGGATGACTTTGATGCTCGGCACCTTCGCCCCCTAAATCCCCCAATTCTGGGGGACTTCAGATCCAGTTCCCCCGTTCGGCTGAGCGCTCACGTCGAAGCTCAAAGTTGGGGGGGTAGGGGGGCGACTGAGGGATTCAAAACCCCCCACTTAACCGTTATTTGTGGCTCCCTTTATCTGATTGGGGAACTACTCACGCAGCTTCAAGACGATCGCTGATCCCATTCTTTGGCTGCATCTGCGATCGCTTGATCAACGGTTTTTTGGCCCAGCATGGCGGCTTGCAAGTTGTCGTAAATCACTTTTTGGAGCTGTTTGACATTTTTAAGCGGCGGCACCAGCACTTGAGCATCTTTCATTTGGGCAGCGCTGACCACTCTCGCTTGCTCGACAGGCGTGGCATTGGCCGGAGCAGCAGTGAAAAATTGATCGGCTAAAGCCTTGACGTTGGAGGGCAAGACATTCGCTGCCTTGGCAAACGCGAGTTGATTCTGGCTATTGGTGACAAAGAGCGCAAACTTAACCGCCATTTCCGGTTGGTCAGTATCGCGGGGAATCAGCAAATTCATCACCGCCACGTTTTTCTTGCCCGTTTCGCCAGTAATCTGAGGCGCAGAGCTAGAGACTTTGGCAACGTCGGGGGCGTTGGTGGCGATCGCATTTAAAAACTCTGGGCCAGACGCTAAAATCCCGGTTCGCCCTGATTGGTACAGCTCGACCGCATAGCGATGTCCTTCCGTCAGCACCTCTGGAGGTACTAAGCCTTGCTTGTATAAATCAGTCCAATACTGAAATGCGGCTTTGCCAGCCGGTGTGTTAAAAGCGGCTTTGCCTTGCTGATCCACCAATTGGACGCCCATTTGGACAAACGATTCCATCACCTCAGCCGAATCTTCTGGCACGACGGTAGTGAAAAAAGCATATTTGCCAGTCTGATCTTTGACCTGTTTGGCGACCTGAGCCAGTTCAGTAAAGGTTTTGGGGGGCGTTGTTACTCCAGCCTGCTTCAGTAAGGCTTGGTTGTAGATCGCAACCCGCGAAGTCAAATACCAAGGAATGCCAAAGCTCTTACCGCCCAGCGTGCCGGCCTGCCAAATCTTTGGCAAATATTCAGCCTTCTGCTCTGACGTAATTTTGCGATCTAAATCAAGCCAGGCATTGCGAGCAGCCAACTGAGAGGCAAAATCGGGATTCAAGTTGACCACATCCGGGGCGGTTTTGGCCGAAACCGCCGTCAAAATCTTCCGCTGCATTGCTTCCCAGGGCACGTCAACCCAGCGAATTTTCACGTCAGGATTTTCTTTTTCAAACTGGGCAATCAGTTGATTAAAGTAGTCAGTAAATTTGGGCTGAAGCTGCATTGTCCAAAATTCGACCTGCTTGGCTCCGCTGGTTGAAGAATTGTTGCTAGCGGGGGTGCCACAGCTAATCAGCCAACTCAGCAACAGTCCGACCAAGGCCAGGAAACCAAACTGCTGCCAAGACTTAAAAAATTTAAGTGTCATTGAGAATAATCTTTTTCAGAGAAGTGTTTCGTCAATTGAGCGCTGCCCAGTCTAAAAGCTAAGCCGATCGGGCTGCGAAAAGTTTTACCAGCATCTCCCGAAGACTATGCAGATTCCTTACCAGGTTTGTGAAGAATAGTTGCGCTCAATTTTAACTTCAAAGTCATTAAACAGCTATCGAGTTGCTGGGCTTTGAGCGATCGCCAGTTGCTGGGCTTTTCTCTCTAGTCGCTCCAAAACATCGACCAAGCGCTCTTGGGTATCGGGTGCAGCAGCTTCTTGAACTTCTTCTTGGCGCTTAAACTTCTCAATTGCCCGAATCATTAAGAAGATAACAAAGGCAATCACAACAAAGTTAATAATTGCAGCCAGGAAAGAGCCATATTTAATCGCGTTGACCTGCAACTTAGCAAGATCGTCAACATTGGCGGCTTTGAGGGCAGGATTAAGAATTGCTGGGGTAATTACATCTTCAATCAAAGAGGTGACAATCTTGCCAAAGGCACCACCGATCACAACAGCAACTGCCAACTCAACGACATTGCCTCTGAGGATAAAATCCTGGAAATCTCGCATGAAGCCAGTTGCTGCTCTACGTCCACGTCTGACTGTCATATAAATTTTTTACTCCTAAACGCTCACTAAAAAATGGAGGCTTTCCAATGGAAAACCTCCGCTACTGATCATAAAGGAGATCGGACGATTGAAAAACTTAATCCTGAAAATTGAAAAACCTAGGCAGATTCCGCTACAGGATAGACACTCACCCGCTTGCGGGTTTTGCCAAACCGCTCAAAGGTGACAACCCCATCAACCGTGGCAAATAAGGTATCGTCATTCCCCCGCCCAACATTGTTGCCAGGATGAAATTTTGTGCCTCGCTGCCGCACCAAGATATTGCCCGCCCGGACAACTTGACCGCCAAACCGCTTCACCCCTAAGCGTTGAGCATTAGAGTCACGACCGTTACGCGTACTGCCTGTTCCCTTCTTGTGAGCCATAGTGCTTCTCTACTCCTAAAAAAACCTACCCAAACGTACCTAATACAATCGGCTAACAGAGTTTAGAAATCTTAGTCAGCAGATTCCAAAACTTCGCCATTGAAATGAATCGCATTGATCATCAACCGAGTTAGGTCTTGCCGATGCCCTTGCTTTTTGCGGGTTTTCTTCTTCGGCTGCATCTTGTAAACGATGATTTTACGAGCACGCAAATGCTGCATCACCGTTGCTACTACTTTTGCACCGGCCACCAATGGCTGACCAACGGAGATTGTTTCACCCGATTGCACCAGCAGCACTTGATCTAGCTCAACAGTTGCGTCAGCTTCCAGATCGTTCAGCCGATTCACGTCGTAGAAGCGACCCGGCTCTACCCGCAGTTGCTTGCCGCTCGTTTCAATAATTGCGTAAGTCATGGTTTATCCTAATGTTTGCCGTACAGGTAGCTGTTTGGCGATCGCTAATCAAAGTTAATCCTAAAACAGCCTTTGCAGACCTGATCCGCGCAGTTTACGGTAAAAGTCGCAGTCTTCTAGTATCCTGAATTTTGCCAGTTTCTGTCAAGGCTAACTGCTCAAGTAATCTGCAAGTGCGCGCAGCCCCAGACGGTAGCTGTTGGCTCCAAACCCGCTAATTTGACCAATTACAACCGGCGCAATCCAAGAGTGATGGCGAAACTCTTCTCGTTTATAAATATTGCTAAGATGCACTTCAACCGTGGGTAGGGCAACGGCGGCGATCGCATCTCTCAAGGCAACGCTGGTATGGGTGTAAGCTGCTGCATTGATCAAAATACCTTGCTGCTGACCTAAAGCAGCCTGAATGGCATCAACCAGAACCCCCTCGTGGTTAGACTGCAAAATTTCCAAACAGAGACTCAGCTCCTTGGCTTCATGCTGCAACTGAGCATTAATTTCGGACAGGGTCACTCGCCCATAGGTATCTGGCTCACGCTGACCCAACAGGTTCAAGTTGGGCCCATGCAAGACAAGAATGTGAGTCAAACTGAGAACACCGTTCGCGAAAACCTTAGCCTAGCGACTTTGGCGATCGCGGACAGGAATTGGAATCAGCTCTGGCTCAGCCTCTGGGCTTTCACCCATCAAGGCATCAATCAACTGACGTATCCAATCGGCCACTCTCTCAATGATGCCTTCGATGTAATCCATTTGATTAAACTGCCCCCTTGGTCTTTATGGGTTGTTTAAATTTCCGTAATATATTGCGGAACAATAAGTTTATCCTAGCATACTCAACAACTACGACCTATAAATTCAACAACCAAGGCTGGAGGAGGCTGGGATCTTCATAATCCCTGGAATGCATTAACTTTTGTGTTGCTCAGCCGCCTTAAAAAATCGCTAGGCTGGAATTGCACCTCCGATTGATCAGGAAATTTGGCCATGGCTCAGGTCAAGCAGCGGCGGGCAGAAAATGTCCCCGGCGATTTTTATGTTGATCAGACTTGCATTGACTGCGATACCTGCCGCTGGATGGCTCCAGAGGTATTTCAGCAGGCTGGGGATCAGTCAGCAGTCTATCATCAACCGATTAGCTCGGAGCAGCGGCTGCGGGCAATGCAGGCCCTATTGGCCTGCCCAACGGCTTCAATTGGTACGGTCGAAAAGCCACCGGACGTCAAAACTGTGCAGGCCAGCTTTCCAATTCCAGTTGCCGAGAATGTTTACCACTGCGGCTACCATGCTGAAAATTCCTATGGCGCAGCCAGCTATTTGATCCAGCGTCCAGAAGGCAATGTCTTGGTCGATTCTCCCCGGTTTGCCCCGCCTCTAGTCAAGCAGCTAGAAGCAATGGGCGGTCTGCGTTACCTGTATTTAACCCATCAAGATGATGTCGCCGACCACCAGAAGTTTCACGATTACTTTGGCTGTGAGCGAATTTTGCATCAAGATGACATTAGCTCCGACACCCGTGGGGTAGAAATTCCCCTCACGAGTTCTGCACCCGTTGACTTGGCGATCGACCTGAAAATTATTCCGGTGCCGGGGCATACCAAAGGGCACACCGTCCTGCTCTACCGTCAGCAATTTTTGTTCACTGGCGATCATCTGTCCTGGTCGGAGTCAATGCATCAACTGATTGCTTTTCGGCGGGCTTGCTGGTACTCCTGGCCAGAGTTAGTTCAGTCAATGCAAAAGCTGCTGGACTACGAATTTGAGTGGGTTTTGCCAGGGCACGGGCGGCGGTTCCACAGCGATCGCCAAACCATGCGGCAATCACTGCAAAAGTGTCTCGACTGGATGCAGACTGTTTAATCAATCCAGTCAGGGCGATATTTGTAAGCCTTCAGCTAATACTTGGCGGTGCAACAAAGCCCGATCAACCAAGGATTCGATTTGCGAAGGCGCGACGGGCGGGCTGGCATAGCTGGCTAGCCAGGTCTGACAAATCGTTTTCGGATCGGTAGGCAGTTCGCTCAACAGCCAGCCTGGTAAACTCAGCTCCTGCATCAGTTGGCTGATTTTCGGGTCGTAGCTGAGGGCAAAACAGCGACAGCCTTCTGCGGCTGCCATGATTAGCCCGTGTAGCCGCATGGCGATCGCCAGCTCTACGCCCTCAAACACGCCTTTGAGTTGGCGTGGATCAGCCACTTGCAGAATTTTACTCACCGTTGGCAACTGAGCCTGGAGGGTTTGAGCGATCGCCAAATCTTGGCTAGCCTGAAACGGCAGTAGCAAGATAAACGCCTGAGTTGACTGCTGAAACTGTTGCAGGGACTGAGTTAAACTGTGTAACCGCTCTGAGGTGAGTTGAGAGTGCGATCGCAGCACCACAGCAACTCGCGGCGTCGGTAAATCAGCCAATTCGGGCAGCATCACCGACTCCAATGCCCAGACTGGATCGGGGGCAAGCGTTCCCTTAATCTCCCACTGCTTTAAAAGCTGAGCTGAAGCAGAATCGCGGACACTCACCGCTGTACAGCCCTGAAAGCTAGTTTTGGCTAACCATTGGGTGGTGCGTCGCTTAAGCGGGCCAATGCCTTGCCCCCAGGCGATCGTTTTGAGTCCTAAGCGTTGGGCAATCGCCATCCAGCCGGTGTAGTAGAGCGGGCTGAGGGCGCTGGTGGCATCTTGAATTAAGCTACCTCCGCCCCAAATAAACCCATCTGAGCTACGCAAAGCCTGCCAGACTGCGGCAGGAGAATTGCGATCGCAAGCCGGCACTCCATGCTGTTGCGTTGTCAACTCAGGATCAGCAGACAGTACCAGCGGTGAAACCGGAGGCGGTAACATTTGAAGCAGGGTTGCCAGTAGTGCTTCGTCGCCGCCGTTACCATAGCCATAGTAGCCAGATAACACCACCTGCTTTTCTTTTTTAGCCATCTATGCACGTCCTGTCTTTACCCACCTGGATTATCCACGTTTCTAGCGTGATTGAGTGGATTGTAGCGATTTGGCTGATTTGGATTTACGGCGAGGCGCAGGCGAATTCGGCTTGGCGTTGGCTGTCCTGGGCAATGCTGCCAGCTTTGATTAGCGCCATGTGTGCCTGCACCTGGCACTACTTTGACAACGCTCCCAGCTTGGAATGGCTGGTGACGCTGCAAGCAGCGATGACTCTGGTTGGGAACATAGCCCTCTGCGGAGCCGGCTGGTGGATTTGGCGCACCGCAAAACTCAGTCAAGCAAAAGATGAAAGCTAGCGATCGCCGACAGTTTTCAATATCTGCCATTTTTGCTCCAAGCTGATGCTGAAAAGCGCTCTTGTTCAGACCGTACCCTTGATGACCGATTTAGAATCGCTCTATTGATTTGATTTAAGATTGCAGTATGTCTAAAGAAACGCTGTTTGCCCTGTCACTGTTTCCCTACTTAGGATTTCTTTGGTTTCTCACCCGTTCGGGGCAGGCTCCTTGGTTAGGGTTGGTTGGCTTCTACGGCACGCTGGTATTTGTGGCAGTCACCATTCCAGTTGGCATCTATGCCCAAACTGTCTATGGGCAGTCCCTCGGCAATGTTGATGTGCTGCATGGAGGAGCCGAACTGTTTTTAACGCTGGCTAACATTTTGTTAGTTTTAGGTTTTCGGCAGGGAATTAAAAAATTGCGTAATCAACAAAAACTCAGCGATTCAATCAAATAAAACTGCCTCTAAGTTTATCTATCGTCTGACAAGCTTTTTTTTATCTTTGATGCGGCTGACATGGCTTGAGAACGTCTAACATAATTAAATACGCTTTAAGTAATAAGCCAAAGACTTTTTGGCGAAGAGTTTAAAACCAGGCGTTGTTTGAAAATGCTAATCAATAATTTACGGCTGGCGTTAATGCGGTTTTGAAATTTTTATGGAACCTTTAAAAGGTGAGACAGAGATTAGAAACTATAGGCAAGTTATTTTCCGATCAACTAAAGTAGGGCTGCGGCTGTTGATGAATTGAATTTTCGTCTGTTCTGGAAAATAATTTGAGTTAGCTGAGCCGCAATTTTTGCTTGCAATTTAGTTTTTATTTAGTCTTTAACTTGCGTCAACTTTCCCCAAAAAACCACAACTCAACGGTTGTGTTTCAAGCTTAGAGGCTGATATCAGTGATGAATGACGGCGAAATTCTAGCAGTGTTTTCCGACTTCTTGGCTGAGTCTCTCGATTCTAAAGATCCAATTCGACAACGAGAAGCCCTGTCTCTGTCTGAGCGGATTGCCTGGCGAGTTAAGTCGATCGCTGAGCACCAAGAATTTGTCAGAGACTGCGGTGGCTTGCTAGTTGATGCTGATTTGGAATTGCAATCGCTGCTCAGCCTGACTTGGAAAATTCGCTTCTGGCAGTCCTTTGATGAACCGTTACGATCGCTGCTCGGCAACTGCGACCTCGACATTTCGACGGAAGGACAACAGCGATCGCTAATTATTCGCTGTAACAGCACAGCCGATGTTGATCGTCTCTATCCGTTCCTTGATTTAATTTCCAGCCAAATTTATCGTCTGACCGGTTACATTCGCCAAGTTTATTTGACGGCTTATCGTTAGGACTGCTCGGCGGTTTGTTCTCTGAAGCCAAATCTGCAAACTTTACAGGACTTGATGCTTCTCGATTTCGGTTGCAGGCTAAGCTGAGACTTGATAGTGCAGCGGGCGATCGCAATCGGCTTGGAAGTATGCAGGGCAAAGTTTATCTGGTGGGCGCTGGCCCAGGCAGAGTTGAATATCTCACCTTACGGGGACAGCAGCTTTTAGCGCAGGCAGATCTGATTGTCTACGATGCTTTAGTCGATAGCCAATTGCTCAGTTTAGCCAGGCAGGGGTGTCTATGCTTGGATGTAGGGAAACGGGGCGGTCGCCCCAGCGTCAGTCAACCAGACATTAATCGGCTGCTGATTGATGCTTGTCAGCAGGGCCAGCAGGTGGTACGGCTCAAAAGCGGCGACCCATTAGTGTTCGGGCGGGGAATAGCTGAGATTGAAGCTTTGCAGGCGGCCCATTGCAATTTAGAAGTGATCCCAGGTCTGTCTTCAGCCCTGGCTGCCCCGCTGCTAGCCGGGATTCCGCTCACCCATCCAGAATTGAGCCGCTGCTTTACGGTTTTAACCGCCCACGCTCCAGAAGAATTGGAGTGGCGCGCCCTCGCCCGGATGGAAACGCTGGTGATCTTGATGGCCGGGCAGCGGCTGGCAGAAATTATTTTGCACCTACAAGACTATGGGCGATCGCCCCGCACCCCGGTGGCAATTGTCCGCTGGGCAGGACGACCAGAGCAAACGATTTGGCGCGGCACCCTGGCCGATATTATGACCAAAACGGCGGGAGAGCAGCTTTCTCCGGCTGTAGTGATTGTCGGTCAGGTGGCTGGCTTGTCTTTGTTGCCACCGGTCGAATATGCGCCCCAGCTAGATCCAACTGCTCAGCCCCTGGCAGGTAAAACCGTGCTGGTGACCCGCGCCCTAGAGCAATCGAGCCAGTTTAGCGATCGCCTGCGGGCAATTGGCGCCAATGTGTTAGAAATGCCTGCGCTCCAGATTGGCCCGCCGACCAGTTGGCAAGGATTAGATCAGGCGATCGCCGACCTGTCGCAGTTTGACTGGCTAATTCTCACCTCGGCCAATGGCGTGGAAGCGTTTATGGAAAGGCTGCTGACCCAAGGCAAAGATGCCCGATCGCTGTTTGGGGTTCAAATTGCCGTCGTCGGGCGTAAAACGGCAAATTGCCTGATCCAAAAAGGCTTAAAGCCCGATTTTATTCCACCAGACTTTGTGGCTGATTCTTTGGTGGCCCATTTTCCAGAAGGTGGGCATTTAGCGGGGATGAAAATTCTTTTCCCACGGGTGGAAACGGGGGGACGCGAGACGCTGGTGGCGGAATTTCAAGCTCAGGGAGCCGACGTGGTCGAAGTTCCAGCCTACCAGTCCGGCTGTCCGGCGGAGGTTGACCCGCAGATTCTGCTGGCGCTCAAGCAAGGAGCCGTCCAGGTGATCACCTTTGCCAGTTCTAAAACCGTGCAAAACTTTTGTCAGTTGATCACCCAGGCGGCTGGGTCAGGCTGGCAAGCCTGGCTGGCAGAGGTTCGCCTGGCCTCGATTGGCCCCCAAACGTCACAGACCTGCCGTCAACTGTTCGGTAAAGTAGACATTGAAGCCGCAGAATATACGTTGGAGGGCTTGACTGCGGCGATCGCCGCTGACTATGGGCACCCGACGCCTGTATCCTGAGAGTTAGAACCGCCGCAATCATCATGCCGGATTTAATTCCACCCTCGATTCGAGAACAGCAGCACCCCTTGATCCGTCAGCTATCTGACCGGATTGAATCGGTGTGGCAGCAGTATTTAGACTTGTCGCCCTACGATCTGCCAGCGGATTTAGGCTACGTCGAAGGCAAGCTAGAAGGAGAACGGCTGGTGATCCAAAATCGCTGCTACCAAACGCCGCAGTTTCGCAAGCTGCACCTCGAATTAGCCCGCGTCGGCAATACCCTCGATATTCTGCACTGCGTCATGTTTCCCCGCCCCAGCTACGCACTGCCAATGTTTGGGACTGACTTGGTGGCTGGACGAGGACAAATTAGCGCTGCGATCGTCGATTTGTCACCTGTGAGCGAGAACTATGCGCTGCCAGAGTCTTACCAAAGCGCGCTCAGAAGTCTACCCCGGTTAGAGTTTGCTCAACCGAGAGACTTACCGGGCTGGGGCAACATTTTTTCGCAGTTTTGCTTATTTGTCCGCCCGACAGATGAGGCTGAGGGCGACCAGTTTGTGCAGCGCGTGGCGGATTTTTTGAGCATTCACTGCCAGCAGGCGATCGCTACTCCCGCCCTGACCCGTGAGCAACAGGCCGGCGTTTTAGCCGGACAGCAGCGCTACTGCTTGCAACAGCAGCAAAATGACAAAACGCGACGGGTGCTAGAAAAAGCGTTTGGGGCAGATTGGGCGGAACGCTACATGACAACGGTGCTGTTTGATTTGCCAGTCTAAGCGCCATGGATTTCTGCTCTGACTTGATTGCTCAACTCACAGAGCCAGCTTCCCTGGCTCTCGTCAAACAAATTCAGTTTCAGCCGATGATGACGCCTCTTCAGTCAGCGGCGATCGCCACTGCCTATGTTGGTCTAGGTCAAGCGCACCAGCGCACTCCATTTTTACTGCTGTCTGGCTTTGACAGTTCTTTGCTGGAATTTCGCCGCCTGCTGCCGCTGCTCGCTGATAGCCACCCGACTTGGGGCATTGACCTGCTGGGATTTGGGTTTACAGACCGTCCAGCAGGATTAGCTTTTAGCCCAGACACGATCAAGACTCATCTGTACCACTGCTGGCGAACCTTAATCAATCAACCGGTGATTTTAGTTGGTGCATCAATGGGCGGAGCGGCGGCGATCGACTTTGCCCTCACTTACCCAGCGGCCGTGCAGAAGCTAGTCTTGATTGACAGCGCTGGCTTTAATCCTGGCCCGACCGTTGGCAAGTTTTTGATTCCACCTTTGGGTTGGCTAGCTACTTCGTTTTTGCGATCGCCCAAGGTGCGGCAAAACATTAGCCTCAACGCCTACTATGACCCTAGTTTCGCCAGCCCAGATGCCCAACTTTGTGCCGCCTTGCATTTAGGAGCCCCTGGCTGGCGACAAGCGCTGATTTCCTTTACCCGCAGCGGCGGCTACGGCTCATTTCGAGCCAGGTTGGCCGAACTGCGATCGCCCACTCTAATCGTTTGGGGCGAATCTGACCGGATTTTAGGCACAGCCGATGCTGAGCCGTTTCAGCGCAGCATTCCCACGAGCAAGTTAATCTGGATCCCTAACTGTGGTCACGTTCCTCACCTAGAATGCCCCCGAGCAACCGCTACCGGAATTCTGGACTGGTTGGGGGATGAGGGCGCTGATGCGCTCTAGCAGCGAGCAATTCCTTCTTGGCGAGCCGCTTGGATCACAGCGGCGGCCACCGCTGGAGCAACCCGTGGATCAAACACAGAGGGGACAATATACTCTCGGCTGAGGTCAGTGGCAGAGACTAAGGCAGCGATCGCATGGGCCGCTTCTAAATACATGCTGGTGGTGATCGCCTTGGCGCGGCAATCTAGCGCCCCCCGGAAGACACCTGGAAAGGCTAAAACATTATTGATTTGATTCGGGTAATCACTGCGCCCGGTTGCCATCACCGCCACGTGATCTCGCACCAGTTCCGGCTGAATTTCTGGTACGGGGTTGGCCATCGCAAACACAATTGGGTCAGCCGCCATGGAGCGCACCATCTCTGGCGTCACCACCCCTGGCGCACTCACGCCCAAAAAGATATCAGCCTCCTGCATTGCATCTGCTAGTTTACCTGATTGGTCAACCGCAAATTCTTGTTTTTCAGCGGTCAAGTTGGAGCGTTGATGACTAACAATTCCCTGGGAATCGCACAGGCAGAGCGTGGTTGCTCCAGCTTGGCGTAAAAGCCGGGCGATCGCCACCCCCGCCGCTCCGGCCCCATTGATCACAATCTTGACGGCTGGCAAGGTCTTGTTCACCAGTTTGAGAGCGTTGATCAGAGCCGCCAGAGAGACAATTGCCGTGCCGTGCTGGTCATCATGAAAGACTGGAATATCCAGTTCTTGCTTCAGGCGAGCCTCGACTTCAAAACAGCGGGGAGCGCTAATATCTTCCAGGTTGACACCGCCAAAGACGGTGGCAATATTTTTAACGGTGGCGACAATCTCATCCACATTTTGGGTTGACAGACAAATTGGGAAAGCATCTAGCCCCGCAAACTCCTGAAACAGCATCGCTTTGCCTTCCATCACTGGCAGAGCGGCGGCGGGGCCAATGTTGCCCAAGCCCAAAACGGCGCTGCCATCGGTGACAACGGCGATCGTGTTGCTTTTAATCGTCAGGGTGTGAACTTTTTCCGGCTCTTGAGCGATCGCCGTGCAAATTCTGCCCACCCCTGGCGTGTAGGCCATGGCCAGATCATCTTGACCTTGGAGGGGATGCTTGCTGCGGATGGTAATTTTGCCGCCTTGGTGGAGCTTGAACGTGCGGTCAAAAACTTCTAAGACTTTAACTGGGCTATTGGTTTTGACGGCTTCGACAATCGCTTCCGCGTGTTCGGTGCTGGAGGCATCGACGTTAATGTCGCGAATCAGCGTTGTCCGCCCTGTCTCAATTAGGTTGATATGCCCGATGCTTCCCCCCACATCTGCGATCGCTGCCAGGACTTGGGCCAGCCTGCCTGGTTGACGGGGCACTTCCACGCGGATCGTCAAGCTAAAACTTGGATTGGGGGTTAAAACGACCATACAGTTATCCGGCTCCTACTCACAAAGCGATTGAGGCAAACTGGCTAGGCATCAGTACGCCCAGTCCCGCTATCAGCTTAGCGAAAAGAGTTTGCTCAAACGGTACCCCTTCGCACTATTCATGATCAAGAAGTTGACGCATGACGATATATCGCGATACAGTATTTTTATGCTTACGATATATCGTGATGCGTCAACAAAAATTCTAGGCTCATTAGCTAGGAGACAGATATGTTTAGACAATTTCATCGACCCGCCTTCGCGATCGCTTGGGCCGATACAGGCTGCGGCAATCAATTTTTTGCCCACGGTCGCGGTAGACACGGGCGGGGCTGGGGAGACGAACAGCGAACTCGGCGGGGTGATATTAAGTTCATTTTGCTGGAATTGCTGGCTGAGCGCCCTCGGCACGGCTATGAGCTAATCAAAGACTTAGAAGCTCGGCACGGCGGCTTTCGGCGACTTAGCCCTGGTTCTGTTTACCCAACCCTGCAATTACTCGAAGATGGGGGGTATCTAACCAGTGAGCAGGTAGAAGGTAAGCGAGTTTACACCGTGACTGAGAGCGGCCAGCAGTTGCTGAGCGATCGCAATCAGCAGGCCGGTAGCCCAGATGAAGCCTACAGCAACCCAGGTATGCCGGCGGAACTGCTGGAGTTACGCAAGGCTTTTATTGAGTTAAATGATGCCATAACTCAGTTGGCGAGAAGTGGCAACCTAGAGCAAGCAAGCCAAATCCGCGAGAGCTTGATTCAGGTGAAGCGAGAAATTTATCGATTACTCGCAGACTAATAGTTGACCTAGCGACCGCCACAGCGATTGAGACATGAGCAGTTTAGATGTTAAGAAGTGTCCTTCCTAAAGTACACTTCTTAACTTAACGAGGACGCATGACGCCAGGCGCAGACAGGGCTAGATTTTCGATCGGAGTCTGACTGACAGGATCGCAGCCTGCCCATGCTGCCAACAGGCGATCGGCTAAGCTCAAAATTGCCTGCGGATAGTCTGACGGGGTCTGCAATCGCCAACTGATCGGAATTGCAGTCCAACCCTGCTCAGCTCCGGCAAGTGCGCCTGCAACCAGGGCTGTTAGTTCAACTTTCGGACTGGTTTGAATGGCTCTCAGCAGCGTCAGCCGAACATCGGTTGGAGTGGATAAATAGGCGTAAAAGCCCAGTCCGATTGCGGCTATCACAGGTTCAGTATCCGCCATTGCAGCGATCGCTGGGCCTAGCCCGATGTATTCCGCCTGCAAGCGCTGCACCTGAACTAAACACTGACTCAAGGGACTAGGCAGCCCGGCCGCTAAAAGGGTTGGAATTAGCTCCGTCGGTTGCCCGCGCTCTTGCAAGATATAGGCGATCGCTTGATTGACTGCGGTAACGGCTGATGCCAGCTCAGTTGCGGCGATCGCGGTTAGGGTAACTTGAATTTGCTGCTCTAATTGGGTCGGTTGGTCATGGTAGTACAACCCCAACGGCAGCGTCAGTCCGAAGGCTGTTACCGGCAAATCTCTGGGCTGAATCCTCAAAGCCAAGAGTTCTGAGTCGCCCTGAATCAGGACCTCAGACCAATGCTGAATCAGCGGCAGTAAGGGCAACGCTGCAATTTCAGACGGCAGAGCCTGCCATAACCGCCAATGCGGATAAATCTGGGCCAATTGCGCCAGAACAAGCCCCAGGTTTGCCCCCAATAACGTCCCCTGAAACCGATTCAGTAATGAACAGCGCATATTTGTTGTGGCTAGGCAGCGATAACTTTCTAATCGGGCAGACTCTGGTTCTAGAAATCAATTGGGTTCCACAAAAAGAGTAGTGGTATTCAAGTCAGTCCGCAAGCATTACTTGCCTACTGCTACTCGCAATTTCAGACCCAATTTGAGAGTGCTATCGGCAGAGCTTTTTGAGAATATCACTCTCAATCGGCATTTTGATCCAGAAAATTGAGCGATAACCTCGCTACTTTATGCTCAATGTAGTATGCTATGCGCTAAAGTAATGCTCTTCTTGCCTAATGTCTTCAACATCAAATTCTGCCAATCTATTGGATACCTTGATTGCTTTGCGCGATCACTACCTTGCCCTCGTCACTGACGCTGAGCACCAAGCAGGTCACGCTAGAGAGCAACTCAATCATATCAATGCTCTCTTGGTCGATCAGATGATTTCACCAGGCGCATCGGCGATCGCAATTCCCTATGGAACGGCAAAGCCGAGCGTCAGTCCAGCCGAACTTCCGCCAGCCTTACCAGCCGCCTCTAGTCCTTCCACGCCAGAGGAATCAGCCTTGTCGGCTTCGCCCACTCAAGCAAAACCGCCTCGTTCCGCTTCCACTCGTCCAACTAAGCCTCGGGGCCAGAAATCGACCGCCCAGCCCACTCCGCCTAAAGCTGGAGTCAAGGCTGCAAAAGTTACCAAAGAGCCAATTCCGGCATCGCCCCCGACTGAATCAGGAACGGTTCTGCGGGAAACCGTGTTACCCCTGCTGCCTCCATTCACTGAGATGACAAAGACCCAGGCGGTAGCCAAGGTAATGGAAGATCATGCGGGACAGGTGATGTCTTTGGATGACATTATCGATCTGCTGCATGGAGCGTTGGACAAAAACATGCTCCAACAAGAGCGCAAACGGATGCGGACAATTATGTGGCGGGGCGTAGACCGTCAACGGTGGGACAAAGTCACAGGCAAAGATTCCCACTATACCCTCCGAACTAAGCCAGCATCTGCCGGCAAACAAAAGCCGCCAGCTAAGACCAAGTCTGCTGGGATGCAGAAGAAGAAGGCCGGTAAGTCTTCGCCAGTCAACCCCTTGGCAAACGGCAGCTCTTTGATGGGTTCAGTTGAGCAGGTGTTAGCCTCTAACCAGGGCACACCAATGCGGGCAGAAGCGATCGCCTCTGCCCTGTACGGTGATTTATCGCCAGCTCGACTGACCGAGGTGAAGAAGCAAATTGCTGACCGATTGGCGAAGGGAGCAAAGGCAAAACGCTGGCAGCGGGTGCCGAACCAGCTTGGGGTATACGTTTATCCTTAGATTGCCAAGCTGCAAATGGCGCGATCGGTTGCGATAGCGCCTGAGCAATCCAGGTTATTTTAGAAACCCTCACAGGGTCGAAATCACCTGGATTCCCTACCTGCCCAAAAGGTGACAAATCTTGAATCCAACATCAGTTGGAATTAGGATTAGGGACTCCGGCGCAGAGCGGAAATATCCCAGGCTCGGTCAACGTCCTGGGTCAGTTCGCGGTTATCTGATTGGAGGAGCTGGGCCAGATCCTGCGACATCTGACGCGCTCTGGCAATAATTGCTGTCTCATCTCCCTCCAAAAGTGCCATTTCCCGTAAAACCTTCTCATCGTGATCCCGAAACAGATTGGCCGCCCGATGTGCTTTGTAGGAGCGGCTGCCCAGCAGTTTTAGCGCTTCAGTCCCCAGCTCTAGGGCAGACTCAAAGGTTTCTCGTTGAATCACATCTGCCCCACGTCGAATCAGTTCATAGGCATGACGGCGATCGGTTGCCCGGGCCAAGATCTTGAGGTGAGGAAAATGCTTGCTAACGAGTCTGACCACTTCAACGGTCTTTTCAGGATCATCGATCGCCACAATCATCAGTCTGGCTTGATTTGCTCCTGCTGCCCGCAGTAAATCGAGCCGGGAGGCATCACCATAAAACACCTTCCAACCAAACCGACGCAGCAGGTCAATTTGGGCTGGATTTTGTTCGAGTAGGGTAACTTTGTAGCCGTTGGCAATCAGCAGCCGCCCCGCCACTTGCCCAAACCGACCAAAGCCAGCAATAATGACCGGATTTTCGTTGTCGTCAATTTCGTCCGCTTCCTGCTCAATTTCTGCCAGAGTGAACCGAGGCTGCACCACCCGGTCATTGAAGATCATGATCAGCGGCGTTAGCATCATCGAGAGGGCAACGGCTGCTACCAAAGATTCTGAGACGGCTGGTGTGAGGACGTTGTTTTGGAGCGCAAACGAGAACAATACAAAGGCAAATTCGCCCCCCTGAGCCAAGGCGAAAGCAAATAGTAAATTCTGGCTCAGCTCCATCCGAAACAGCCGCCCTAGCCCGAATAAAACGGCAAATTTGACTACGGCTAATCCGAGCACTAACCCCAGAATCAACAGCGGTTGCTGAATCAATAAATTGAAGTTGATACTCGCTCCGACCGAAATGAAAAATAGACCCAGCAGTAAGCCTTTAAAGGGGTCAATATCACTTTCTAATTCGTGACGATACTCATTCTCGGCCAGCACGACTCCGGCCACAAAGGTGCCTAGAGCAGGCGACAAGCCAATGTTTTGCATTGCGATCGCAATTCCAATCACCAGCAGCAAGGCCATGGCTGTAAATACCTCCCGCTGCCGCGTTACGGCAATGAAGCGAAAGATGGGGCGGGTGAGAAATCTACCGCCAATAATAATGCCGCCGACAGTCCCCAGCACCAGGAGCGCCTGTTGCCACGCTGGGAGACTGGCATGCTTGGTCGTTTCGGCTGCGACGAAGATCAGTTGATTCGAGGCTAGACTCACCGGCGAACTTTTACGGATTGCCAACAGCGGCAGCAGGGCCAGAATTGGAATCACCGCAATGTCCTGAAACAGCAGCACTGAAAAGGAAGCTTGTCCGGCATCGGTTTTCATCAACCCCTTTTCGTTTAGGGTTTGCAGAACGATCGCGGTCGAAGACATGGCCAGAATCAGCCCAACTGCTAGGGACATCTGCCAAGACAGCCCTGCCAGTAAGCCAATACCCGCTGCTACCAGGGCTGTGACGCCCACCTGCAAACCGCCCAAGCCCAAAATCGGCATCCGCAGACGCCAAAGCAGGGTAGGTTGCAGTTCTAGCCCGACCAGAAACAGCATCATCACAACCCCAAATTCGGCGAAATGCATCACATCTTCGCCTTCCTGACCGACAAACCGCAAGCCAAACGGGCCAATAATCACCCCCGCCAGCAGATACCCCAGCACAGAGCCTAATCCCAATCGTTTGGCGATCGGCACCGACAGCACCGCCGCCAGCAGGTAAATAAACGCCTGAATAAAGAAGCCTTGGTTAGACATGGGGCATTGTCTCCGAGCTGAGGATAATCTGCTCCAAACCGTGGTTTAGGTGTTGGAGTTGCCGCAGTCCTGACCAATCAACGGTATCGTCGCGCAAGGCGAGAATTGTCCGTCGGTAATCTTCAACATGCCTGGCGATTTGCTCCCGCTCTCGCAGTTGATGCGTTCCCTGGACAACAAAGGGGGGCAAATACTCCATCCCGCACAGGACGGCAGTTTGCTCAAACGGCACCAGCAGTTCTCGAATTGTGAAGCGATTGTACCCCTTTCGACAGTAAGCTTTCTCGCCGCCGCCCGTTGTAATCGCCGACAGAAATTTTTTCCCCCTCAGGGCAGTGCCACCGTCACCGTAGGCAAATCCATACTCCAGGACTAAATCTTGCCACTCCTTTAGGAGGGCGGGGCTGCTGTACCAGTAGAAGGGATGCTGAAACACAATTACATCGTGGGCTAGCAGCAGCTCTTGCTCAAGCTCAACATTAATGTGAAAGCTGGGGTACAGCTCATACAAGTCGTGAACGGTAACAGATTCTAACCCTTGAATAGCTCGAATCAAATGTCGATTCACCCACGACTTTTCTAAGGCGGGGTGAGCAAACAGCACGAGGACTCGATTCGAGTTTGCCATAAATTTGAACGAGAATGAGGTGAGCGATCGCGATAAATCCTACCTCAAATTGTAGAGAGAGCGATGTCTAATCCGACAAAGGCAAAAACAAATTTTTCCCGAAAGCTATGATCCGTAGGGCTTTCGAGAAATAGTAATAATATGCAAGTCAGGATTTTAAGAGTGGGCTAGGATTGGCTCTGGGTCTTGGAACAGGGGAGTACTGAGGTAGCGTTCACCAAAACTAGGCTGTACCATCACGATCAGCTTACCTTTGTTGGCTGGGCGTAGCCCGACTTGAATAGCGGCGTAAAGAGCCGCCCCGCTGGAAATGCCTGAAAGCAAACCTTCTTCTCTGGCTAGCCGCCGCCCATAGGCGATCGCCTGATCATCAGCGACGGTAATTACTTCATCAATCAGGTCAACCCGTAGCACCGGCGGGATAAAACCAGCTCCAATCCCTTGAATTTTATGGGGCCCAGGCCGCCCGCCCGACAGCACCGGGCTATTGGCTGGCTCAACGGCGATCGCCTGAAAGCTGGGTTTACGCTCTTTCAGCACTTCGGCAACTCCGGTTAGCGTCCCGCCTGTGCCAACGCCGGAGATCAAAATATCAGCTTCACCATCGGTGTCGGCCCAAATTTCTTCTGCCGTTGTTAAGCGGTGAATTTGCGGATTGGCGGGGTTGCGAAACTGCTGCAACATATAGGCATCAGGGGTTTTATCGACAATCTCCTGGGCCCGTTGAATGCAGCCACTCATTCCTTCAATCCCAGGAGTTAGCTCTAGCTCAGCCCCGTAGGCCCGCAGCATGGCCCGTCGTTCTGAACTCATCGTTTCTGGCATGGCCAGAATCAGTCGATAGCCTTTGGCAGCGGCTACCATCGCCAGCGCAATGCCGGTATTGCCAGAGGTTGGCTCCACTAAGACTGTCTTGCCGGGCACAATCAAGCCCTGCCGCTCGGCTTCGTTAATCATATTGATGCCAATCCGGTCTTTGACCGACGCCGCTGGATTCATGCTTTCCAGCTTGACAACAATTTGGGCTAAACAGCCTTCCGCTTGGGGAATCCGATTCAGTTGCACTAAAGGAGTGCGACCAATCAGCTCGGTAATGTCGTGGGCAATCCGCATAGGGCAGTGTCGTTAAAAGGGCAAAGGGTTAAAGGGTCTTTCAACCTAAAAGGTCTTTAAATGTAGTACATCACATCAAGCTGCTGTTTGATCTGTCGCCGTTCGCATAAATCTTTGAGGGTGCAGCGTTGAAGCACCGTATTCGCAGCTTGGCAGGCTTCTTGCCAAGTTTCCCGGACGACAGCTCGTTCAACCGTCTCTGTGGTTAAGGACTTTTCACCCGCTTTCGCCTCTAGCCCTTCAATGCAGTCAATCACTTCCAGTAAAGTAATTTGCCAAGGTTCTCGCCCCAGCAGATAGCCTCCCTTGGCTCCGCGCTGGCTGCGAATTAAGCCGGCTCGACGCAAAGTGGCCAGAAGCTGCTCTAGATAGCGGTCAGGAATATTATGCAGGGCAGCCAACTGACGAATTTGCATTGGCTCAGCCCGTTGATAGCTGTCCGCCATTTCCAGCATTGCCAGCAATGCATACTCACTTTTACAGGAAAGTTCCACAGAGACAAACTGAATTCTATGCTTTAGCTCTAAGTATACCCCGGTTCTCAGCTAGGATTTGGGGATTTAAAAAATCTATCTAGTCCAACCCATGTCAGTCTCGAATCTGGGCAAAACCCGACCCTGCTAAGATTGGGGCTAGAACGACACCAGACTTTAAGGTTTTATGACTCAACAGATGATCCGCAGCGATCGCGCCCCCGCCCCGGTTGGCCCCTACAATCAAGCCGTTCGGGCCAGCGGTGATTTGGTGTTTGTGGCTGGACAGATTGCTTTAGATCCTGATAGCGCCGAGATTGTTGGTGCAGGCGATGTCACCCAACAAACAATCCGAGTCATGAAAAACTTAGAGGCGATTTTAGAGGCAGCCGGAGCCAACTGGCAGAACGTCGTCAAAACAACCGTATTCCTGGCAGACATGAATGATTTTGCTGCCATGAACAGCGTTTACGGGCAGTATTTTGAAGCATC
Organism: Aphanocapsa sp. GSE-SYN-MK-11-07L; assembly: GCA_019359715.1. Classification (GTDB taxonomy): domain Bacteria; phylum Cyanobacteriota; class Cyanobacteriia; order Thermosynechococcales; family Thermosynechococcaceae; genus JAHHGS01. The sequence continues at coordinate 7,478 of JAHHGS010000121.1, read as the reverse complement.
ATTGGCTCCAGCCCGCGCCTGCGTCGAGGTGGCCCGGCTGCCCAAGGATGTCTTGGTGGAAATTGACTGTATTGCAGTGATTGATGCCGAGAGCTAGAGATTACCTATGCTAGGAATCCCATGTTAGGAATCAAGTCTCTTTTGCCCCGATTGCCCCTCTGGATCTGGGTTGCCGCTGGACTGGTTTGGAGTCAGCCCAGTTGGGCTGAAGCTGTCAAACTAAGATCAATTCCGCCTGCTCTAGAGGCGATTGCCGCTCAACTGCCGACGGTGACGCAGGTGCCGCTCTTGTTACCGCCCCGGCTGCCCAAAGATAAAGACGACCCGCCTCTTTACGCTACCGTCACGGTTCGCAATACGACCCAATACGAAATCATTCTGGGCTGGGCTGAAGATTGCCACGGCGGCAATGCCTGTCGGTGGGGAACGTTGTCAGGCGAGCGCCTGACTCCCAATACGCCCTCGATCGCTAAGCAGTTTGCTGACTACCGCGATCCTGCCTATGAGCCTTGGGCCCGCCTGCCAGAGGATGTAAAGCAGCAATTTGGGCCAGTGTCTTTAACCAGAGGAATTTCCGGCTTTTTTGTGCCGGCGATCTGTGGGGCCAACTGCGGCGACTCAATGCTGTTTTGGGATCAGGATGGGTTTCGCTATATGGTCGGGGTCAAAGCTGGAGAGCGAAAAGACGTGGTTGAATTAGCCAACTCCGTAATCGAAAATCAGCGCTAGGGGTCTGTCAAGATTTTTTATGAAACGACGAAATTTGCTGTTTGCTTCTTCGGGCATCGCGATCGCCGCTCTGTTTACCCGAACTAACACCACGGTTGCTAAAACCAACCCAGGTCAAATGGTTACACTAGCCGATGGTCTGTCAGGATACTACGTGATTCCGAGTCCGGCTGGCCCCCATCCAGCGGTGATTGTTCAGATGGAAGCATTTGGATTGAACGATAACATCAAAGAAATCTGCGATCGCTTGGCTCAGAAAGGCTATGCTGCCCTGGCACCCGACTTTTACCGGGGCGAAACTTTTGCTTACACGAATGTCGATGCAGCGGTCGCCAAACTGAAAACCCTCAAAGATGACACTGCGATGGCTGACGTTGCCAGCAGCCTCGCCTTTTTGGCTCAGCGTCCAGAGGTCAAGCCAGCCACTATCGGTACGATCGGCTTCTGTATGGGTGGACGGCTAGTTTATTTAGCCTGCGCGACCCATGCCGACAAGCTGAAAGCGGGGGTTGCCTTTTACGGCGGTGGGATAGCCGCCAACCCCGATCCATTGGGTCGCCCAGCCCTTTTGGATCGGACGGCCGAGATTAAAGCCCCAATTATGCTGCTCTACGGCGCTAACGATCAGCTAATTGCTGCCGATGAACACGCCCGCATCGCCTTAGCGCTGTCTAGCCAAAAAAAGCGCTATGTGATCAGCGTTTTTCCTGAAGCTGGGCACGGTTTCTTGAGCGATCGCCGCGATAGCTATAACCAGCCTGCCGCCGAAGAAGCCTGGGAAATGACGATCAGTTTTTTCCAGCGCCACTTGGCTTAATCATCAAACTTACCTGGGGGCTAAGATTGGAGTACTGGTTGTCATTGCCTTAGCTACCGGATCACTTGAATTGAAAGAACTCATGATTGCTCAGCCTAGCCATTTCCATCTTTCCGCAGAAGAGTATCTCCAAACAGAAGCGAAGAGTCCGCTCAAGCACGAATATGTGAACGGGCAGATTTACGCGATGGCGGGAGCATCGGACTCCCATGTGACGATCGCTGGCAATCTGTTTGCCTTGCTCAGAAGCCATGTCCGAGGCGGCCCGTGTCGGGTGTTTATGTCTGATATGAAGGCACGGATTGAGAGCCTCAACACCTACTACTACCCCGATGTGATGGTGACTTGTGACGATCGCGATCGGGTCTTGACTACCTGCAAGCGTTATCCTCGCCTGATTGTCGAAGTCCTATCTCAATCGACAGAAGGCTTTGACCGGGGCGATAAATTTGCCGACTATCAGCAGCTAGAAACATTGCAAGAGTATGTTTTGATCAGTAGCCATCGGCAGCGGGTGGACTGCTTTCGCCGCAATCCAGAAGGGCTATGGGTAATGCATTCTTTTCTGGCCGATCGTGAGGTAAGTTTGGTCAGCCTAAACTTTAAAGTGGCGATTGCTGACCTCTACGAAGATGTCAGCTTAGAGGCGATTCAAAAAATCGGCTTAGATCAGCCAACCACACAAAAGAACTCTAGTTGTTAAGATACGTGAAGGTTCTTAATTAAATAGGTAAGCCCCGGCAATGCTAACTGAAGAGCGCATTCAAGTTGTCCCTGCGATCGCGGCGGGCGGCAGTGACCCGACCCGATTTGACTGTAAAGAAGCCTGGTATCCGGTTCATTACGTTGCCGATTTAGATAAGGCCAAGCTGACCAAGTTTACATTGCTCGACCAAGATTTAGTAATTTGGTGGGATCGGCAGGGCGAGAGCTGGCGAGCGTTTGCTGATCAGTGTCCGCATCGGTTAGCGCCATTGTCTGAGGGGCGGCTGGCTGAAGATGGTTTGCTGGAGTGCCCCTATCACGGCTGGGCTTTTCAGGGCGATGGGGCCTGCGATCGTATTCCTCAGCAGTTACCAGAAAACACGGCTCACCAGTCTCAGCGGGCCTGTGTGCAGTCCTTGCCGACGGCTGAACGGCAGGGGCTACTATTTGTCTATCCCGGTCAGCCCGAAAATGCTCCCCAAGTCAAGGTGCCGATCATTGAGCCGATGACCGAATCCCCCGATGAGTGGATTTGCCTCAACACGTTTCGAGATTTGCCCTACGATGCCCTCACCCTGCTGGAAAATGTTTTAGATGCCAGCCACGTGCCATTTACCCATCACCGTTCGGTTGGCAATCGGGCTAATGCTGCCCCAGTCGAACTGGATGTTTTAGAAACTGGCAAGCAAGGCTTCACTGGCTTCTGGGCCGAAGGCCCCCGCAAGGGCACTTTGGGGCAGCAGCACACCACCTTTATTGCGCCATCAATGATGTGGCACGACCTCACCTCCAAGCAGTTTGGCCGCACCCTAACAGTTGTCTACGCCACGCCGATTCGGAAAGGAGAATGCCGTCTGTTTGCGCGGTTCCCGTTTAAATTTTCTTCTAAGCTGCCGGGGTTTTTCATGCAGCTCACGCCCCTCTGGTACTCGCACATTAGCAATAACAACGTCCTGGAAGACGATCAAATTTTCTTGCATCACCAAGAGCGCTACTTAGCGGAAAAGGGCGGCGGTGCTAACTTTGCTAAGGCTTTTTATCTGCCGACTAGGGCTGATGCGTTTGTTTCCACGCTGATGAAATGGGTGAATCAGTTTGAGGCTGATCCGTTTGCCGGGCAGCCTTTGCCGCCCGCCTTGCCTGCCGAAACGCTGTTGGATCGCTACCATTCCCACACCAAACACTGTGCCAGTTGCAGTCGAGCCTTAGCCAACATTAAGCGCATCCGGCTTGGACTGGCAGCAAGCGGGGCGATCGCCTGGACAACCCTCCCCCTGCTGACACTGACCCATCCAACTTTGTCGATCGCAATCGCAGCGGCTGGGGTCAGTTTGGGGGCGATCGCGGGCTGGTTTGGCTTAGGCAAATTAGAGCGTCAATTCTATGAAGGGCCAAGAATTCCGGCTCGCAATCGTCCGGGTAAGTAGTTGTCGCAGCAAATACATTAGCCTTCAGGGACAATGAGTGAGATTCTTATAGGGAATCTCACTCTCGATTCAACTTGGACTTAGTTCACCAAGTTCGCTACAGTCAAGAGAGATACTGAATTAAAGAGTTTTTATCATGGCTGTCAAAGTTGGCGATCAGGCCCCCGATTTTACCCTTACTTCTGGAGCGGGTACTCCCGTTAGCCTAAAGGAATTTGTCGGACAAAAGCCAGTGGTGCTCTACTTTTATCCCAAGGACGAAACTCCTGGCTGCACGGCGCAAGCCTGCGGATTCCGGGATGAGTACGCGGTGTTTCAGGAACTGGGGGCTGAAGTCTTGGGCGTGAGTGGGGACAGCATCAATGCTCATCAAAAATTTGCTGCTTCCCATCAACTGCCCTTTCCCTTGCTGAGCGATGGCGGTGATAAACTTAGAAAACTGTATGGTGTACCGGCAACCCTAGGAATTTTGCCCGGCAGAGTCACCTATATCATCGACAAACAAGGCATCGTGCGCCAAATTTTTAATTCCCAGTTGAATTTTAAGGGCCATATTGAAGAAGCGCTGAAGGTACTCAAGCAAATTCAGGCACTAGCCTAACGGCAGGGTAATTGATCCCTCTTTCATCACTTTAGGTAGAGGAAATCTAGAGCAACGAAACCTTGTCACTATCATGTCCTATCACTAGGTCGTAGACTAGTGAAAAATCAAGCTTGTAAATATTTTCTGGACAGAGTGACGAAAGAAGTTTATCGCCGTCTATCTTGCCTGTAGACTGTTGCTTTGATTTAAGCCGTAACTTTATGAAAACCCTCAAGCAGCTTTGTCAGCCTCGCCAGAATGTCTTCGATCGCTCTCGCCGTGATGTCGTTTTAGATTTGACGGATTTGATCGAAGATAAAATCAAGCCAGCAGAATTCTTTACTGAGAACTACCTGACTGAAGGCATGAAACGTCTGCTGAGAGAATCGTTTCGGCGCTTTAGCGACCAGTCTAATCAGGGAATTTTTGTCCTCAGTCAAGCAATGGGTGGCGGCAAGACTCACAACATGATTGTGTTAGGGCTGTTGGCAAAACACCCAGAATTGCGTCAGACGGTCATGGGAAACCTCTATGAGGGAGGTAGTTTGGGAGCCGTGAGGGTGGTTGCTTTCACGGGGCGCGAGAGTGATGCGCCGTTGGGAGTTTGGGGAGCGATCGCTGAGCAATTGGGCAAAAAGGAAGCTTTCAAGGATTACTACTCGCCCCTATCGGCTCCAGGGCTCCAGGGCAAACCGCCTGGGTCAATCTGCTGAAAGGGCAGCCATTGCTGATCCTGCTGGATCAGTTGCCGCCTTATCTAGAGAATGCCGAATCAAAGTCGATTGGGGATTCAAACTTAGCAAAGGTGACGACTACTGCCATTTCTAACCTGCTGGTAGCTGTCGGCAAAGAAGAACTTGCCAACGTCTGTGTGGTGATTTCGGATTTGAAAGCGACCTACGAAGGGGGCAGTCAGCAAATTAGCCGTACTTTGGAAAATCTCAAAGGAGAAGTGGGCCGGGGAGCGGTCACTCTGGAGCCGGTGGGACTGAATACGGATGAGGTCTACCATATCCTCCGCAAACGACTATTTGAGGATTTGCCCGCAGAAGACGAGGTTTGGCAGGTTGCTCGTGCCTATGCTCAGGCAGTACGGGATGCCAAACAGATGGATATTACCAGTGCTTCCCCTGATAGCTTCGCAGCCCAACTCAAAGAGTCTTACCCATTTCATTTTGCCATTCGAGATCTTTATGCTCGCTTTCGGGAAAACCCTGGATTCCAGCAGACCCGTGGCTTAATTCGACTGATGCGGGTTGTAGTTGCTCGACTGTTTGACCCAGAAGGTGGACGAGCTGATCACCTGCATCTTATCCATGCCTATGACCTGGATTTCAACGATCGCGACACATTGGGAGAAATTATCCAGATTAATCCCAACCTGGATAACGCCATTAGCCACGACATTGCCTCTGGTGGACAGGCAATCGCCGAAATTATGGACTCGCACTTGGGTGGAACGGATGCTCAGGATGCCGCTAAGCTACTTTTAGTCTCCTCTCTGGCAAATGTGCCCAATGCCGTGCTGGGATTATCGCTGTCTGAAATTGTTTCTTATCTCTGTACACCGGGCCGAGATGTTTCAAAGCTACCCAAGGATATTTTGGGGGTGCTAACGACCAAAGCTTGGTATCTGCACTCGAACCGAGAGGGCAAGCTTTACTTTAAAAATGTCCAGAATTTGGTGGCAAAGCTGAAGACTACAGCAGAGTCCCTCAACCGTGAGTCTTCGTTGAAGCAATTGAGGACATTTCTGGGCGAAACCTTCAAGCCGATTTCACTCAAGGATTGCTACCAAGATGTGTTGGTTTTTCCAGCCGTTGATGAGATCAATATCAAGTCTGACCGAGTGACGCTGATCGTTTGCGAACCAGACTCCAGCAGTGGGCTACCCGGTGATCTGATCAAGTTCTACGAGGATTTGGACTACAAAAACCGGATTCTATTTCTTTCTGGCTCTCGCAATACTTTAGAATCTTTGCTGGAGAATGCGGCTGAGTTGAAAGCGATCGCCTCGATTATCACGGAAATGGAGTTTGAGAAGGTTCCAGATAATGACCCTCAACTCGTGGCAGCCAGGGATATTCGAGACAATATTCAGCTTCGGCTTCTCAGCGCCATGCGGGAGACCTTCACTACTCTGAACTATCCCTCTGGTGACGGGTTGCTCACCGCTGACTTCTTAATGAACTTCACGGATAACGACTACAACAGTGAAAAGCAGATCCGGGAAGCATTGAGATCCAAGCAGAAATTTACTGAAGATGTTGCCAGCGATTCATTCCGCAAAAAGTGCGAGGCGCGACTCTTCACTCAAAAAGCGATGCCTTGGACGGAGATCAAGAAACGAGCAGCCATGAATCCCCAATGGCAGTGGCACCGGAGCGATGCCTTGGATGAACTCAGAACCAACCTGATTTTGCAGGATCAATGGCGCGAAGAGGGAGGCTACACTGAAAAGCCGCCGTTCCCAAAACCTCAAACCGATATTCGCTGGTACGAAGCCCAGCGAGATGATGAAACGGGCCAGGTGACACTCAAGCTGACTGCCGTTCACGGAGACACCATTTACTATGAGGTCGGTGCTTCAGCCACAACCGCCTCGCAGCAGGTAGTAGACCCAAAAAACTTTAAAACGCAAGCGCTAGCCGTTTCTTTCTTGTGCGTAGACTGCAAGGGTGAGCATGAAGCGGGAGAAGCCAGAACCTGGCGTAACCGGATCACCCTAAAATCAGTTTGTTATCAGAATGGCTCGGATAAGATGGTCGAGCTGAGATCGGCTCCGATCTCACCCATTCGCTATACCACCGATGGCTCTGACCCCAAAAATGCAGGTGGCAGCTACGCTGAGCCGTTTGTGGTTTTATCGGGAACGGTGTGTGTACTAGCGATCGCTGAAAAGGACGGACTCGCCTCGGAAATCCATCGTCGAGATATTCGCTGGGAGCCTTCTGGCAAAATAACAGTGGAAATTAGACCAGAAGAACCTGCCCTCTGGAAGCGTCCTCACCATCCCAGCACGACTAAAGATGCCTATGAGTTTATGGGGCGACTGAAGAAGTTTCAGGCCCAGATCGCGGGTGGACGAATTATAGCTGCATTCATATTTGTTAGGACGCTGCTTGCTTGAGAACAGATTCCATAGCATCTCGTAAATTGGGAGATTCGGGTAACAACTTGCGAATTCGGCTTTTCAACCAGGCCCAACACTTCTCAA
>JAHHGS010000120.1 GCA_019359715.1 Aphanocapsa sp. GSE-SYN-MK-11-07L | reverse complement strand
ATATTACCTGCCGAAGTTTCTCAAAAATGACCCGCCGAGGTTGCTGTCATTTGGGTGCCGAAGTTAGTGTCTTTAGGCCGCCGAAGTTAGTGTCTTTGGGCTGCCGAGGTTAGTGTCTTTAAGCAGAGCGATCGTCCTGACAGTTTTTATCCTTACAATAGCCAGCCTGAACCTGGGATAGCTGCTCTAGGGGCAACTGCTCCAGCAAGCAATCCGTTGCTGGGTGATCGCTTTCATTTCCTTGAGACGACTTCAGTATTAGAGTGTTGGCACCACAAAAACCTTCCAGAATAGTGACAGGGAAATTGAAGGATGAATTTAAACGTTGATGCCGCAATTATTGGGGCAGGGATCTCTGGTCTGAGTGCCGCCTGGCAACTGCAAAAATTGGGGATTAAATCGTTTGTTGTGTTGGAAGCTCGATCGCGGGTTGGCGGCCGCACGTTCAGTGAATTGATTGGGACTGACACCTATGTTGAGCAAGGTGGCACTTGGGCTGGCCTAAGCCATCGTGAATTTTTAGCCTTAGCAAGCGAACTCGGAATTGCAACTAAACCCGGACAGCGAGCCGGAGATTTTCTATTTAAAATTGGCGATCGCTGGACAACCCTAGAAGCACCGGATGCGTTTTCTTCCAACGCGGCTCGTCAAGACTTCGAGCAGGTATTGAGCCGATTTGAAACGCTGCGACGATCGCTGCCCCAAGCTGCACCGTGGAGTGCCGAGGATGCAGAAGGGTTAGATGCACTCACAATGCAGGATTGGATTGAGCAGAATACAACGACGATGGAAGGAAGAGCTTGGTTTACGGGAATCACCCGCCAAACGATTAGCGGTGATCTGCGGCAAGTCTCGCTGCTATGGATGCTGCATTTTTTTAATACCACTGGAGATGTTTTTCTGGGCTTAAATGTGGATGCAGAAGGAATTCGATTTGTTGGGGGATCGCAGCAGCTCTCACTAAAACTGGCTGAACGCTTGGGCAATCAGATTTGGTTAGATGCGCCAGTCAGACAGATTGCAGGCTATGACAGTTCGCAAGTTCAAATTATGAGCGATCGCGGAACGGTGAGAGCGAAAACCGCGATCGTGGCCATGATGCCGAAAGATGTCAAAAGCATTGAATTCCAGCCGCTTCTGCCGATTCTGCATCGTCAATTGATTGATGAGTGGAGAACCATGAGTTGGGCCAAGTTTTATGCATTTTACGAAAAACCATTCTGGCAATCCCAAACAACAGGCAGCCACTTTTTGGATGAAACAACCCGATTCGATGTCTATGATGTCTCGCCAGATGATGGCAGTCAAGGCATTCTGGTTGGCTTGCTATCCCCAGACTATGCGAGCTTATCGGCTCCAGAACGAAAAGCCTGTTGTTTAAACTTCCTGGCTGAAATCTGCGGAGATGCCGCCCGCCGTCCGCAAAATTTCGTTGAATTTGACTGGAATCGCCAAGCCTGGACAGGGGGCTGCATAACTGCTCTGCCGCTTGGAGTCTTCAGCAAAATTGGCAGTGCCTTAAATCAACCTGTGGGCTGTGTGTATTGGGCTGGAACGGAACGTTCTCTCGTCTGGACAAATTACATCGAAGGGGCAATTCGATCGGGTCAGCAAGCAGCGGATCAAATTGCAGCCCAATTGCGCTAAAAGGGTGTTTTAAAGGTATCTTGGGCGACGTTGCCCCCTTGCAGATCCCCCTAAATCTCCCTTAAAAAGGGGGACTTTGAGACTAGCGACACAATATCCATCGCCTTGATATGGAATCACAACCAAGCGAATTAAGGATTTACGAAACCGATGATGGCGATGCTCCATTTTCACTATGGTTAGATTCTTTGAGAGATCGAGAGGCTAGAGCTAGAATCAAAAAAAGACTTGATAGAGTAGCCCTAGGTAATTTAGGCGACTATCGGTCTGTTGGAGAAGCGGTTTTTGAGTTTAGAATTAATTATGGCCCTGGTTACCGGATGTACTTTGCACAAGTTGAAACGCTAGTGCTGCTACTTCTATGCGGTGGAGACAAAAGCACTCAAAGGCAAGACATCATAAAGGCTAAAGAATTTTGGACTAACTTCAACCAACGTGAAAATGCCAACGAGTAGGAGCTATCGTTCTTATCTAATTGAGTCTCTCAAAGATCCTCAAGAGGCTGCCGCCTATTTAGATGCTGTACTGGATGATGGCAGCTTTGAGGAAGTACGTTTAGCACTAGCAAACGTTGTGGAAGCTCAAATCTCATTACTGAACCATTCACAACTAGTCTCAGACCGAAGAGCAATTTGTGAAATGCTCTCACAACAAAATCAATTGGACTTCGCTACTTTACTAGAAATATTAGACGAGCTGGGCTTTAAGGTATCGATTACGACGAAGGAAGGTGCTGCTTAAGAACTTACCTTGCAACATGCTTGAGTAGATGACCAACAAACTTGTGCAAAGCCAAAAACACTCTTCAAGAACGACTCACCCCCTTTGGCGCAAGGGCATCATTACATTGTGAAATTGCCTGGAGCATTTCAACAGAAGGTACTGAGCAAACTGAGCTAGTCGATGCTTCACTGTGATTTGATCTGAATCAAATCGGTCAAAATGCTTTCGAGTCCGCCGTTGACGTTGATGTGGTCAATCTTCTCGGCAATTCGCTCCAGCACTTCCAGTTCCTTCAGGCGCAGTGCCACCGGATTGTCTTCCATCACCTTGGCTGTGTTTAGCATACTGCGCGTGGCAGCCGTTTCTTCTCGACGACGCACTACATTGGCTTGGGCTGATTTCTCTGCCTCAACAACTTTGCTCAAGATTGCCTTGATTTCGCCGGGTAGAATGATATCTTTGACTCCGACGGATTCAATTTTAATCCCGTAGTCTGATACCTTGGGGCGAATGTAATCAGCAACACTAGCATCAATCGCACCTTTATCTTCTAGCAGAGTATCCAGCGATCGCGTTCCAACCGCAGACCGTAAGCCAAGCTGTAATTCTTTGTAGAGGAATCCGGGAATATCAGCCAGCGCACTTTTGGCCAAGATTGGATTAACCACTCGAAAACTTGCCGTCAAGTTTAATCGCAACGGCACCTTATCTCTCGACAAAATTTCTTGTCCAGAGATTTCTAGCATTTGCAAGCGGAGGTCAATCGCTTCGGTTTTGAATGAGCGCCCAAATATCCACCAGGCATGTAGCCCAGGCGGGAGAGTTTCTTGTAAGACCTGATCCAGATATAACAGGCCGACATGCTGGGCAGGCACTTCCAGCAGATGCAGAGCCTCGTAACTGAGCGAAAGGGTTTCTGTTAACCCAGACACCAACTCAGCTACCAATCGCTGGGGCAGTTTAGGTTGGGCCACAACGTTAATTTCTGCAATTTCAACCCCTTGCCAAAACAGCTTGCGGCTGCAAGGCGGCAAAATCGCGATCACTTTGCCTTTATAGCGGACGATCGCAACGGTATCACTATCCAACTGCACCGACAGGCAGTGAGTGGCAACAAACTCAGGATGCTGCTCAATCAGCACTTCTTCGGATGGAAATTCAGGCTTTGGGTTGACTTGGCTGAACACCCGAACTTCAACTTTGCGACTAAATGTCCAAAAAGCATACTCCCCTGGCCCCAGTGGACGCAGGAAGTTATCTTGCACGTACAGTAAGCCAATTTCTGACTCGGATAATTGCACCTTTTTCAGACCCTCAATGGTCATGCCTCTAATTTGAGTCACAAACTCGCTGGCTAATTCCAGGCTGTCCTCCAAGTTAAAGCGGTGGATTTGAACGTCTACAAAACCACGCCAAAATGCCCGCAACTGGTTGGGAGCAACACTCACCCAACGCTGCCCCAGACAGACGAGCGCCGTCTCGCCAAAGGCGGTCTGAACAATCTGCAAGTGGGCTTGCAATCCGCTGAGATGCGTCTGTAACAATAGCTCTAGATTGTCGATTTTGGCTTCTGGCTGACTTAAATCGTGAGGGACGATTTGCCATTGACCGAACCAGGGGCGTCGATAGTGACCGGGGCGCAAAATACGCCGAAAATCGCCCCGGTAGTACAAGATACCGCGCTCATGCGATTTAATATAGAACGTTTTCCACATTGAGGTTAATCAGTTAATTACGATCGCTAGAGTGCAATCTTGAACCGGGCATTGTTTTTACCCAAAATGCCTAAGAGGGTCTTTAAAGTGTTTATAGCTACGCTGCAATCTTACAAATCCCCCCAACCCCCTTAAAAAGGGGGCTTCAGACTTCAAAGTCCCCCTTTTTAAGGGGGATCAGGGGCAAAGCTGCTAACTTTTTAAACATCCTTTAAGCGAGCTGACAATAATTATACTACACATACTACAAGTGCTACAAGCAAAACCCCAGACAAATCCAGCATTCCCCGTTACGGTGCGGGCGATCGCCGGGCTGTGAGCTGGATGCAGCAGCAGACTTTCTAGACCGAGTCACCCGTGGGCCGCCCGATTCAGATTCATCCGCTGCCGATAGGTCGGGCAGTTACCGCCGCTGAATTCCGGTTGGAATCCCGCTGACGACAACTGCTAGAGCCTACTCAAGCCCAAACCGAACAGCGATCGCACAAGCCTTTCACGGGTGCTAGAGGCGCTACTAGGTAGCAACCTCCAGCAGAAGGCTGGATTGCAGGGGCTAAACAGAAACGGACTCGAACCGTCTTGGGATTGCTCCCGTACCATGAAGATCAGCTTGGAAAGCCGAGCCAGTTCCTCAAACTGGTGTCCAGACCCAGGACTGGGGTTGGTGGAAAGTACAGGAATCGAACCTGCTGCATATCGATCACACATCGATCGCTCTTCCGTTGAGCTAACTTTCGAGTTGGGTCAGTGATATAGGAATCGAACCTACGACCTCCCAGGATGGGCGCTCTCCCACTGAGCTAATCACCGGCAGAAAATGAACTAAGTCTCTGAGATACACGCCCAAACCAAAGGTTGGCGTGTCAGCCAGACATGTAGAATCTGGACCGCAACAGCGCTACCTAGCACCTTTTCCTGCTCCAGGCTAGCATAGTGTTTTGAGTTTGTAGTATCCTGTACTTTCTCGTAACACTCCTAACCTGCTCCAGCAACTATTGCCCGCTAATTTGCACCAATTGGAGTCTAAATTTGGAATCACTCAGCCGCAGAGAGATTGCAGAGTGGCGGCGAAATCGGGATAGGAAATCGCAGCGGCTTCGGCGCGTTGGATTTGGGTGTTGCCTTTGGCATTGAGAGCGGCGATCGCCAAACTCATGGCAATCCGGTGGTCGCCCAGGCTATTAACTTCTGCTCCGGTCAAGGGTGTACCGCCAATGATTTCTAGACCATCTGGTAGCTCAGTCACCCTCGCTCCGAGGCGATTGAGTTGGGTCGCCAAAGCCGTGATCCGATCGCTCTCTTTTACCCGCAGTTCGGCCGCATCGCGAATCACGGTTGTCCCCTTGGCAAACACGGCTGCGATCGCCAAAATTGGAATTTCATCAATCAAGCGGGGAATCAGATCGCCTTCAATCGTGCAGGCTTTCAGGCGGCTGGCTTTCACCCGCAAATCTGCCACGGGTTCACCGGCCACGAGGCGTTGATTTTCGGCTGTAATCTCGGCTCCCATTTGTTGGAGGGCTTCTAGCACGCCCGTCCGGGTTGGGTTGACCCCAACGTTTTTAATTAGCAAATTCGCATCGGGGGCGATCGCTGCTGCCACCAGCCAAAAAGCGGCAGAGCTAATGTCTCCGGGCACAATCACGGCTTGCCCGGTCAGGCGGGCTGGGCCAACCACGGTGGCGCTGTGGCGGCTGGGGTCAACTTCAATCTCGGCTCCAAACGCCCGCAGCATTCGCTCACTGTGGTCGCGGGAGAGGGCCGGTTCGGTGACGGTGGTTTTGCCCTCGGTCATTAATCCGGCAAACAGGACGCAGGATTTGACTTGGGCCGAGGCAATTGGAGAGTGGTAATGAATTGGCTTGAGTTGCTGCCCCTGAACCGCCAAAGGAGCCAGAGATCCAGCTTTCCGACCAGCAATGATCGCTCCCATCTCGCGCAGCGGACTGACCACCCTGGCCATCGGGCGCGATCGCAGCGAACTATCACCAGTAATTGCAAAAAACCGATCGGGATGGGAAGCCAAAATGCCCAGCATCAGCCGCAGGGTGGTGCCAGAGTTACCCGCATTCAAAACGTCTGCTGGCTCGCGCAGGTAGCCCAGCCCAATTCCTTTGACTGTTACTAGTTCAGAATTCAGCTCCGATATTTCTGCCCCCATTGCTCGGAAACACTCAGCCGTACTGCGGGGGTCTTCCCCTAGCAGCAGCCCTTGAATTTGGGTTTCACCACTGGCCAAAGCCCCCAGCATTAAAGCCCGGTGGGAGATTGACTTGTCGCCAGGAACTTGAATCGTGCCAAACAGGGGCGGGCGATCTAATCCGGGTTGAATCAGCCAAGTATTAGGGGCTGGGGAATAAAGAATAGGCATAGAGGAGCAAGAATGGCGGCCGAGCCTAGCGATCGTACCTTAGTTTACGAACGGTTTGATAATCATGATCGAAGTGGCAAGCAATCACGATCGCGACCCGAAAGCAGGTACGCTTAAATTACCAAAATTGACATCCTGCCGGAAGCTATGGAATCGCCAAGCAGCGATGCGGAGCGCCTGAGTTTAATTGACCGCGAAATTGGTCAGCACAAGCTTTCTCCCGCTGAGTACGAGATTGTCCGCCGCGTGATTGATGCGACAGCAGATTTGGAATACAAAACCCTGATTCGGTTTTCAGCCCAGGCTCTGCAAGCTGGGGCGGCTGCTTTGGCTGCCCGGACGACGATTGTGGTCGATGGGGCCATGGTGCAGGCAGGGGTTTTGCCCACCCTACAGCGCACGTTTGCGAATCCGGTCTATGGCAGTCTGCCGAGTTTGAGTCATGGCAGCGATCGGTTGGAGGAGTTGGCAAATCGCTATCCAGAGGCGATTTTTGTGATTGGTGAAACCCCAGCCGCTCTGGCAACTTTGCTGAAGCTGATTGCAAGTGAAGTGATTAGCCCGGCTTTGATGATCTACACACCTGCCGCCTGGCTACCTCAAGACACGCCCAAAACCGAACTGAAACAATCCTGGATTCCCCATATTTACAGCTCCAGCCGCAAAGGTAATCCAATCGTAGCAGTGGCGGTCTTGAATGCCCTAGCCGACCTAGCCTGGAACGCCTACGGGCAAAAGTAGCCAACCGTAGTCAGGCGTAGTTAGGTCATGGGTAGCATCCAATCAAGGATGAGGTGGAAGCCAGAGAACGAAAACTCAGTCATACGCTCGACCCATCACGCTATAAATCAGACAGACTAGAAGCAAATTAAAGAGTTGCCGGAAACTAAGGAAAAACAAGGGATCAATTAAATTGGTTATATCGACCAATAGGAGAGATAAAAGGATGACGACAGTGTTGAATTTAGACCCAATTACGACGCTGACCCGGTCGCAATTTTATCAGTTGTGCTTAGCGAATCCAGATGTGCCAATGGAGCGATCGCCCAATGGAGGATTAATTATCCTGACCCCGATTGGTGGAGAGGGTGGCAATCAGGAAGCGAACTTAATTGGTGATGTCATTATTTGGAATCGCCAAGCCAACATAGGGCTAGTATTTAGCTCTCAGACCGTCTTTAGTTTGCCAGGAGGAGGAGATCGCGCGCCTGATGTAGCTTGGGTAACAATGGAACGCTGGCAAAGTTTAAGTCAGGATGAGCAGGAAGGTTTTCCTCCACTCTGTCCCGATTTTGTGGTTGAGTTGCGCTCTCGCAGTGATCGCCTGAAGCCCCTCCAGCAAAAGATGCAGGAATATCTGGCCTGTGGTTTACGCTTGGGCTGGCTGATTAATCGCCAAGACCAGCAGGTAGAGATTTATCGAGCTGGGCAAGTAGTAGAGATAGTAGCAATGCCGATCGCTCTATCTGGAGAAGCGGTGTTACCGGGGTTCACGTTACAAATAAAGTGATGAAAATTTTGGTGTTTAATGCCGGTTCAAGTAGCCATAAATGCTGCTTGTATGATTTGCCTTGTCAAAGCCTGCCAATTGAACCGCCTGTTCCCGAATGGTCAGCCACCCTCGATTGGACTCACCAGCAGGGAATTGCCGAGCTTAGCGTCAAAACCGAGCGGGGCGATCGCCTCCAGAAAAACCTAGCAGCCGACAACCGCTCAGCTGTGATTGCTCAAATGCTGGAGACGCTTCAGCAGGGAGAAACCCAGGTACTAGAGCAGTTTTCAGAGATTGATGTGGTCGGGCATCGGGTTGTCCACGGTGGGCAAGCCTATTCCAACAGCGTCCTGATTTGCCCAGAAGTAACGCAAACCATTCAGCAACTGGCTGAGTTTGCCCCCCTGCATAACCCAATTAACTTAGAAGGAATTGCGGCGATCGCAGAAATCTTAGGAACCGTGCCACAGGTAGCTGTTTTTGATACGGCCTTTCATGCCCATTTATCGGCAGCGGCGGCAATTTATCCTGGCCCCTACGCCTGGGTTGAGCAAGGCATCCGCCGCTATGGCTTCCACGGCATTAGTCACCAGTATTGCGCCCATCGGACGGCCCAAATTCTGGGCCAAGACCAGTCAAGCTTGCGTCTGATTAGCTGTCATTTAGGCAATGGTTGTTCTTTGGCGGCGATCGCCGGCGATCGCTGTCTGGACACCACTATGGGCTTCACTCCTTTGGAAGGGCTAATGATGGGTAGCCGCTCTGGCTCAGTTGATCCGGGGATTTTGCTTTACTTGCTCAGACAGCCTGGCAGCAGTGTGGACAGCTTGGATCATACCCTCAACCAAGACTCTGGTCTGAAGGGGATCTCCGGGATTTCTGCCGATATGCGTCAGATCCTAGCAGCCGTTGAACAAGGAGAAGACCGAGCAAGGCTAGCCTTTGACCTCTACATCCATCGTTTGCGAGGGCAAATTGGCGCAATGCTGGCAGCCTTGGGCGGGCTAGATGTTTTAGTGTTTACGGCCGGCGTGGGCGAAAACTCGCCTGCGGTACGAGCTGCCGCCAGTGAGCCGTTTAAGTTTTTGGGCTTAGAGCTTGACCCGGCTCAAAACGCTGCTAACCTAATTGACCAAGATATTGCTACCCCTGAGTCAACCGTGCGAGTGGTGGTCGTCCATACCCAAGAAGACTGGGCGATCGCCCAGGAATGCTGGCGGCTAATTGCTCAACCCTAATCCCTACGCTGGCGTGAAATACTAGTAAACAGAAGGGTAGACAGGACTAAATGTGAGTCAAAATTCAGAGTCAACTAATCACAATTCAGAACCAATTAACCCAGAGCAGCAAGAGCAAGTTAACCAAGCTTACCAAGCGGGTCAAGCTGCCTTTGAGCGTGGGCAATATCGGGAAGCGATCGAGCATTTGGCGGCAGCCAGTGCCCTTGCCCCCCAAAATTCCCGCCAGGCGGGAGAGATTCAGATTTGGTTAGTGACCGCTTATGAAGCCGTCGATCGCAAGCAAGAGGCGATCGACCTTTGTCAGCAGCTCAAGCAACATCCGGTTAGCGATGTCCGTCAGCAGAGCCGCCAGTTGCTTTACATTCTAGAAGCGCCCAAGCTCCAGCGTCCCGCCGAGTGGCTAACCCAAATTCCCGATTTGAGCAGTGTTTCTGAAGCAGAGGCCAAGGTTTACCGAGGCAGTGCCCATCCGTCCCCAGCCAAGCGTTCAGCACCTCCACCAGAGGCGATCGACTTAAGCCAGGTTAATACGAAGGAGAATGCCTTTGTCTGGATTGGGCTGATCGCTGTTGGGCTGATCTTGGCTGGCCTACTCTGGCTGGTTTAGAAGCAGAACAGGAATAAACGTGGATCACCTTGCTGTAGCCAAGCGGTTAATCAAGACCCAAACAAAGTCACCCTGAAAAGAGAGTTATGATTTTTCAGGGCAGAGGGTTACGATGATTGAGCTTTAGTTCTAGAGACACTGATTGTCTGCCGCAAGAGGTGCGGTAAAGTTACTGGTATGTACGATGAAGATGACCTGCGGTTAATTGACCCAGACGCCAGTCTAGGAAGTCCTTTGGATCAGTTGGCTTCTGTTGAGTCGGCTGAAGCCGAAGCAGAGCGGCCTGATCCAGAGGAGATGCTGCCGCTGCTGGAGTCGGCTGACGTGACAGAGCGGATGTTGGCGGCGCGGGCTTTTTGTGAATTGCAAGATGAACGAGCGATCCCGTATTTAATTCGACTGCTGGCAGAAGGGTGTCCACTGGTGCGGGTGAGTGCCGCCTATGCCCTGGGGCGCAACCCCAGTTCATCCGCAGTTGAGCCGTTGATTCAACAGCTTGAACAGGACTGGAATGGCTATGTGCGAAAGGGCGTGGTTTGGGCCTTGGGCACCTGCCACGATCGCCGCTCGCTTCACCCCCTGATTGACGCGCTCAGAACCGACATTTCAGCCGTGCGGCTATGGGCAGCAAGTTCTTTAGGACAAATGGCTGAAGTCGATTTAGAAGCAGTCAGTCTGGCGATTGCGCCCGTGGGTGAGGCCTTAGCAGATGATCCGATCGCCGCCGTCCGCAGCAATTGCGCTTGGGCGCTGGGGCAACTCTGCCAAAAAATTCCCTTGGGAGAAGTTTATGCAACCGCGATCGCGGCTTTAATTACGGCCCTATCGGATCCTGATTTGGGCGTGCAAGAAGATGCTAAAGCAGCCCTGCTAAAGTTGGGCGACCCAAGAGGGCTACAGGCGATCGAGGAGCTAGAACTCGAAGGCTTACTCTAGGTTCACTATATAATCCCCGCTGTCCGTGTACTCAAACAACTACCAAGTCGGGTCAGAAAATAGGCTAATTGTTAGGGTAGATTGCCCCGGTGGGATAGAAGTAATGCAGCAGCGAATTTCTCCACTCTCGGCTAGCTCTGCTTCACAGGCTCCGCAAGAACCCATTAGGCAACCGGTTGGAATATAGACGCCTGCTCGTTCGGCAACGTCCAGGATCAAGTCTCCCACTTCGGCTGCGATCGCAATATCATCGGGTAAAAATCTCACCAGCACTGTCATAACTTTGATCGCTATCGCTATAAAAGTGAAGACGGATTATTCTTGCGTCAGCAGCCCGTCAGCGTGAATCTTTAAATATCTGCCCCGCCAGTAAACCCGTTTGCCAAATGCACCCACAACCCAAACCGCAAAGCTGAGCAGGTCACGCAGGGGTAAAGTCCAGAGCCAGCGCAGCAGACCCGGACAGCCCATACTTCTGATCACAACGAGGGACTGAGCATACCGGATCGCCAGATTGACGACACAGAGCGCGATCGCCCAATTGGCAAATCCAGACACCAGTAGTAGCGGTAAATAGTAAACCGGGCCGTAGCAAAAAGCCATCGTGTAATACTGCAAGCCGCGGTTAAACCGAATGCTTCTGGCCCAGCGCAGCTCTCGCTGGAAAACCTGGCGAAGGCTTTCATCGCCAGTATCAGAGTTGAGGACGTAGTGAGATAGCACGACTTGGTAGCCCGCTTGAGCGGCTCGCTTACCCAGATTATAGTCAGAGCCAATCCGGCTGAAGTGCAAGCCGCCAAAGTCCGCTAGTGTTGCCTTGCGAGTCGCAATGGTGACGCCGATCGCCAACTTGACTCCTTTGTCCAGGTTGCGGGCAATCAAAAGCCCAGGAATAAAGTCACAGCAGCGCCCCAGCGAAGCCAGAGCCGCTCCCAAAAATTTCGGTTCATAGCCAATATAAGCACACGTCACCATGCCAACTTGAGGGTCAGCCAAGGGAGCAGTGACAATTTGCAGATACTCAGGAATTACCCGAATATCACTATCGACAAACACAATCAGCTCATGCTTAGCTTCTGCCAGCAAGTAGCTGAGGCTACTGTCTTTGTGGTTAATGCCACGCGGCTGCAAGTCGGTATACAGGCGGACGCGATCGGGAAACTTAGCCACAAGCTCTTGTACCGTCGGCACAGCCGGATCTTGGGGGTCAACGATGCCAAATAAAACTTCGTAGTTTGGATAGGTTTGCTGACACAGGGAGAGCCAATTTTCCCAGGCTCCGGCATCTAAGCCGCAGGTTGGCACCAGCAGAGAAATCGGTGGATAGTTTTCAACCGGGGGCAAACTCAAGGGGGCAGCGAAGAACCGATGGGTGAACCAAGCGGCAGCCCCGTAAAAAACGGTAGACCCAGCAATTAAAATCAGCAGCAGAACTTCGAGAGCAATCATTGTTGTCTAGTTGTTGGCGTCATTAGCAGGTTTGACTGCCTCCAGAATCCGGGAAAAGTAGAAGCGGGTTTTACTCATCGAAGTCCGTTCAATCTGCCAGCCGCAGCTAGTTAAAATTTGGCGAACATTTGATTCTTTATGCAAGTAGGCGCGAGTTGCCTTACTGGGGCCAGGAAAGAAATCGCCAATTTTTTTGAGCAGGCTGTAGCAGGGGGTTTTGGGGGCAAAACTCAGAATCAAGCGATCGCTGGCCAAGCTGCTCAAATGGGAAATCATCTCGGCGGCTTTTTCTTCTGGGTAGTGAATCAACACGTCTAAGCAAATCACAGTCTGGTAGGTGCCGCTCAAACCTTCTAGGTCTTGAACGATAAATTTGGGATTTTCTGCTTGTCCCAGTGCCGCTTTAGCCAGCTCACTTGCTTCGCCGACCATTTTTTCAGACAGGTCGCTGGCAAACACCTGCGCTCCTGCCGCAGCCAGCGGAATGCTGAGGCTACCCACCCCGCACCCCGCATCGCAAATGGATTGACCGGGCAAATTGCCATCTGCCTTCAGCCAAGCCAGCACGGTATCAATCGTTTTTTGATGCCCAACCCGAATGTCCTGCTGAACTTTGTTGACTTCGCCATCGCCATAGATCCGCTGCCAGCGCTCAAAGCCAATGCTGTTGAAATAGTTGGCAACAATTGCCTTATCGTCAATTTTTTTGTCTTCTGTTGTCGTCATGCCCACTCGGTTAATTGTTCTTGAAGCTAAATACCTTTTTATCATTGTGGCAGCGATCGCACCCAATCAGGCTCGATTCCCCAGCCAAACATTGCAGCCGATCAGCTACTCATAATGCGACCAAACAGACACAACCCGAATGGTTTGAGTGGCTTGATCAACTGCATATACCAGCCGATGTTTGATGTTGATCCGGCGCGAATAGTAGCCTTGCAAATTGCCGCTCAGTTTTTCGGAGGGAGGCTCAAACGGGTTTTGCTTTAGAACGGCTAGCAATTGCTTCACATTTTGATCCAGGTTGGCAGATTTCAGCTTGGCGGCATCTTTTAAGGCATTTTTGCTGAATTCAATCTTCCAGTCCATCCAGCACCCTCAAAAACTCCGCTTCAGTTACCCATTCATCCGCTGCTTCAGCGGCTCGAACTGATGAAACCAAATCAGGGACTGATTGCAAATAGAGGGTTTCCTGTAAACTCTCCCAATCCTGCTTGGAGAGTAATACGGCATCTCCGTTTCGACTGGTGATCAGCCGAGGTAGGTGGTCGCAATTCACCTGTTCCACTAAGCCAAATAACTTGGCTCTGGCCTGACTGGCTGGAATGATTTCCATATCCTAATATTCGTAAGTCGTACAATTAATTGTACTGGTTTAATTTTCCGCTTGAGGCTGGTTTGTGGGGAATTCACCTGGTTCTTTCAAGTCCCAGGACTTCCAGGTATTTGTTTACGGCACTCTGATGCCAGGGCAGAGCGGCTATCAGCAGTTTTGCGCTGGGCAAGTTATTCAGACGCGGCGGGCGATCGCCCCTGGCCAACTCTATGACTTACCGGCGGGCTATCCGGCCATGACCAGCGGCCCAGGCTGGGTGCAGGGGTATGTCTTAGCCTTTGCCAATCCGCAAATTTTAGTCCAATTAGATGACTACGAAGACTACGATCCTGGCCGGGGCAAGGCTGACAACTTGTACTATCGCCAGCAGCTCGAAGTTTTTAGCCGCGATCGCACCTCGTTAGGCTTGGCTTGGGTCTACCTGATGCGATCGCAATTTGTACAGGTCATGGGAGGTAAATACTTACCCAGCGGACGGTGGCGTTGATCGCGTTGCCAAAATCATCACAATTCTGCTGCTCATGCACGAAGATGCCTTTCTGACCTTTGAATTTGAAGAAGTAAGCTTTTAAAGTTGGGATCGCCGCCACCGGCCGCTGTTTGCGGAATACAGTTCTCTCTTAAGAGGATGTTTGAAAACTTAAGAGGATGTTTGAAAAGTCAAATTGGACACATCTGAAAATCCTTGATCCCCCTAAATCCCCCTTAAAAAGGGGGATTTTGAAGTCTGAAGCCCCCTTTTTAAGGGGGTTGGGGGATCGAAGAGTTTAGGCTTCAAACGCGAACCTCCTGAACAGATTAAGGCAACTTTGCTCTTCTAAGAGAATCAGCCCTATCTTAAAAAAGGGGGTTGGGGGGATCTGCACGGTGGCAACGTCGCCCAAGACACTTTTCAAACACCCTCTAAACACCCAACCACTAATTTGACACTGTGGTCTAGTCGCCACATGACGACCAAGATAAGTAATGGCAGAAAACCTTAGCGACCCCCCACCAAGATCTCTCAACTGTTTACTTCATCAACTTGTTAGCTGTCGGATATCACATCGACTATTTTTCTTGATTCCAATTTCTGCTTTTGAGGTGTTCATCCACCCAATATTCATAGCCTTCCTAAGAAACACAATCCCCAGTCGGCTGAAGGGTAAACCCGAACTCGGCAGCTTTGCGATGCAGGTTCTTGACCACACGCTCGCGGTATTCCTTCTCATATCGATCTGCACCAGGGTCTACATAGGTCATGCCATAACGAACCGCATTATAGAAGAGCACCGCAATCTTACGTGCTGTGGCTGTCACTGCCTTTGACTTCCCAATTCGTGCGGCCAGACGTCGGTAGAAAGCACCCAAGGCAGTGTTGGTACGTCCAACCGTCACTGCTGCGAGTCGCAAGTGCGCGGTCACTCGGTTAGTGGTCTTGCCCGTATGAGCAGAAAGGACTTTGCCGCCTGATTTTTTACTGCCGGGAGAAAGCCTCAGCCACGATGTGAAATGCTTGACCGTAGGCCACCGACTCAGATCGGTTCCACATTCAGAAATTAATCGTAGGGCCAGATAGGGACCAATCCCATGAATCTGAGTCAGGTCTGCCCCAATGAGCTGATAAAGAGACGCTCGAACATGGAAATTAACGGCATTTGGCTGCCGCGTTTGACGACGAATCTTCGGCAAAGGCTCTTCAGGTACTGATTTTTCTTTGTTCAATGCTGCCAATGCACGCTCGATCTCTATGTCGCATTCCTCAATTCGCGCTTGATAGAAGTCATAGAGTGCAAGAGCCTGAGTTAGTGCAAATACATGCTCAGGTTGGTCATTTCCCCGCAGCGACGCTTCAATTGTCTCAATACTGGCGTGACATCGCACATCACGCAACTGTGCTAATTTGGCTGGGTCACGTTCTCCGGCGACAATCGCTCGGATGATTTTCATTCCCGTTGCACCTGTAATGTCGCTGACGACATTCTGAAGTTGCATATTCATGAAAGTGAGCGCCTTTTGCATGTGCTGAATATGAGCAGCGGCATAGTCCAAATGTCGCTCACGTAGTCGCAAGTAGGCCCGTAGAGCAGCAATGTCGCGACCAGGACGAAAACTCGCACGCAATAGCCCACAGGCGTGTAAGCGCTGTAACCATTGAGCATCATTGACATCCGTTTTGCGTCCAGGGACGGTGCGGGCCTCTCGTGCATTAACGAGAATCACATTAAGTCCCCGATCCTCAAGAATTTCAAAGACGGGTACCCAGTAAACACCTGTTGACTCCATCGCCACCGTTTTTATGCCTGTCTCGATTAACCAATCAGCCATCCGATGCAGATCCGACGTAAACGCCTGAAAAGTTTGAACTGATTCAGAACTCATTTCAGGCGGCACAGCAACCACATGAAACCGAGATCCAATATCAATGCCCGCTGCATATTCTTGGACTATAGGTAATCCCGCTCGTTTGGATTGATTTGACATAGATAGCCTTCTATGAGGTGAATAGGCCGGACGGGAACTCGGATAAAATTACTTTCCTAAACGGGGTCGTTAAAACGCCACCAATATTGGGTCCGCAGCTTTCCCTGGGCCAAGTTTTTTGACGGGGTAATATCTCCAAAAGGCAGACGGCCACTGTCCGGTAATTGAAAGTGTAATCTCAACTGTTTCTAGCACTAGGGACGTGTTCTATCACGAAGGCTGTTTTTTAGGAAAGCTAACGGTAATGGAGTCGCGGACAGAGGATTATGAAATAACAAGAGTGCCTTACTAATCTCAGTTGGATAATTGAAAACATCTACACATGAATAAATTACAGCACTTATTCCAGAATATTCAGGATTCAAAAAAGAAGTGGTTTCTATTTCTGTGCCAGATGCTTTAACAACTTCTCCTTGATACTCATAGCTGGTTCCAGCCACTTCCAAAGTCTCTCTACTCAAATGTAAAACTTGAAATCCAAAGGGTAAAAGAGATCTGACAATTCTAGGAATTTCAAGCTCACGCGTTGCTGAAGGAACTTGAGCCGCATTAATAGCAATAATATATGGTTCTTCTGAACCAACCCAATTCTTCTCTCTGTAGCATCTATATTTTCTACTTTTCTCGGCAAATGCATTCAATAATCGAAGTTTGATTTGGTCGTCGGGAACAGATCTTACAGCACCAATTTCTGTCTCTTGAACGGCATCATTTCCTTGCCCTAGTGATGCTGTTACAGCTTCTACCCATATTTTTGATCCATCATTAGCTTTAATACAAATGTCTGAACCATCTCGACCACTACTACGTTGAAGATTTAAACCTGCCTCAAGCAACGATGCTGCTAAATAAATTTCCCAGAAACGCTGGTGAAATTGATCTGGTAGCTCTTTCAGAATATCTGAGTCAAGATACTGATGTGCCTTTCGCCAAAGCTGTTCAACAAATATCTTGGATTCCTGACAATTCGAGTTTATTTCATTTTTAATATCGCAGTAAACTTCATCCATACCATTTGTTTTAAAAATGTTATACGTGTTAGTCATATTCACCCTAGTACACCCAGTACATGAGACAGCTAACGGCTGGCAGCCCACCGGACGAAGATGCACTCTGCACCAAGGCAGTAGGGTAAACTTCCGTTTCCCGTGCAGCCGCTTGCTAGGTATGTGATAGCTATTTCTTCTATGGCAGAATCCGAAGTTAAGCCGCTATCACACTTCCGTTCTTAATTACAAGAGAATACTGAGCGTCTTCTTCAGGGAGTCTAAAGAGAATCGACCCCCAAGCCTTAATTTTTGGAGAGAGTGATGGATTTGAAGACCAACTTGAGAATCTATGAAGACCACTCTTTTCGTCGGAATCGAGTTTTCCTTCAGTGAATACCTCAAACACAAACTCTTCATGATCCTCAAGCTCAATAGAACGCCGAACTTTATATGCTTCAAGTGGACGCTTATTTAGACTAACAACCTCAATTTCCATGATCCATAAAACACCTTCTGTATGCTCATCGCTATCTGGCTTAATTTCTTGAACCGATGTTTTCCGAAACGCAAGAATGCGAAGTTTGAAATGGACTTGCTCATCATTCCTTTCATATTGACAGTCATACCAGTTTCCACCCTGTATGGCTTCAGAGATTAAAATTTTGTCCAAACTGCCTCCTTCATTAAGAATGTATTCACTATTAAGGTTCCCAAACACTAATATTGATCTATCAATAGCAGGTTAAGATAGTTACTATTTTGACGATTTTTTCCATTTAATCCTCTTCAAAGTCTCAGTTCTGCCTGACCAATGTAACTAATGCCAGTTGGGGTAATGGCAAAGCGGCAGGGTAAGACTTGCAGTCCGGCGGCGACGGCTTGGCGTAGCATTTGACCGTAGAGCGGGTCGGCGCTGTCGCCAGGAGAAAAGTGGGTGCAGTCGCCGCGATTGATGAAGTAGAGCATATAGACCCGTGCGGCGGGCAGTAGCGCTTGCAATTCCCGTAGATGTTTTTGGCCGCGGGTTGTCACGGTATCGGGAAACAGGACTAGCTCTCCCTTGGCCCAGGTGGTGCTTTTAACTTCAATGTAAATCGGGGATTGGGTTGTGCTCTTCAAAACAAAATCGACGCGACTCTTTTCAATTCCATAGGCCACTTCGGTATAAATCTGCTCGTAGTCTGGCAAGGGCAGCAGGCGAGCAGCCAAGGCTAATTTAACAATCTGATTTGGCAGTCCTGTGTTGACTCCCACCCAAGTCGGCCGGTTTTCGTAGACCTCAATCATTTCCCAGGTGTAGGGCAGTTTGCGGTTGGGGTTGGAGCTGCGGGAAACCTGAACCGGGCTACCGGGGGTAGAAATACAGGTCATTGGCCCGGTGTTGGGGCAGTGAGCAGTAATCACCTCGCCCGTACTGAGTTCAATATCAGCAAAGAACCGCTTGTAGCGCTTCAGCAGCCTGCCCGCCAGCAAAGGAGGATATTGGTAAATCTGGGTCATAGGGTTAAAGTATAGGGCGCAAGTCCACGCGTTTGGCGATCGCCATGTTTCAGCCCTTAAGTTCCCGGATGCAATCTGTTCAATCGCCAATTATTCCGATCGTCGGCGATTTGATTCGGCAAACGCCCGGCACGATTTCGCTGGGGCAGGGGGTTGTTTACTACGGGCCGCCAGCCCAGGCGATCGCTCAAATTACTGAATCAATGAGTGAGCCGCTGTTCCATCGCTACCAAGCTGTGCAGGGAATTTTGCCCCTGCGGGAGTTAATTCAAGCCAAGTTAAACCTAGAAAACAGGATTGCGATCGCCGATCTTGATCAAATCGTCGTGACGGCGGGTAGCAATATGGGGTTTATGAATGCTGTGTTGGCGATTACTCAGCCCGGCGATCAAATTATTCTGCTCGCTCCTTATTATTTCAATCACGAGATGGCGATTACAATAGCGGGTTGCCAGCCTGTGGTGGTTGAAACCGATGCCAATTATCAGCTACTGTTGACGGCGATCGCCGCTGCCATTACTAGCAAAACCCGCGCGATCGTGACGATTTCTCCCAATAATCCAACTGGAGTGGTTTACCCAGAATCTAGCCTGCGGCAAGTCAATCAGCTTTGCCAGGAGCACGGGCTGTATCACATTAGCGACGAGGCCTACGAATACTTTACCTACGACGGGGCGCAGCATTTCTCACCGGGAGCGATCGCAGAAGGGACTGACCAGACAATTTCGCTCTTTTCGCTTTCTAAGGCCTATGGCTTTGCCAGTTGGCGGATTGGCTATATGGTGATTCCAGCTCACCTCAGCTTAGCGGTGCAAAAAATTCAGGATACGATTCTGATTTGTCCGCCTGTTGTCTCTCAATATGCGGCGCTGGGGGCCTTGCAGGTTGGGGTTTGCTACTGTCAAGACAAGCGGGTGGCGATCGCTCAGGTGCGCCAACTAATGCTAGAAGCGCTCCAAGAACTCACCGACATTTGCACAATTCCGACCGCCACCGGAGCCTTCTATTTTCTGCTGCGGGTGTATACTCCGCTTCCCGCCATGACGGTGGTGCAGCGCCTGATTCAAGACTACCAAGTCGCAGTGATTCCGGGTGATACGTTTGGACTAACCGGCTGCTATTTGCGGGTAGCCTATGGCGCTTTGACCCAAGCTACAGCTAGCGAAGGGATTGAACGCTTGGTGAAAGGACTCAGAGCGATCGTCCTAAAACTGCCATGAAATTGTGCCTTGGACTGTGAACGGTGCACCAGGATAAACAATATTTCTATTCTGAGCCGTTTCGTAATACTCAATATTAAAAAGATTTTTGATATTGAGCGCTAGTCGCCAGCGATCGCGCTTGTAGAAGACGGTAGCATCGGTTCTAAAGTAACTTGGTAGTTCAAAGGTATTCAATGAATCCCCTGGGCGGTTTCCGGCAAAAAAGAATCCCAGACCTCCGCCAAAACCTTTCAGATTGCCCTCTTGAACTTCATAAGTTGTCCAGAGGCTAGCGGTATGTTGGGCTGAGTTGTCTAATCGATTCCCACTTGGAATATCGTTATCCTCTGTGACGCGAGCATCAATATAGGCATAGGTTGCAATAATGTTCCATCCTGGCAGAACTTCGCCGATCATGTCTAGCTCAATGCCTCGACTCCGTTGCTCCCCCACTTGAATCGAGAATCGACTATCATCCGGATCGGTAGTCAGGACATTATTTTTCGTAATCTCAAAGGCTGCCAAGGTCGCTGACAATTTATTATTCAAGAACTCGCCTTTAATTCCAACTTCAAACTGTCTGCCTCTTTCTGGGTCAAAGGGAGAATTATTAGCGGAAAGACCAATCACGGGTCGGAAGGAGGTGCTATAGCTGGCATAGAGCGAGATTGCTTCTATGGGTTGATACACAATTCCCACCCGTGGA
Source organism: Aphanocapsa sp. GSE-SYN-MK-11-07L (assembly GCA_019359715.1). Lineage (GTDB taxonomy): Bacteria > Cyanobacteriota > Cyanobacteriia > Thermosynechococcales > Thermosynechococcaceae > JAHHGS01. The sequence continues at coordinate 14,450 of JAHHGS010000120.1, read as the reverse complement.
CTAAACGCATCATTAGATTGCTCACTTGCAGGATCAGCGAGACTTTTCTGAGTAGAAAAATCAAACCGCCCTCCAATCAACAGCTTGAGATTTTTCAACAAAGTGACTTGATCTTGCAGATAAATTCCCCAGGTATCGGTACGATCTGAGAAGACAATGGTATCTGAAAGAACGCTAGGACGAGGAATGTCATAGACTGGATTGAAAATGTCATTAGGAGGTAATTCAGCAAACCTATACTGGTAAAAAGAGGTGCTGCGATTGAAATCAAATCCTAGAAGTAGCTGATGCTCAACGAAACCAGTCTTAAATTTTCCAATCAGGTCAGTTTGGACTCCATAATTTTGAATAATGAATTGATCATCGTAGTACTCCCTAGGTGTAAATTGATTGTCTATCAACTCTCCTGCCGTATTTACACTTAACCCGCCTCCGTCAAATGAGGACAGGAGAAAGCTGTTGCGAATGCGCCAACTGTCGCTGAATTGATGTTCAAGCCTATAGCTAACCTTATAAACTGTTTGGCTATAGTCATCCAGAGATGGATAATTAAGATAACGATTGATCGGAAGGACAAGGGAGTTATCATCCAGTACCACCAGCCCTCGATCAAAGGGAGTTTTATCCCGGAGGTATTCAAAATCAATATCAAGAGTTGTATTCTGACCAATTTTCCAGGTCAGCGCTGGCGCAACGAAAAAGCGTTCTGTACTAAAAAAGTCGCGAAAACTTCCAGAGTTTTGGTAAGCAAAGTTCAGTCGATAGAGCACCGTCTTTTCAGCATTCAGTGGGCCAGAAAAATCAAAACTAGGACGATAGAAGTTATAGTTCCCGGCGGTAAACTCCAGCGCATAGTAGGGGTCACTCAAGGGTTGCTTAGTTACAATATTAACGATGCCACCGGGTTCAACCTGACCAAATAGAATTGAAGCAGGGCCTTTGAGGACTTCTACTCGCTCGATGTTGGCAATCTCAGGGAAGGCATAGAAATTATTATCGCGCAGTCCATTTCTAAAATTCCCTTCCTGCGTAAAGCCCCGAATCACAAATCCCCCTGCGGCACCACCACCATAGTTTCCCCGCTTAGTCACACCGCTAACATTTTGCAGGGCATCTTGTAATCGCTCTACATTCTGATCCTCAAGCACTTGGCGGGGAATGACTTGAATCGAGGCAGGAATATCCCGAATGGGAGTGTCAGTTCTGGTCGCTGTTGAAGAATCGGGGACGAAGTAACCCTCTTGTCCTTGACCTGTGACGATAATTTCTTCGTCAGCTTCTTCATCGGCGGGGTTAAGGGTGTAGATCAACTCGCCTGCCTTCAGCGTTACCTCTGATTTGGGTAGGGCATCTTTGCCAGTCACAATGATCTGAATCCGGCTGGCATCAAGTTGCGTTACCTGCACTGTGGCAATCTCTGGGGTGGGAGTTTCTCCCTTGAAAGATTGAGCATCGGGTAAGGACAAAACAGCATTTGAGATGTCTGCAATTAAGCGATTGCCTTCCGCGCGGAATTGTGTTGCATCGACGGTTAGGAACTCGCTATTCTGAGTTTCTAAGACAATTTGTAGTCCAGTTGCAGAGGGGTTGAGTTGCACTCCTATCACCTGCACGGTATCTGTCTCTATTTGGGCTAGCCAGTCCTTAACTGTTACCGCCGGTTGACTTAAATCTTTGAGGTCGATAGCCTGCTTGATTTCTGTATTTTGTTTATCAGTAGATGGTATAGATGGTTCTGCTTGGGAAGGTTGCCCATTTACTGACGCGATCGCCCCGACTAGGATAATTAAACTCAATTGCTTTTTGCCCATTTCTCCTCACACAATAATCAACATATTCATCACCTGAACATCAGTTTTTTCTGCAATAAAAGGTAACTGCTTGGGTTCAGAATTGAGAAATATTCTTAGAAATATACAGGTTAGGCGTTAGTCCTGAAACCGCACAATGTTCTCCAACCGGACTTTTTTGTTCTCCAGCCGGACTTTTTAGCTGCTCTAACGCGGATGCAACCCATTCCAGATGATTGCTAATGTCTGGTTTGGAAACGCAAAAGGTGTCAAATCACCCCGCAGCTATGTGATCTGGGCGGAAAGACAATGTGATGCACCTTCAGGGTCAGGCATCAAGGTTAAGTTTGCCAGCATAGGGATCAACTCAGATAGTTGCTGGGGTTAATGCCAAATTTTTTCTTGAAAGCCGTATAGAATGCACTCCGGCTAGCGTACCCGACTGCTCTTCCAATCTCGTTGATATTCATTCGTTTTGTTGCCAAAAGCTGCTGGGCTTGCTTCATCCGATAATCATGTAAATACCCGAATACAGTGGTGCCGAAGACTTCTCGAAAGCCTTGCTTGAGTTTGCGATCGTTCAGTCTAACCTGTCGAGCTAAATCCAGTAGTGAAGGCGGGTCAGTATAGTTTTGCTGCAAAACTGCCTGAGCATAATAGATCCGTTCTATATCCTCTGGTTTAAGACAAGAGGAGGAAGGGCTTTGCTCAGGACTTGCCATTTGCGCTAGCTTCAGCGCAATTAACTCTAGGCATTTACTTTCCAAGTAAATGCGCTTGGTGAATCCCTGAAACGGACAGTGTATCAGTTGTTCAAGCACTAGCTTCATTAGGGGTGTGATTGGGCCGTATTGGGTAAAATAGGGTTCGTGTCTGTCCGCAAAAAATTGTGAGATCGGCTCGAAAGCTGCATTCGACCCACTCTCTAAAAAACGCTGGAGGAAATAGGCTGGCTTCACATGCACATCTACCTTGAGTAGATGGTTTTGCCCAGAAATTAGATAGGCCTCTGGTTCACTATCTTCCCCGAAACCGCCACAGATGCCATCCACAAAGTTCATAGGGGCATCCCGCCAACTAGCACTGCCTGAGAGATTGAATCCAAACTCTAAATCATCGCTGGTTTCCCCTATCCCGCTCTCTTCCGGTTGAATCAACAGAGTCTCGTAGAGGAGTTCATTAAAAATCCGGATGCTGATTCCAGGCATTTCAATCAGTCGATGGTAGCCCCGCCCATACTGCGGTTGACACCAGTAGATCACATCTTGCAAGTCTGTCGGATCTGGGTGCTCGATTTGGCGCAATGCCCTGCGATCGCTTAATCCAAAACTATCATCTGCCCCATCATTCGGCTGCCAATCATTTCCCCACTCACTCACTGAAAGAGTAATTGTCATCTAGCGCTTGACCTGATTTACATAAATTAAATTAGTAAGATTTTATACTAAGAATTATTCGCATTAAACAACAAATCAGTAGAAGGAGGCGATTACTCCCTTCTGCTGATTTGTTGATGGATAGGGGTTAGAAGAAGCAACCAAAGCCATTGTAGAGGCGGCTAATGGCGGATAAAAGACTCTGTTTATAACATCAGGGCGCGCTATCGATTTTCTTTGAGGCTACTTTCAATCTCTTCTAGGGTTTGTAAGACTAATCGCTTGGCCTGGAGTTGCCAACCCAGTTGTTGAACTTTAAAGGCGATCGCCCCCCCGGCCGCAGTCGCAATAAAATCAAGCGGCTGTGAGAAAGAAATTCCTAGCAGTAACCCCAGTCCAGCAATGCCCCAGAACGGCAGAGCAACCGCTTGCCGCTGGTTTTCAATTATTTTGCTGATTGGATCGGTGGGCATCTCAGCTTGTAGCGTCTGTTTAATTTGAGTTTGCTCTGCCATTGGAACAAGCAGCCCAATCTTTTGGCGCAATTTTTCAATTTTGCGAGCATCTGTGCTGTACTGGGTCAGTTCATCTTCCGCCAGCAAAACCAAGTTCTCTAACTTTCCCATTGTGTGCCCCAAATTTACAGATGCCGTCAAATCTAAAATGTCTGCCAACCTGCCTGCGGTGGATGACGACTCGCGCTGACTTAGATCTTACCTAAAAACTGCCCCACCCCCCAGCCGGAACTGCGTCAACATTCTCGCAGTTGCTAGTGCAAGTACAGAATCGAGCGAAGTCAGTCACAGCAGAGGAGACAAAGCATAGTCGCCAAGTTTGACTGTTTCAAGGATGGCAGTCCATTCTTCAACCAGTCCGGCATTGTTCGGATCGGCTTTGCGCTCAAGATACAAGCTAGAAATCAAATCGTACCAGAGATTATTCGTGGCGTAGAGAGATAGGCGATCGCCCACCGGGGCTTGGTTTAAAATCTTTGCTAATTCGGGATTTAGACTGGCGCGAGTAATTGTGCCATTCACCGTTACATTGCTGGAAGGATCATCTAAATCGACAATCAATGTGCAGTCCCATTTATATTGCTGCTCAACTTTCAGCGGGGGCAAATTTTCTCCGGCAGCGTTTTTGAGGCTCGCAACGGAAACGCCGACAATCCCGGCTGTCTGAGGGGGTTTGAAACTGGCTTGATAAAGCTGGCCTTGATCAAAAAACCGGACTTCCATCACCTGGGCAGAGGTTTGCGGAATATAAAACAGTAAAATCGGGTAGTCTGCCGCAGTCATCAGTAGCTCTGGATCGGTTTCAGGCAGCAAAGCAGTTAAACAAGCATCCTGACCAAGACAGCTTTTGGCCCCTCTGGTTGCCCCAGGAACCCGGTTAATCGGTGCCCCGCTCCCAGAGGCGATAAAGAGAGGAGTTTTAACCTGACCGCGGCGCACATACAGACTCACATTCCGAATCGCCACCATCGCATAGCGATCGCTGGGTCGTAAGCGCTCTGCCTGCCGGAAAAAAATCAGGGCGTTGTGGTAGTCTCTTTTGGCGGTTGCGCTGTAACCTTGACGCATCAGTTGGTCGTACTGTGGTTTGGTTTGAGCTAATAAGGGTGGACTCGGAAAACCGCTTTGGGCCAAAGCAGGCGAAATTAGCCCGCTAGCTACTAGAAACAGCGAACAATAACTGATCCAGGGAAGTTGTTTCATGACTTTGTTTGGGAATCTGGTGTGTCGCTACTCAATTATTACCAGTGATGACTAGGAGTCTGATGTGTCGCTGCTCAATGGTTAACGGCGATCGTTGTCATCGAGAAGGCTTCATTCCTCTGCTACAGGTCAGGGAGCACAGATCAAAGGTTAGCAGCAGGCAGCCAACAAGTTGAGTCCCGATGTTTCAGAGCTAACTACAGATAATCAATCAGCCAGTCAGGGGTTAGAGTCAAAGTTGCTGACAGAAGCTGTGGCGCCAGGATTTGAAACTTCAGCGGGCAGATCAATTGTAAAGGTTGTGCCTTGGCCCAACTGGCTATCTAGGGTAATTTCGCCCCCCATCAATTGGCAAAAATGCTGAGTAATCGCCAGCCCTAGCCCGGTGCCGCCATAGCGTCGCGTGGTTGAAGCATCTGCCTGGGTAAAGGGTTGAAACAGCTTGTTCATTTGCTCTGGAGTCATGCCAATGCCGGTGTCGCTGATCTTAAATTGAATTGTGTCTGCATTGCCTTTCCCCAGCGGAGACGCTGCACGAACGGCTTGGCCGTCCCCCAGGGAATTGGGCATTTGATCGCGAGTAACCGTCAATGTAATCGTGCCGTTTTGGGTGAATTTACAGGCGTTGCTGAGGAGGTTGAGCAGGCTCTGGCGGACTTTCGTTAAGTCTGCTCGGATTTGACCCAAATCGGCAGCGCTGTTGAGCTTAAATATGTTGTTGTTCTTGGTCAGCAAAGGTTGAATCGTAGCGACGACTTGCTGAATCAGGTTAGTTAGATCAAAGGTTTCTAAATATAACTCCATCCGCCCCGCTTCAATTTTCGACAAATCTAAAATGTCGTTGATCAGAGATAGCAGGTGCTTGCCAGCGATCTGGATTTTTTCTAAGTCGGGCACAAACTCGGCCGGTTCACGTTCGGCGGCTTCTTCAATCAGCATTTCGCTATAGCCAATAATCGCGTTCATTGGCGTTCTCAGTTCATGGCTCATGTTGGCCAAAAAGGTGCTCTTAGACTGATTGGCCGCTTCGGCCGCCGATCGGGCTTGATCTGCCTCCTGCATTGCCTTCACAAGCTGGGCTGTGCGATCGCTGACCTTTTGCTCTAGGGTGCGGTTGGCTTCTGCGAGGCTATTTCTAGCCAGCAACAAGGATTCGGCTTTTTGCTGAAGCTCTCTGAGCAAGGCCCGATTTTGGGCAAAGGCTGCCGAAATGGTTTCAAACCAAGGTCGCCAGTTGGTCGGAATGTAGCTCGGTTTCGGCGGGACGAGGGCTAGATCAGCGCCCAATTCCTGGCTTTCTTGCTCAATATGGGCTAGAAGCTGCATGGCTGGGGCAATGAACTCTCGCCGGGTCAGCCAGTTGGCGATCGCCAGCATCAGCAGTAAGCCAACCAGGAGCGACCCAGCGCCAAGAGCCGTTTGAGTCAGCAAATTGTGGACAATGGTTCCCGTCGGCACCCACCAAACTAGCCGCCAAGGAGCGTGCTTGAGTTGTTCAGACACCACCAAATAATCGCCAATTTGCTCGATTTGTAAGCCCGGTTGATTGAACTGAACTCGATTTTGAAGTTCTTCTGGAAAGGCGATCGCCGCCGATTTTACTTCAAGGTCAGCAGAACTGACCAAACTGGGGTGAGCCAGCAGTTGCTGCTGCTGATTGATCACAAACAGGCTGCCCTGAAAGTCATCAAAGTTTTTGACAAACTGATTCAGGGCATCCAGGGTGACATCCAAGGCCACAGTGCCCCGAAACTCATCCTTCAGATAAACTGGTGCAGCCACGGTTACCATTAGTCCTTTGCCAGAGGTATCAATGTAGGCTTGCGTCCAAAACCGCTGCCGGAGGGGGTTATTTCGGGGCAAGGCTAAGCGGAAGTATTCTTGCTGATACATTTGATCAGCGAACCGAGCAATCCGCGAAGGCTGCCAAGGATAGAGATTGATAAACCCTTGTTTAGAGGTGTAGTAAACCCAGGCAATATTTGGCACGGTTCGCTTTGTAGCCTGAAAGCTGGAATTGAGGTTGAGGGCCATGTTCAGTTCGCGCTGAAAGTCGGCCGAGCGATCGCTCAACTCACCCTGTCCGGTCAAGTTGCCCACCATCTCTGAGGTTAAGGGCGATCGAACTTGATCCATGACAAAAAACTGCTGACCAGGTAATTCTTGGACTTGGTTAAACACCGATACTAGGGGCGGGCGGTCAGCGCTCAAGTCTAAGGCGGTATTGGCCTGAAGCTGCAAGGCGTCAACCCGGCTAGTGGTAATTTCTAAAAAATGGTCGAGATTATCTGCCCGCTCCTGAAACTTGTCCCGCAGGTCTACGATTTGCTCTTGATATTTAACCCGAAATCCCAAATAAACAATCCCGGCCGAAACAACCACCACCACGGCAAACGTGGCGCTCATAATCCAGTTGTACCGCCGCCCAAAGGTTTGACTAATCATGAAAATATTGTATCCATAGCGTCCTTGATGGTGACTTCAGACAGATTTTCTATCTAACCCTGGTTCAGATCCATTACGGTGACGAGGAAAATTTTTACAATCAGGTTGAAACCTCCGTTAAGTTAGTTCTAGGAGATGAGTGCGTTGCGTGGCGGTGAACTCTTGGCTCAGAACTGCTCAAAGCTTAATTGACAGAAGACTAAATATTATTCAAGGAATTTTGGTGGGAAGTGATTATTTAGAGGTGCTTCAGCACGCTGCTCAGGCCCTAGCAGGCGAGAAAGTCGATTTACCCAGACCGGGGGCGATCGTGACTGCGCTTTTGCAGGCCGAAAAAGCGGCTAAGCAGGACAAGCTCAGCCATCTACCGCAGCAGCTCTTAGGGAGTTGGCGATTAGGGTTTATTACAGGCACCAAGAAAAGTCGCCAACGCGCTGGCATCGTGCTAGGAGCAGGAAGATTCTTGCCGACTTGGCTCAAGATTAATCTTGCCTACACAGCAAACGCCCCGATCGCAGATCCCCCAAACCCAGAGCAGCCACCAGGGGCGATCGGAACGATTCTGAATCAGGTTCAAGTCGGCAGCTTGCAGTTCCGCCTGAATGGGCCGATGCGATTTTGGGACAAAAATAACATCATCTCTTTTGACTTTACCCAGATGACTCTATTGCTATGGGGGCGATCCGTCTATCAGGGCTATATTCGGAATGGGCGCAAGAAAGCAGCCAGCTTCCATCAGCAGCCATTAAAAGAGCAGGCATTTTTCAGCTACTTCCTGGTTCAGGATCAGTTTGTAGCGGCCAGAGGCAGAGGAGGCGGGCTAGCCCTGTGGACGAAAGCGCCTGAAGTTCAGCCAAACGTGGAACCATTCCAACCCCACATCCCTCCCGGTGAGTCAGCAAACTCAATGTAAGTTCGGTTGGGAGGCACCCCCAACGATGCTTGAATCTGGGCACAAAAGTCTTGGCTCATCGCTTTCGTTTTGGCATCTCCCATTGTGCCAACGCTCTTGATTTCGATATAGCAGGTTGGGTCAGCAGTCCCAGCAAAGGTCATCGGCACGCCAGCTTCAAAGGCAGTCATCACATAGGACTCAGGTTTACCCAAGTGCTTAGACAAGCTCTTGGAGAGGTCTTTGAGGAGAGATTCGATCGCAGTTGTGGCTGGGGCTACCACAGAGGTTTGGACTTTGATTAACGGCATGATGATATTAAGGTTTTTTGCTCAGGCTTGATTCAGGTGAATATGACGGGCGATCGCTGATCGATGGACTGCGTTGCAACGGCAAAGAAACTGTTCCAGTTATTATCCATCATCACCAAACCCAGCTCATTTTTTTTGCTTCTGCCATTGGTAGCTATTTTTCCATTCCTTAGACTTAGGAGGCAGTTCTTGCATGGATTGAGCGACAGTGCTGATCAGGGATTCTACTTTTTCTAACGGCAATTGGGCGCTCGCTTCAAAGGAAACAACGAGTTGATGCCCGGTTGAGAGGGGCAGAATATATATTTCTTCATAGGTGGGTCGCCTAGAGCGGCGGAATTGAGCATCTCCAGTTAAACGTTTGCCAAGGATTGTTCGCTCAACGATCGCGTCTGGCTGCGCAGAAGAGTTCAAGAGCGAAAACCGCACCCACTGGCTGAGTTCTGTATCATCCATGTTTTCTTGCAGGTTGTTGGGGGGCATGTCAATTAATGTCACCCGAAAGTCTTCATTGCCGGGAGTCGCTGTCGCCGGGTAGAGAACTGCCACCCCAGTTTTGACCGCCGTTGGTTCCGAAAAGCTAACGGCTGGCTTAAAGGTTATCCCTAACAAGTCGTAGGTACGGGCTGATGGGGTCGCAACTTGAGCCGCGATCGGCAACGGTGCCAGCATCGCTAGGGTCAACATCCAGCCCAGTCCTGACCAACTTCCTTTCATCTTGGCTGTTCGCTCCTGGCATTCTTGAATGATTGGATCTTATAGCGCCTGCCGCTCAGATTATCCTGTTCGCGGCAGAAACTACGGCAAGACGATGCTCTCAACTGCTGCTCAAGTCGTCTCGTCTAAGCTCGACTTTAGCCATTTCGAGCAATCGGGCGGCTATGTAGAAGAATAGGGTGAGATGAATCTCGTTCAAGGAGTGCAATGTTGCCTACATCTTTCCGCCTTAACCTCCCTTTTAACTATATTCAGAGCGTGCGTTTGGCCCACGCGATCATGGAGACAGATTATCAGGTTTGTCTGTCCCCAGAAGATCAAGCAAAATTTTCACTGCTCAAGCAAAAGTTTGGAGCGAAATACACAATTACTCAAGATCCGATGCCAGTCCTCTCAGGATTAAAAATTTCCCACTCAGAGCTGAAAACATCGGTGGGTTCAATTCAGCGATCGCTGGTTTATCCCCATGCCATCTTTGACTACTGTCGGGAACTCTGGCCAAAACAGAGAGAGAGCCGATTTGTGTTTGCCGGTTTGGTAACGGGTCAGCGCCGGACATTTTTTGAAAACCTGCTCGATCGCAATTATCCTGGCACCCAGTTCGATTTAGACAGTTGGATTCAGCCCAATTTATGGTCGCGGATTAAGTTAAAACTGGCCCAAGAGCTAGGGATTAAATATATTCCCAAAGCGGCCAAACACCAGTGCAACGATATTGTCCTCTGGTCGTCGCAACGGGGCAGAAGTTACCCAATTAAAGCCTGGGATGACGAGTACTTTAAGCTGATGGCCAAGGCTGAATTTGTTCTCTGCCCGAATGGCGATTATGTTTGGACCTATCGGTTTTTTGAAGCGGTGATGTGTGGTGCGATCCCGGTGATTGAAAGTGATTGCTCAGCCTACGATGGGTTCCGGTTTCAGACCATTGCCACGCCGCTGAGTAACATGACTTGGTCAAGGGAAGATGCTGAGCACAACTACCATCTTTGCCGATCGCGGTTAACAATCCCGAAAGATTTATTAGAGGCAGAAATTGAAAAATTGCTGGCGGGAAATAGCATAGCGCCCGACAAGCAGCTCTTGGGTGGTTAATATTTTTTGCTGAATCAACTGGTCTAGGAATCCCTTAGCTCTGGCGGCGGGGGGCAGAAAATATGCATCGCCTCACCGGTTTGAGGATGGCTAAAAGCAAGATCAGCCGCATGTAAGTAATAGCCACCATCACCAGGCATGATGGCTGCGGCGATCGCCCAATCCGCTGCCCCTCCACCGGGGCCATACAGCGGGTCACCCACGAGTGGGTAGCCGATCGCTGCCAAGTGAATCCGAATTTGGTGGGGTCGCCCGGTCAAAATCGTCACTTCTAGCAGCGTTGTTGTGGCGCTGCGCTTGAGGACGCGACATTCGCTGTAGGCAAATTTTCCGCTGTCATTGGCCGCGTAGAGATAGCCCAAAGTCGGGTGAGCCACTTTACCGATCGCCTGGGTGATACAAAAGTGATCGGGGAGGGAACCACCACCCACCAATGCCCGATAGGTTTTGCGGATTTGCCGCTTTTGATCTAATGTGCTTTGGCGCATCTGCTGGCTGAGCACCGATTTGGCGCGGGGCGATCGGGCTAACAGCAACAGCCCAGAAGTTCCCCGCCCTAAGCGATGAATCGGGACTGGCGTATCCTGGGGATAGCGCAATTGCAGTTGCCAGAGCAGCGTATGTTCTAAAAAGCCGCCGCCCGGCAAAACCGGCAGTCCGGCTGGCTTCGCCACAACCAGCAAATCCAGGTCTGCGTAGAGAACTTCAAACCCTAAAGGCACCTCTGGCTCCAGCCAGGGCAAGCGGTGGTAGGTGAGCAATTGCCCAGCCTGTAAAACCGTGTCTGCCGCTGTCGGTTGTCCTGCCAGCAGAATCTGCCCAGCCTTAATCCGCGATCGCCACTCGGCGGGGCTGGAATGGCGGTAGCGATCGCTGTAGTAAGCCAGAACGGTCTGCCCACCCTGCTTTACCTGCTCTTGATACGTCCAGCCTTGATTCACGATCGGTCAATTTGACACAAATGAGTTTAAAGACGCTATCTTATTCATAGTCGTTATGACTTTGTTTTAGAGGTCAGCGATGGCGACAAACCTAGAGGCATTTTGCATGAACAGTTCACCGATCAAAATTGTCGGGATTGGCGGCAGTTTACGTCCTCAATCCTATAGCCAACAGTTGCTGTCTTTAACAGGCGATCGCCTGCAAGCGCTGGGAGCAACTGTGCAAATTCTCGATCTGCGGCAGTTAAATTTACCCTTTTGCAATGGTGACAAAGAGTACTCAGACTATCCCGATGTTGAAAAACTGCGGCAGACGGTTCAGCAGGCCGACGGCTTGGTCTTGTCCACACCGGAATATCATGGTGGCGCTAGCGGCGTGCTCAAAAATGCCCTCGACCTGATGAGCTTTGATCAGCTCAGCGGTAAAGTTACCGGGCTGATCAGCGTTTTGGGTGGGTCAGCCAACAGCAACGCCCTGAATGAATTACGGGTTGTCATGCGCTGGGTACACGCCTGGGTGATTCCTGAGCAAGTTGCCGTCGGGCAAGCCTGGCGAGCATTTACCCCCGATGGCAAACTGCTTGACAAAGACTTATCGGAACGGCTTGATCGATTTGCGACCAGCTTGATTGATAACACCCGCAAACTGAGAGCTTAGGAGATTTCTTAGAAAGATTTTACCCTTCGAGCCGTGCCCTTCGACTGCGCTCAGGGCACGGCTGGCTGAGCGTAGTCGAAGCCAGCGGTTAACTTTTTTGCCAGCAATCTCCTTAAGCCTCAAGCTCCTGCAAAATGGCTTGAATCTGCTCACAGAGTTGAGCATGGCCCTGCCCATTGCTGGCCAGAAATCCACCCCATTGACTGACATCGCCCTGGTTATAAACCAGTGGAGTCAGGTCAAAATGGCTAAACTGCCCGCCTGCTTCCGTCAAAATCAACTCCGGGGCGGCCAGATCCCAGTCCTTGGGAGCTGATTTAGTCGTCAGAGAAAGGTAAATTTCAGCCTGCTGTTCCACGATGGTGGCAATTTTGCAGCCAACGCTGCCAACAAAGGTTTGCTGGGTTTGAGGGAGGCGTTCTAGCAGGTTGTTAAACCGCTGGTCGCGGTGGCTGCGGCTAACCACCAGCCGCATTGCTTCTGGCTGAGCGCATTTTGAGACAGCGAGGGGTTTGACTTGGCGATTCTCATTCTGAGAGGCTTCGCCAACGCGGGTTTCTATGTAAGCTCCTGCGCCACTGGTGGCGAAGTAGAGCTTGCCTGCCTCTGGCCAGGCCACGACGGCCAAAACAGGTCGTCCTGCTTTGACTAAAGCAATATGCACGGCATACTCCCCCGTTTTTTGGATAAAGTCACGCGTGCCATCCAAGGGGTCAACAATCCAGACGTAGGGTTGGGAGAAGGGCGGCCCTGGTTGCCAAGTTTCTTCAGTCAAATAGCCAAATTGCTGCGGGTCGAGTTCGGCTTGCAGGCGCTCCAAAATATAGCTGTTAACTGCCAAGTCAGCCGCCGTTACAGGCTCAGTGTCTTGCTTTTGAATCTTCAGGTCGCGATCGCTGTGATAATAGCTTTGCAAAATATCAGCCGCGCCCCAGCCAACTGATTTGGCCAACTCTAGCAAGCCTGGCAGCATTCTTTCGTCTCCTAAGATTAATCCTGGTCATCCTATCATCCTGCCCAAATCCACAGGCGGAGCATTTGAATAGACTAATCTCCTAATCGCAATTCGGATCGCTTATTAACTTTCTCAGTCAACCTGCAACTTCAACTCAGCAAATCCTCAGATTAGCTCAGTATTGTTTTGTTCATACAGGCGGCAGTAATCAGTGCTCACCATCTATTTAAGAGCACTCTATTTGATCCTAATCTGCCCAAAAACTATACCGATCCAGAGGTTAAATCTATGCGGACAATTTTCAAGATTTCAGCTCTATTCAGCATCCTGATGTTGGCATTAGCAACCCAAGCAAAAGCTGAAACCCTGAGCCAAAATTCAGTTCGTTTTACGCGGTCAACTGCACCAATTATGCTCGCGCAGGCTCATGTTCCCTCAGATGATTTTTACGATTTAAGTGAAATCTTTATGGCTAACGTCAAGATGGTGCAAATGGGCAAAGAAGCAATGAAATCAAGCGATCCAGAGATTAAAAAGATGGGCGAAGAAATGATGGTAACGGGCAATGCTAATTTGCAAAAGCTGATGCCAATGTTAGCAAAACATTTCCGCACAACTTCACCGCGATGAACGCTTCTCTAGCTGAGAGACGTGAGTCGTCACGGTTGCTGTAACGATTCACTGACTACTACGCTATTGTCGGCGTAGTTATGGTTGAATATCGCCCCAGTTGCGATGCTGCCATCGCCGAAGTTCCAGGTGTAGGTGAGAGGATCATGACCGGGGTCGCTGGCCACGGCCGCAAACCGAGCCGAGGTGCCTTCACTCAGGCTGGGGTCGGAGGTGAGGCTGACCAGGACGGGGGCGGCATTGCTGACGGTGACGCTGACGGTGGCCAGGTTAGACAGGTTGCCGCTGTCGTCTTGCACCTGGTAGGTAAAGCTGTCGGTACCGACGAAGCCGGGGTGGGGCAGATAGTGCAGTTGTCCGGCGGCGGTGGGGCTGACGGTGCCGTGGCTGGCAGCGGTGGCAATTTCGATACTGGCTGGGTTAAGGCTGCCATCGGCATCGCTGTCGTTGGCCAGGACGGGGATGAGGACAGCAGTGCCCTGAACGGTGGTGGCGGTGTCGTTACCGGCGATCGGGGGGATCTCGGCGCTGGTGAGAATCCGCACATTGTCGATGCTGACGGAACCAGCTTGGCTGCCAAACCCCAGCAGGTCGAAGTAGAGGGTGGCTTGCGTACCGGCAGCAATGCCCGTCAGGTCTACTTTGACGGTGCGGCCGGTCAAGTTGGCCAGGTTGCCGGAGGTGGACAGACCGGCCAGGGAAACCCGATCGCTAAAGTAGGCGTTGCCGGTGTGTTGCAGATTCAAGAAGGCATCGGTCTGGGTCAGTCCGATCGCGGTGCCGACCAGGGATTGATGAGTTTGGGCATCCAGCAGGGCGGCTTCAAAGGCATCTCCAGGGGCGAGGTCGCTGGCATCGAGGTCGATGCCGGTGAGGGTGAACTGGAGGGATCTGGCTCCTTCCGGGATGATGAAGGTTTGTTTGA
>JAHHGS010000119.1 GCA_019359715.1 Aphanocapsa sp. GSE-SYN-MK-11-07L | reverse complement strand
GATATTACCTGCCGAAGTTTCTCAAAAATGACCCGCCGAGGTTGCTGTCATTTGGGTGCCGAAGTTAGTGTCTTTAGGCCGCCGAAGTTAGTGTCTTTGGGCTGCCGAGGTTAGTGTCTTTAAGCAAGCTTAGCCTGAATTCATTGCATCAACTACAAGACTAGATGCTAGTGGCAACAGAACGATCTCGTTTGAGACGTTCGCCTCTTGAAAACATCACCTTTATACTGTCCGATTTATGAATAAAGCTCTCACCAGATTACTCTTTGGATCTGCTGCTTTCAGCCTGTTGATTGCTCTGAAGGCGATCGCCCAAGAGGGTAAAGTTGGCTTAATGTTTGAAGGGTTTGGGCTGAACTCAGTCCAGCTCAACGACGTAGAGTATGTGGGCGAATGCCCCGGCTTGCAGAAAGATAGTGTCAAAACCCGCTTTGTTGACTCTCAAGTTGAGACTGCCCCTGATTTAAGAGTAAGCCTGATCAATAAATCCGATGGCGTAAACGCTAATAATCCGCCCAAAAAAGACACCGCCTATAAGAAAAACGGCACTTCTAATGCTTTTTCAACCCGCACCAGTACCCGTGGTGGCTTTGGTGTGATTAGCGGTGTGAATACATTTGACTACAAAATCTACAATAAAAAGAGCAAAGAAACGCTATCAGAAGGCTCTGTGCAAGTTGAAGCTCAAACGTCTGTCACTACAACGCCCCGCAATGGCGCCTGGCAAGGAGAAACCCTCATCTGCGCGAGCGACAGCAGCACGGTGCAAAATTGCCCAGATGGTCGCTTGATTCTGGAAGCTCAAAAAGTTTGCCCAGACGGCCGAGTTTTAGACACCAGCACTACACCGTTCAGGAAGTAACTGTAATCAAGAGGTTACTTTTCAAATTTGGGGGCGATTAAGTTCAGAAATTGACTAGGATCGTGATAGAAGCTAGCTTGCGAGGAAATTATCTTGCTGACCTTGGGAGTAAATATTGACCATGTGGCAACCATTCGGCAAGCTCGCCGCACCGTCGAGCCTGATCCAGTGGCGGCGGCAGTGCTGGCCGAATTGGGCGGAGCCGACGGGATTACGGTGCATTTGCGAGAAGACCGTCGCCACATTCAAGACCGCGATCTGCAAATCTTGCGGCAGACGGTACGCACCCACCTCAATTTAGAAATGGCGGCCACGCCCGAAATGGTAGAAATTGCCCTAGCGGTTAAGCCAGATTACGTTACCCTCGTGCCAGAGCGGCGCGAAGAAGTGACCACAGAAGGCGGCTTAGATATTGTCGGGCAGCGCGATCGGATGGCGGCGGTAGTAGCCCAACTCCAAGCAGCCGGGATTCCCGTTAGTTTATTTATTGACCCTGACCCGGCTCAGATTGCAGCCTCTGCCCAAGTCAAAGCCCAGTTTATCGAACTGCACACGGGGCGCTACGCTGAAGCCGCGAATGAAATGATTCGGGGCAAAGAATTAGCCTTATTGTCTGAAGGCTGTGCCCAAGCGATCGCCCTTGGGCTGCGGGTGAATGCGGGGCACGGGCTGACCTACTGGAACGTCCAGCCGGTGGCTCAATTGACCGGTATGGAAGAGCTAAATATTGGGCACACGATTATCAGCCGAGCGGTGCTGGTGGGCATAGAGCGAGCTGTCCGAGAAATGAAGCAAGCCATTTCAGGGTAAAATAAAGGCCCGCGATCGCGATTAAAACGGCTGAGGATAAGGATACTGCTATGGCTCGCACTGCTTCCACCATGCTCGATCTGGCCACCACTGCCCCAGAGTTTGCGCTGCCAGATGTGGTAACGGGTGAAACGGTCTCACTGGCGAGTTTTACTGGCAAACAAGGGCTACTGGTGATGTTTATTTGTCGCCATTGTCCCTACGTCAAGCATGTCCAAGCTCAACTGGCCCAACTTGGGCAAGACTACGTCGGCAAGAATCTCGGTATTGTGGCGATTAGCGCCAACGATGCCGACAAGTACCCCGATGATGGGCCCGAGTCTCTGAAGGAAATGGCAAAAGAATTGGGCTTTAATTTTCCGCTCTGCTACGATGCCACCCAAGCTACCGCTAAGGCTTACACCGCTGCCTGCACACCAGATTTCTTTTTGTTTGATGGGAATTTTCGGCTGGCCTATCGCGGTCAACTGGATGACAGTCGCCCCGGTAACGATTTGCCAGTCACAGGGCAAGATTTACGGACAGCGATCGAGACTGTACTTGCTAGCCAAACCCCAACTCCAGACCAAAAGCCCAGCATTGGCTGCAACATTAAATGGAAGCCGGGCAACGAACCCGCCTACTACGGCTAAGAAATCGCTCTGCCCTTCTGCCCTCGTTTGACTGAGCTGTTCGGCGAGCGCTCACAGTCGAGCCGCTCACGCCGAAGTCTGCCTCCTGCCTTTTCACCCTCAACCCCTAACCCCATGACCTCTCGATCTAGCAAAGCAGCCGCTTTTTCCATGGACGACTTTGCCCAAGCCCTAGCTGAGCACGACTACGCTTTTCAGATTGGCCAAACTGTGCGGGGCAAGCCCTTTGATTACACCAACGATGGGGCTTACATTGACATTGGTGGCAAGTCAGCCGCCTTTTTACCCCTGGCTGAAGCTGGGCTCCAACCCGTGCACGATCTAGCGACTAGCTTACCCTTGCAGGAAGAACACGAGTTTCTGGTGATTGGCGATCAAAACGCCGAAGGACAAGTCACCCTCTCGATTCGTCGCTTGGAAATGCGGGTGCTCTGGGATCGCCTGACTGAAATGCAGGCCGATGGCGAGTCTTTTCAGGTGCGCGTCACAGGTTTAAACAAAGGCGGCGTCACGGTTGATGTGCAAGGGCTGCGCGGGTTTGTACCGCGATCGCACCTCCAGCAGCGAGAAGACCTGGAGCAACTTAAGGGCACTACACTCACCGTCAATATTCTAGAAATTGACCAGCAGCGCAATAAGTTAGTGCTCTCGCAGCGCTTGGCCAGTCGTTCCAGCCAAGTCACCGCCTTTGAAATTGGGCAACTGGTGTCCGGGCAAGTCACCGGCATCAAACCGTTTGGGCTGTTTGTGGATCTGTCTGGCGCAACGGGGCTCCTCCACATCAAAGAAATTAGCCAAACCTTTATTAAATCACTGGATGATTTGTTCCAAGTGGGCGAAACGATTCAAGCGGTTATTGTGGACTTAGACCAGGCCCGGGGGAGAATTTCACTATCGACCAAAGTGCTAGAAAAACGCGCGGGTGAAATGCTGGAGCATAAAGCTGAAGTGATGGCTGAAGCAAGCGATCGGGCCACCCGCTACCAAGAAAAGCTACAGCCTGATTCAGAGTAATGTTAGTGAGTGCTGCTGATTGGAAGTAAGGCTCAGCAATTTATGGCAGCTCAAAATTAAAATAGATCGACCTCCTGCTATGATTTAGGCGAACTCTGCTGAAGCCATTGACTCACCTCTTAAGCTTCTGAATGAGCAGAGGTTTACCTGTGCTAAGAGAGGAAAGGCAATGCCACCGATCGAACTTGTTTGCCTTGCCGGAGCAGCCTTACTCCTAATCAGCATTTTCTCTAGCAAACTCGCTAGCAAATTTGGGATTCCTGCCCTAATATTTTTTCTGCTGACGGGTTGGCTGATTGGGAAAACTGGATTAATTGAGTTAAGCGACCCAGAAGTCGCCAAGTTTATTGGTGATTTTGCGCTGATCTTTATCTTGTTTAATGGTGGGCTTGATACCGAGTGGAGACAGATTCGTCCTGTGCTTTGGCAAGGCTTAGGCCTCTCTACCGGGGGTGTTTTGATCACAATGCTGCTGTTGGGGACATTTGCCTGGTTTATCCTCGGCTCCTTTAGCTCCTTTATGATTGGGGTGCAAGGTATTTCTTTTCCAGAAGGCTTGCTTCTGGCAGCGATCGTTTCCTCAACGGATGCGGCGGCGGTGTTTTCAGTTTTACGCTCTAGCCAAATTACGTTAAAGGGAAGTTTACAGCCCCTGTTAGAGTTGGAATCCAGCAGCAATGACCCGATGGCAGTGTTGTTAACCACGACCATTCTTAACCTGCTGGTTGGGCAGCAGACATCCCTGTTGGGGAGTGCAATCTTTCTGGTTTTGCAATTAGTGATTGGAGTTGCAATTGGCTATGGGGCTGGGCGATTTGTTGTCTGGCTGCTCAATCGTCTGAGTCTAAATGCCCAAGGGTTGTATCCAGTTGCTTCGATCGCGCTTGTCCTGCTTACTTATAGCGTGAGCGCATTTCTGAATGGCAATGGTTTTCTAGCTGTCTATGTGGCCGGAATTGTGATCGGAAATTACCCACTCATCCATCGAGAGTATATTGCTGGTTTTCATGACGGGTTTGCTTGGTTAATGCAAATCACGATGTTTTTAACCCTGGGGATGTTGTCGATTCCCTATCTGGCCCAACTTTCTGCTCTGGCCAGTGTTGCGATCGCGATCAGCCTATTCCTAATGTTTATTGCCCGTCCGCTGAGCGTCTTTGCTAGCCTTGCCTGGACAGATATGCCTGTTCAGGAAAAACTGCTGGTTTCTTGGGTTGGCTTACGAGGCTCGGTGCCCATTGTCTTAGCAACTTTTCCGCTAGCGGTTGGCATTGAGCAGGCAGGAGAGATATTTGTTGTGATCAGTTTTATTGTGGTGATGTCTGTTCTGATCCAAGGATTCACTTTACCGATTCTGGCTCGACGACTGGGCTTAGTAGTGAGTCACTAGTCAGACTGGTGATGGTTGAGCAAAATTGTTATAGGTTGGTTAATTTGCAAACTTTAGTGAGGCGGGTATTTGGCATTGGTACGTCGCACTAACCAGTAACAAACTGCCAGCGCAAAAATAGCAGCGGCCAGGGATAAAAGCTCTGAGTCAGAAATTTTTTGGAAGTCAAGGATAATAATTTTGCGGGCTACAGCAATCAGAGAGGTAATAATAACCATCTCAATTTGGATCACATGGCTACCCAAATAGGATGTAATATTCTGCGTAATTTCTAGCGCAATTAAGATATTTAAAAATAAGCCAAATATTTTCAGCAAGCTGGTAGAAAAGGTGCCATTCGGTGGATGCATCAACTCTTGGGTCAAAACAATCCCTAAATCTATAATCGAAAACAACACGACTCCGATCATGATCAGCGAAAGAATTTTGGCAAAAAAATCTTCGATTTCATCCAGTAAAGTCAGGAAAACCTTGTTCTGACGCTTATCGAATAAAGAACTGATGAGGTTTCGTAAAAATCGCATTAGATTTTACTGATTGGAAGCAGGAGAAAGCGGAATTAGATTAGCCTGAGTTTGAATTTTGCTCAGTTCTCGCACCAGCCGCAGGGCTTGATGCTGATAAAGCGGAACGGGTAAGACGGCCGGTAAATGATTCATGATTTCGGTTGCTGTGCTGAGGCTACAACCTGCGATTCGAGTGATGGTTCTGGCGCTTTCAAACCCAGTATTTTTAGTTGCAGTCGTGTTAATGTACACTTGCCAAGATTGAGGCAGTTTTTCCCCTCGATCAATTTGATGCAGACTGTCTACAGTCGCCAAAACAATCAGGCGATCGCCAGCTTTTAATGTAATCTCATCTGGAGGCAGCAGGGTGGCTGTTTGATCCTGGTCTTGATAGAAAATTGGCACGACCTGATAACCGTAAGCAACTTCAGCCAACAGCAAGCCTTGCAGACCGTCCTCTGGTTGCACGTCGTAGGTTGCCACTAGCACGGTCTGGTTACTGAGTCGCAGCAGGTCGAGGATATGATCGCCAAATATCGCCGCCGCAAATGCATCGGCGGCTAGCGAATAACTGCATAACACCTTAGCGTAGGGCAAGAGTCGGTCAATATTACTACTAAAGTCTGGTTCAAAGGTTTGGATCACCAGCGCGGCATCAGGATTCGCAGCGTGCGCCATCAAGCCAATTTCTAAATTCGCCATCTCATTGTCTGTCGCCACCACCACACTTTTGGCCGTGGCCAGGTTGACCTCTAGCAGGGCATCGCGAAAGTCGCTGACAATCAGCGGCATTTGTGGGAGTAGACTCGACTCTAGAGCAGTGTCGCTGACTCCGACCAAAGGTTGCCTGAGCTTTTGGAGATAGGTGGCGATTTGCCGACCGACGCGATCTAACCCAATCAAAACTACGTGGTCTTGTGGCGGAACGGGGGGACGTTTGTTCGGCAAGGCGAATTTTGCTGCCAGCAAGCTTTGAGTTAACAGGGCATACAATACGGCGATCGAGGCGGTGCCTGCCAGCATATAGCTCAAGTTGAGGAACCGCATCCAGAGCGGAGTGGAATCAGAGGGGCTGAGGGCACCAAAAACAACGTCGTAGGAGCCTAGCAGCATTACACCCGTTACGTATAACCCCTTCAGCCAACTCTGCTCTGGATAGGCTGCTTTAAGAATCGCTGTACCTAGCAGGGTCAGCATTAGCACCGTAATGCCGACCAGCATGACAACTCGTTTGGTTTGCTGGTGGGCTGCCAATTGCCAGAGCTGAGCTGGGACTAGTCGGGAATCAGACCCTGAGAGTTGCTTGAGCAGACTTCGCCAAAGCTGCCCAACGGTTTGCTTAGGTTTGCCAGCGCCAGATTTGCCAGCGCCAGATTTGCCCGCAGCAAATGGGCGAGTCGGCTGAACAAGATCGGCTAAGCTCTGCGTGACTTCAATATAGGCAACGCTATCTCCGGCTCGAATTCTGGCCTCTGGTTCCCACTGATGAAACTGAGTTGGCAGGGCTGCTCCATCAGAATAATGGCCCAGCACCCGCCGGGTTCGCGTGTTTAGTTCGTGGACTAAGCGCAGATCGCACCAGCGATGGCTAGCGTTAATCGGACAGTGAACCACCCGCAGCAACTGATCACCCAGCGAAATTATCCCTCGGATTTCATTCGATAGGGCAGCGATCGCGAGGGCATGAGCTGGCAGTCCAGCCACCTCAAAGGCGGAGAAGTTGCCCAATTGCTGATCCAGGAGTTGATTGAGTTGCTGCTCGGAAGAGCGAACCACAAGCCGAACCTGGGGATTCAGGAGCCGGACGGCAAAGGCGGCTTCGATGTTGATCCGCTCATTGTTCGTGACCAGCAGCACGGCTCGACAGCGCTGAATCTTCACCTGCTGCAACACACTCGGTTGGCGACAATCGCCAATGATTAAAGCTTCCAGTAGCTCAGGCAAATTTTGGACTTCCCAACTTCTAGGCTGAACAAGGTCGATCGCGCTAATCCACAACCCAAATCCTTTCAGGGCGGCAACGCACTGCTGCCCCAAACTTCCCAGCCCACAGACTAGAACGTGAGATGCCTCGTTTAGGAATGCGTCCACTTCAACTCAATCTCTAATTCCTGCTGATCTGCAACCCGCTCATACTCAAATTCGACCGTGGCCTCCGGGGGCACAAACACCCGCACGCCCTCTAAAAAAATTTCAAAGGTTGTACTTTGCTCTAAGGCATCCGCTAATCGGCGCAGGGCAGCGATCGCATCTTGCTTTGAGTAGGACTTTTCAATTTCGAGTTCGGCGTTATTTTCCATCAGTTGCCTCCGAGGTGATAAAAATTAAGGCTGCGACCTGAATCCTGCAATCTCAGGACGATTGAACGCCTAGCTGAACTAGCCCCTTACAGAGCCAGTTGATTCGGAATGTTTTCACAGCCGCCGGGAATCGTGGCCCGAGTGCTGGCTCCCCCCCAAGCACAGCAGTAGTAATGCTGTTCGGTTGACAATCCCCTCACTTCCGTCAGATCCACATCTTCAATCACGGCCCCGGTATGGGCCCCGGTTTGAAAATTGGGACGAGTCGTGCGGCTGCGAGGACTGGCAGTTTCTGGAGTACCGTAAAACAATCGTGCGCCATCCAGTTTTGCTTGACGCAGGTTGGCCTGACCCAAAATAGCCCGCGATAAATTGGTGCGAGTTAAATCGGTGCTGCCCAGGTTGGCTTCAAAAAAACTGGCATCGCTTAAATCTGATCCCCGCAGATCGGTGTCAGACAGGTCAGTTCCTGCCAGCATCATTTTCAGATTGATGACTCGAATTCCTTGCTCCCGATCCTCTGCGTAGCCGCCAGACCCATCCAACATGGCACGACCCAAGTGGCGATCGCGCTGTAAAGGGGTGAGCAAATTGGAGTGAGATAAAAACCGCAGAATCTTTGCCTTGCCGTGATTGTCAACGCTACCAAGCAGGGCTGCCGTTCGCCCTTCGGCGATCGCCCGCTCTTGGGGCCAGTCCTCCAGCAATCCGTCTTGATCAATCACCAAATCTGAAATTCCTTGAAAATAGGTGTCGATTGTTTGCTGTTGAGTAATCCGGTTTTGCTGAGTGGTCAGGACTTTTTCAATCGTGTATTGTCTCCAAGCCACCCAGAGCGCAATCATCGCAATTAAAATCTGACCAAAGGCACCCACAACGCCCTCTCCAATCGCCCCGATCGCATCCCAGTTGGGTTCCTGGTAGATGTCGAGAAAGAACTGGAGAACTCCCGTCAAGTGCAGATAGCCTAGCACCACCAGGAACAAACCTAAGATGGCTGCCAGTCCCAAAGATAGCTCTTGACTCGCGATAAAAGTTAGGGTTTGAAGCAAGGAAGGCCATAGCACCCGGAAGGCGATCAACAAATTTATCGTCATGCCAGCCACAATCAGCCAAGGTTGATCCAGGATCATCCCCAGAATCAAGATCCCCGAAGATAGCAACAGGATCGGCAAATTCGTGGGTAAAGACTTGAGAATTCCGAAAGCTAGAGGAGCACTGGGTTGATTAACGGGTAAGGCATTGAGTGACAGCAATTCAGGCTGTGCGGATTCGGTCAATCCGCGTTGACGGACTGGAGGACTGTCAGGCAGATGACTGGGAATGGTTTCCGATGAATTTGATCGAAATCCATCGGTATCAGGAGGCGGGAATGGAGAGTCTGATAGATCAAAGTTTGGGTGTGGGCGCATGGGACTAATCGGCTAACTAGGCTGGATTGAAATAGAAGGCAAATCCCAGAACGGCATAAGTTGCCAGGAGCAGAACGCCCTCTAACCAGTTAGAGCGACCATCTAAGCTAATCAGGTTAGCAACCGCAACGGCGGTTGTGATCGCCACAACCTCAAACAGGTTGAAACTCAAATTCATCGGCTGTCCAATCAATTGTCCAACCAGCACCAAGACAGGGGCCACCAGCAGCGCCACCAACAGGCTGGAACCCATGGCGACCGAGACCGATAAATCCATATTGTCTTTGATCGCAACCCGAATAGCGGTGACGAATTCGGCGGCTCCTCCCACCAGCGGGATTAAAATTACGCCTGTAAATAAGGGTGTGAGTCCCAGCCCTTTGGTTGCTTCCTCGATCGCACCCACAAACAGCTCAGACTCAAAGGCAACGGCGATCGTCGAGGCTGCCAAAACCCCCAGCCAAAGCCAGAGATTGGGCTTCTCTGATGGTTCAGCCATCTCTTCAGTTTCGACTAGACCGACTTCGTAGAGGTAGCTGTGGGTTCTCAGCGAAAACAAGAGGGTGAGACCGTAAACAACGATCAGCACCCCTGCGGTGGCGATCGAGAGTCTCGTGATTTCTACTCCACTGACGGTGGTGGAGGTGTAGGCGACGATCGCGGGTAAAACAATCGCCGTTACTGCCAGGGTCATCGTGGAGCCGTTAACTCTGGCAATTACGGGTTGAAAGGATTGCTCCTTGTGACGCAGCCCCCCAAACAACATCGACAGCCCCATCACCAGCAGCAAGTTGCTAATAATCGTGCCGGCAATGCTGGCTTTCACAATGTCGATTAGACCTGCATTGAGAGCAGACAGAGCAATGATTAGCTCGGTGGCGTTGCCAAAAACAGCATTCAGTAAGCCACCGACAGAGGGGCCAGAAATCACAGCGATTTCCTCTGTGGCCGTACTCAGCCAAATCGCTAAGGGGACGATCGCGATCGCGGAAGTAATGAAAACAGCCAGTGAACCCCATGCCAACTGCTCGGCTGCAACTGAAATCGGGATAAACACGAGCAAGCCAAGCGAAATAATTGTTTTAGTTGACATAACCCTGCTATTAATCTTGATCAAGGGCAATAAACACAGCTAAAACATCCGACTCACCTGACTAGAGCGCTTCTTTGCCAATGCCAACCTCAGCCCCGCTGCCAGCAAACTTAGTCCCCGTCTGCCCTCTGGCAAAGCGAGAACTGGCTGCCCGTAAAGTAATATTAGGCAGCGGAACATCCCCGACTTGGATCACCAAGTTCGCATTGTCTGGAGAGAGATAGAAATTTGTGAAGGCTTGCACTTCAGGACGTTCTGCCGCTGACTTGTTGACGTAGATAAAGACTGGCCGAGCGAGGGGCTGATACCGAGAGTCGGCGATCGTTTGGGGGCTGGGCTGCACGCAACCAGAACCGCTATCAACAGCAACCAGCTTGAGTTTGTCTTGATTGGCTAAATAATAGGCATAGCCAAAATAACCCAGCCCGTTTGGATTGGTTGAAACTTTCTCCACTAGTGCTGTATCTAACTTGCTGGGGGCAAAATCAGTCCGACTTTTGCCTTCCTCGCCCACCACGGCGAGGGTGAAATAGTCGTAGGTGCCAGAATCCCGATCCGGGCCGTACAGGCTCAGGAGCTGATCCGGAAAGTCAGAGCGGACTTGGTTCCAATTTGTGACTTGCCCTTGGGCGGCGGGCTCCCAGATTTTTCTTAGCTCACTGAGTTTGAGACAACTGGCAAAAGTGTTTTGGTTATTGACCACAACTGCCAGACCGTCAAAGGCGATCGGTAGCTCAATGAACTCCACATTGCTCTGCTTGCAAAGCTCCATCTCTTCAGCATTGATCGGTCGGGATGCACCTGTAATATCGGTTTCGTTGGCGCAGAACTTTTTGAAGCCGCCGCCGGTTCCTGATACACCCAGCGTAAATTTCACATCTGGATTTGACTTCTGGAAGGCTTCTGTCATCGCCTTAGAAATGGGATGAACCGTACTGGAACCGTCAATTTTGACCGTCCCTGATACTGATTCAGCCGTACTGACTGCTTCTGCCTGGGTCACCGCTTGCGGAAAGGAAACGGCTGTATCCGCAGTCTGATTACGACAAGCAGCCAGGCCCAACACAGCCAATGATAGGAAAGAGGCTAAACGCCAGAATTGAGAACTCATGATTGTGCTTCCTTTAAACAACCGCACCGACTTGTCCAGCCGTTTTTTGCTTTTCTGCCTGCCGCTGTCGCCGCTCTATGTCAGCCTGCGTATCCGGGATAAACTTCGCCAACACGTTAGATATCACCGGCAAAAAGCCAATCACCAGCACAACACCCAGGATATTAAACAGCATCTGGGCATTCGCAACTTGTCGTCCTACCCCGGCTCCACCAGAGATAGCCAGAGCCAGTTTCACCAGTTGAGGAGCAAAAAGAATGCCCAGTGAGGCACTGACTAAGTTAAACAAGAAGTGAAAAACTCCTGTTCGCAGGGCGGCACTGCCGCGACCAATCGTAGACAGCAAAGTATCGGCACAGGTGCCAACCTCCGCACCCAGCATAATCGCAATCCCGGCCGGCAGGTCAATCAGCCCTGAGCTGGCTAGCGTAATCACAATCGCAACTGTGGCCGAAGACGATTGAATGATAATCGTAAAAATCGCGCCGATGACAGCACCCAACAGTGGATTGTCCCCCAGTTGTGCCATCAAATCAATGAACGGCTGGTAGCCTCGGAACGGCTTCATGGCTTCATCGATCGCTTCTAGCCCGTAGAACATCAAGCCAAATCCCAGCACAATGATGCCGAGCGTTTTCTGGAGGTGGGTTCTGCCTAAAAACAACGCCAGCAGTCCAACAAACATCAGCAGGGGAACATAGTTTTTAATGTCCAGAGAAATAATTTGCGCTCCGACGGCTGTCCCAATGTTGGAACCGAGGACAACCCCAAGGGACTGGACAAAGGTCAGTACGCCAGCACTCACCATGGCGATCACCATGATGATTGTGACTGAAGAAGACTCTAGGACGGTTGTTGCCACTGCTCCGGTCAACACAGCGGCAAAGCGATTGGTGGTGCATTTGCTTAGAAAATTTTTCATCCGGTCTGTTCCCAGGTCTTCCAGTCCTTCCGACAACCGGGTAACCCCAAAGATAAACAGAACTAACCCGGCCAATGCGCCCATCGCCATTTTAAAAAAGTCAATAATCTCTTCTTTCTTACTTTTTGATTCTGAATTTGCTGAGGCAGGAGAGGCTTGAGCAGCGTCAAATTGAATCGCGGCTAGCGGCTCAGGCAGAACCCTCCCAGACAGGGGCTTTGCTAGAGATTGGACTATGCCAACCCCTGAAGGAATTGAGCTAGCAATTGGCGCAGTCCCCAAAAGAGAGGGATAGAAAACTAGCGTGATGACAAAGAAGCCAACACTCAAAAATCTGAGTAACTTCCGATCAAGTTTTTTCACAAAATGCACGGCTACTCCTAAGGCTTCCTACATTTCTGCTTGAGAGATAAATCTGCATTGCGTAACAAGATTAGACACGCTGCATCGCTAGGAATACTAACGCTCTATAGCTATTGCAAATCCACTCTTTAATGATTAATGCATAAGAGTTAATGTTTCGTTATTGCAAGGTTAAAAAGTTTCACCTGTGAAAAAATACATAACACTTCCAAATAAGTTGTGAAACAGGATTGCTATTGTAAGTTTTGACTTTAAAAATACTGTAACTTTTCTATAATCCTTACCCAGAAAGGATTATAGAAAATAAATGAATTGTCTTAAACTTGTAATACTACCAACAATAAATTTAATTGATCTCAGTAGCGGAAGTTGTAGGAGTTACAGATGATTGACTGCGGGAAAGATGCTGGCTGAGGTCATCTTCTGGTAGACCTAAAATTGAGTTATACATTCGGATATAGGCTTTGGCCGATTTATTCCAGCTAAAATCTACGTCCATGCCGCGCTGCTGCAAAGACTGCCAGTAATCTTTGTATTGAAAACCTTCCCAGGCTCGCACCATGCAAGTGTAAAGGTCAAGCGGCTCATAGCGATCGAAACAATACCCTGTACCCGCCTTGTGCTTAGGATCGTGGGGTTCGACCGTATCTACCAGACCACCCGTGCGTCGAACAATCGGAACGCAGCCGTAGTGCAGCGCCATCATTTGGCTAATGCCGCAGGGTTCAAACCGACTGGGCATTAAAAAGGCATCGCTACCGGCGTAAATCCGCCGCGAAAGGGCATCACTGTAGCGGAGTTGGGCCGACATCCGCCCCTGAAACCGAGAAGCAATTTGCCACATTTGAGTTTCGTAGTAGCGATCGCCTGTACCGAGAATTACAAATTGACCATTGGTGTAAGACAAAAATCGATCCAGAACTTGCAGAACTAAATCTAGACCTTTTTGCTCAACCAGGCGAGTCACCATCCCGACCAACAGGGCGCCAGAGTTGACTTCCAAGCCTAACTCTTCTTGTAAGGCCAGTTTGTTCGCCGCTCGTTCGCTCAGGGTTTTATCTGTGAAGTTTTGGACTAAGTAAGCGTCTGTGGCTGGATTGTAGGAAGCGGTATCAATTCCATTCAAAATTCCAACCATTTTGCCGCTAATAAACGAGAGGAGTCCTTCTAAGGTTTCACCATATTCAGCCGTCATAATCTGCTGAGCGTAGGTGGGTGAAACCGTATTCACGCGATCGGCAAACTGGACTGCGGCTGCCATCACGTTGTGCCCCTGCATATACCAAGGACACCAGGTCATTTTCTCCAGCTTCCAGCGCCAGGGCCCCTGGTAGGCCAAATTGTGAATGGTGTAGACCGTACTAATATCGGGATCTTGGTGCATCCAGACTGGAATCATGCCGGTGTGCCAGTCATGGCAGTGCACAATCTGCGGCTTCCAGTAGTTCCAGCAAAACTCAGCCGCTGCATTTGCAAACAGCGTAAACCGCCACTCCTCATTTTCACCAAAGTAAATGTTGCGGGGCATAAAGGAGTAGTGCCCAAACAAATAGAGCGGCACATCTGTCCCCGGCAGCACGGTTTCATAGACCTGAAAGTGCTCGAACATGGCATAGCCGTGCCAAACGGGTTCGGCGGGAATTTCAATTTTGTAGGGCAAAAACTTGTCTGGCAAAAACCCATAGTAGGGCATGAAAATCCGGACATCGTGCCCCATCGCTTTGAGTACCGCAGGCAGCGCCCCTACGACATCACCCATTCCACCGACTTTCGCGATCGGGGCCGCCTCGGCTGCCACAAACAGAATTTGCATGGTTTTGTATTGGATCTGAGAGTAATGATGCAGCTCCCGATCGCAAGCAGATGAACCGCCGATCGGCATACCTGATCCAGATTACCTTAGCGGGCGACTTTTTGAGCTTGACGATGCTTAGAAGGGCAGAAAGGACGAAGGCAGAGGGCAGAAGGAAGTTCAAAGGCAGTAGTCAACTATCTGCACTCACCCTCAATCCTATCGGTCGATTTCCTGGCTAGAAAGCTGCAAGACATGCTTCTTCCCTTCTACCGCAGTAGCAAGTTAGTAAATCCACCTGTAAACACACCGGTAATGCCATTTAAGGGGCTGAGTACCGTACCTAGTGTATCCGAGAAGCTGGCGATGCCAGAGCGGCCAATAATTACAGTGTCACCATTTTGGAGGGGTGGGTTGTTGTCAGCATTGAGATTCTCAGCCAAATTAATCTTGAGCTCTCGCTTGGCAACAGTGCCGTCAGGATTCAGGCGAATCAAGATTAGCTTAGTAGTATTGGCCCGGGTAGGAATAAATCCTCCCGCTGCCATAATTGCCGAATTTAATGGCGTATTAGGTCTGAGCTGCTTAACGCCAGGCGCTTTGATTTCGCCAACCACGTTCACGTTAATTGTGGAAGGAGAAAACGTCGCTGAAGATAATTCAGTAATTTCAGCCGGAGTCAGGGCAGTGGCAATGGGGACAAGGATCGAATCTCCATCTCTGAGCACCACATCTTGACTTAAGTCACCGTCTCTCAGCAAACGCCAGAGGTTAACGGTGATCATCGTCTCAGGAGCACCTCCAGCCTGAGGACGACGAATCTGGATATTCCGGACATCAGCATTGGCGGTAATGCCCCCAGCACTTTGTAGCACCAGACTGAGTTTAGGGGCTGCGGCAGCGCCTTGAGCGCCTTGTCCTGCTCCAGAAACTGTTCCGGGAGCAGTTTGACCTAAACCTGTGGCAGCGATCGCCGTCGCAGTTTGACCAACAACATAGGTACCAGGCCGATTAACTGCACCAGAAATGCCGACGGTAACTGGGCGACTCGCTTCTAGTCGAGCCGTCACGACTGGACGCTTCAGGTAGTTAGCATACTGAGCTGAAATTGTATTGGAGGCTTCTTTAAGCGTTAGTCCTCGCACCGGCACGTTGCCCACCAGCGGCATACTGACCGTACCGTCAATTAGAACTTGGTAGGATTTAGAAATATCGGGCTGGTTGAACACCTCAACAAAAATTACATCACCCGTGCCAAGCAGGTAAGACTCTTGGTCAAACTGTTGAATCTGAGAACCCGTTGCCGCAGGATCAGTCGCCGGCGTAGAAGCAGCAGGGGCGGTTTGGGCCAGACTAGGCGGGCAGGCAGCCATTGACATCAGCGCCAATACAGCTAAACCCGAAGCGCAACGACTAATCTTGGAAGGGGAACATTTGTGAATCATAGATCTTGAGGATTTTACTGAAGTGCAAATTGGTGAGAATTTTAGGCTGAGAACTTTGGGCTGAGAACGGTTGGTCGCTAGTAACGACTTAAATCGTTAAGCCGAAGTTGAGAACTGCTGCCTGTGGTTGCTAGCATCACTAAGCTGACCAAGGGCTTTTGCCATAATTAATAAAGAAGTTTAGCATTAGAACTTTAGTCTGTCTCAGGTCAGCGACGATCGCCAACCCCGATCAGCAAAAATTAAACCCATCGCCGGAGAAGTATGGGACAAGAAATTGAACGTAAGTTTTTGGTGCAGGGAGAAGCATGGCGTTGGCTTGGATCAAGTGAGGTTTATGCTCAGGGATATTTAGCCACAAATCAGGGCTGTACTGTCAGGGTGAGAAGAGTTGGCGATCGCGGTTATTTAACCATTAAAGGGCCAACGGTCGGCTGTAGCCGCTCGGAGTATGAGTACGCCATTCCAGCCACAGAAGCAGCAGCAATGCTGAGCCAGCTTTGCGCTAAACCATTGATTGAGAAAACCCGCTATAAAGTTCCCGTTAGCGGGCTGATTTGGGAAATTGATGAGTTTGCAGGTGCAAATCAGGGGCTGATTGTAGCAGAAGTGGAGTTGAGCCATCCTGATCAGCCGATCGCGCTACCCGATTGGATTGGCAGCGAAGTGACCGATGACCCCCGCTACTACAACTCAAATTTAGCCCAGCATCCCTACAGCGAGTGGTGATCCATCATGACTGAGCTTGCTAAAGTGATATAGCGTAGTCCATCCACTAGGAAAGCCAGCCTTGCTAGACGAAAAAGCTAAACGCACCCTTCTGCGTTTTATTCCCCATCCTCTGAATATTTGTGGCGTCAAAGACGGAGACGAGCTGAATGGCTTCACCGTCAGTTGGATGACTCAGGCATCCTTCCAGCCGCCGCTGATTACGATCGCTGTCCGTCAAGACTCTCGCTCCCATGCCATGATCAAAGCCAGCCAAACCTTTGCGATTAGTTTCTTAGATGCGAGTCAGAAAGATTTGGCAGAAAAGTTTTTTCAGCCGCAACGCCGGGTTGGTGACAAATTTGGCGATGTTGAGTTTTACACCGGCGAAGCCACGGGTTGCCCAATTATTCAAGCGGCGTTGGGCTGCGTTGAATGCCAAGTTAAGGGCAGCTTAGAGTATGGTGATCACTCTGTCTTTCTGGGAGAAGTTGTGACCGCCCAAATTCACCAAGAAGGCGAACCGCTGCTAATGAAAGATACGGGTTGGCAGTACGGTGGTTAAGCCGATCAAGCCTGGCTAGAATGAGCCTAGGCAGCTCGGACTGAAGTCAAATTTTGCGATAAATCAATCATTTTTTTAGTGAGTGAGAAAATATGGCTACACTGGTTTTACATCCAATCACTAAGCTTGCCCTTGGTTCCCTCTGTGTGTCTTTAGTTGCGCTCAATTCTCTGCCAGGGCAAGCCCAATCGGCCGGAGATGTAGTGGTGATTGGCAACTCACCGGGGCAATGGTCACAAAATCAGTTTTACTGGAATCAACTCTTGGGATTGAGTGGAGCAGCCCAAGTTAAACAGCCTGCAAACCCGCTTGGCGATCAGGCCGCCGCTAATCCACAAACGATTGAGAAGCAGCTTTTGAGCGGCATTCGGATTTCAGGGATTCAACTCCAACCGATTATCAAGCTGCCGGGATCATCGCAGTTGATTGGCACCCTCACAAACGGCAACAGCCAGCCTGTGACAATTTCTGGGGTTAACTTTAAGGTGGTTGATGATAAAGGTAATTTTATCCAGTCGGGGACGGCTGTGCCGCAACCGGCAACCGTTGGGCCGGGTCAAACCGTCACTTTTCAGACCATGCTCTCGACTGTGCCAGCCGACAGTGGAGCGAGAGTAATATTAATGAATCCGCCCGTCGCAATCCAAGGCGGCGTTTAGCCTTTAGCTAAAGCTCTGGACGATTAAAACCGCCAATTATTTGAGGGTTTCTGGCACATTTTCTGTTGAAAGACCCGCGATCGCCCGCAGGTTTTGGCAGCGAATTAGCTGATCAAAGTCTAAGTTGGGACAATTTTCGAGCGTGGCGACGGCTTGGATCGCCCACAGTAACTGTTGAGCAGCGTCAGCTTCTGAGTAACCTCGGCGCTGAGCAACTCGGATCGCTTCTTGGTCAGCCGCTAGCTCGATTTTGGTGCCACGGCTATTGCGCCAAATTTGCAGCCCCGCGATTGCCCCTAAGCCACCACTGACGGCCACGCCAACCGTGTCGAGCTGGACAAATTCGACAACTGCCCCCAGCAAGCCAGCCGCCATCAGCGCTTGATAAACGTCTGGCTTAAACCAACTGCTGACCTTAAACCAGCCGACCGCTCGCAGAAGCAGCAAGTCTCGTTTCGGTCGCGATAGCTGGCTCCAGAGGTCAAAGTTGATCGAAATCGGCTGTCCTGCCCAAGGTAGGGAGGTGCGATAACTAATCACTTGGGGTTGTTGAGGTTTGCTGACAATTTTGGCAGCCATTCGGCCAGAGGCTGGCATGATATCAAGCAGACGGCGAATTTCAGGCTCAGGGTTAATCACGTTTTGTTCCCAAAATTTGAACTGCGGGTCGTTATCCAAAATCATGCCAAATTCTATCGCCATTGCCACAATTGTTTAAAAGACATCCATGAATCCCTTTGACCCAACTCCGCCCGCTTGGACTCTGACCGCTCGCCACGCCATGAGCTTTCATTGTCCACGCTGCCAATTGAGTAGCGCTGAAGCCGAGGCAGTTTGGATTAACCGCCGCTCTCCGGTTTACACCGATATGCAGCAGCGCAAGTGGCAAGAGTTCTACCATTGTAGATGTGGCGCGCCTTGGTGGGCTTGGAGCAGCGATCGCCCCCGCTCTAAATTTGCTCAGCCGGATCCCAGATTAGGTTTCTAAAAATCTTATGAATTGGCTGGAAATGAGAGGAAACTGGGTTTTAATCCCTGCTCGCCCGATTGGATTGATTCATTTTTTGGGAGGCGCTTTTGTGGCTGCTGCGCCCCAAACTACCTATGCGCGTTTGTTAGAGTATTTAGCTCAGCAGGGTTACGCCATTATTGCCACCCCGTTTATTAACACCCTCGACCATCAGGCGATCGCGATCGAGGTGCTCAACAAATTTGACC
The DNA here is from genome assembly GCA_019359715.1 of Aphanocapsa sp. GSE-SYN-MK-11-07L. Lineage (GTDB taxonomy): Bacteria > Cyanobacteriota > Cyanobacteriia > Thermosynechococcales > Thermosynechococcaceae > JAHHGS01. The sequence continues at coordinate 17,025 of JAHHGS010000119.1, read as the reverse complement.
TTACCTTAGAGCGCTTACAAGACCAAACTCGCCTCAAACGCTTTTTGCCGATTTATGGGCTGGGGCACAGCATGGGCTGTAAGCTGCATCTGCTGATTGGCAGTCTGTACGAAGTCGAACGGGCTGGCAACATTTTTATGGCCTTTAATAACTACAGCGCTAGCGCTGCGATTCCCTTGGTGGAATCCTTTAATCTCGGTGCTACCGTTGAGTTTACTCCTAGTCCTCAGGAAACCAAGCAGCTAATTCAAAAGTATTACCAGGTGCGGCGTAATCTACTGGTCAAATTTAGTAGTGATGAGATTGATCAAACCCTGCCCCTGAGTAAAGTCTTGGATCAGCGCTTTCCCAATCTGACAACGATTCAGCAGCTACCCGGAAACCACCTCACTCCTTTAGGTCAAAACTTACCGTGGCAAACTGGTGTTGCCTTTTCACCTCTAGATGCGGTTGGGCAGTGGCTACGCCAAGAAATTTTCCGCGAACTGGCTCTGCTGGAAAAAACAATTTTAGATTGGCTGAATCCGGCCGCCAGCTTTAGACGCTAGGCTTGCCAAATTCAATTTTTCTGTCAGTCTTGCCCAAATTGCCTGCCACAGTCTGCTGCAACTAAAAACTAAATCGGCTCATTTTAAAGCCGTTTTGGCTTGGCATCCGAACTATTAACAGAAGCAGCGATGGAGCAATTGAGCGATCGCATTTCTGCCCAAGAGATGTTTTTGATCAACCCTTCAAGCTGATTTCAAGCCTAATTTTACTCACCCTATTTCTGAATAACTAAAGAGGAAATGATGTCTTACTCAACAATCGAAAGAACTGCAGTCACCCAGGTTGAGGTTAACCCTACCAACACCGCTGCTAAGCAAAGCTGCCTATCTGCCCAATGGCTGGTTGAAGACGGCAAATTAATTTGCAAATGGAGCGTCGTCAATTTGGAGTGATTTTGAGTCGTCTGAGCTTCCGCGCCCTCTGTTACCTGGCCGGCGAGTAGGGCGATCGCGATCCATACCTTGCGAACTGACAATTCAGAAACTCATTTTATGCCTAAAAATATGGGAAGCAGTCAAAGGTCAAATGGGGAAAAAGAGATTCTGGCGGTGATTGTTTTGCTATTGGTCGCCGTTGCAAATCTGCCCACACTCTCGCAATGGGTAGCACCATTTACCGTCAACAGCAGCGAACTGCCAAATCTGGGCAATCGTAACTCTCCGATGCTGAAGCTGACTAACAGTACCTGGATTTGAAGCCGCTGTTAGCTGATCAGGAAATTAGGATCATCGAAGTAGTAGCTGCCCGCTGCCGCCAAGATCCGCTCAAACAGTTAACGATTAGAGACGGTCAAGCCGATCGCGGAGAATTTGAATTTGTTTTTCGATCGCTGCTAAAGCGTCCCTGGCTCCCTGTACCACCTCAGCCGGAGCGTTGGCGGTAAACCCAGGATTACCCAGGCGAGCCGTTAATCCTTTTGCTTCTGCTTCTAGCTTGGTTAAGCTTTTTTCGATTTTCGCTCGCAGGGCGGCAACATCGACGACGCCGGCCAGTAAGACCAAAACTTGCACCGTGCCGACAACGCCGACGAAGGTTTGAGTCGTTTCTGTCTCTAGGGTTGGCGTAATTGTCAATTCGGCAACCTTGGCTAAATCTCGGATGTATTCCTGTCCAGCTTGGAGGCTAGTTTGTTCGGCTGAATCTTCGGTTTGCAAGATCACTTCAATCGGCAGCCCAGGCTTAATTTCAGCTTCTGCCCGCAGATTTCTGATTGTGCGGATGGTCTCCATGACTAACTCAAACTGCTGTTCTAGGGCAGAATTGTAACCCTCAGTGATGACTGGATAAGCCTGCACGGTCAAAAATTCTCCTGGCTGGGCTTGCGTCAGGGTTTGCCAGAGTTCCTCCGTAATGTGGGGCATAAACGGATGCAGCAGTTTGAGGATGCCTTCTAGAACATGGGCCAGGGTTTGCTGCGCCGCCAGCTTAGCAGGGCTAGCCTCAGTCCGCAGCCGGGGCTTGACCAGTTCAATGTACCAGTCGCAAAAATCACCCCAAATGAACTCGTACACGCCTTTGGCAGCTTCGCCCAAACCATAAGCTTCGATCTGCTGGCGGGTTTGCTGCACGACCTGCTGGTAGCGAGACAAAATCCAGCGATCGGCCAGTTCTAGGTTTTCTGAATTGGGTTGCCCCAACTGAGCCGGAGTCTGCCCCTCTAAATTCAGCATTACAAACCGGGAGGCATTCCAGAGCTTGTTGGCAAAGTTGCGAGAAGCTTCCACCGTTGCCGACTCGTCGGTTTGGCGATTGTATTCTAACCGGATATCTTGACCGGCCCCGACCACTTCTCGAATTAAGGTATAGCGCAGAGCATCGGTGCCATATTTGGCAATTAACAGCAGGGGATCAATGCCATTGTTGGCCGACTTGGACATTTTTTTGTTGTTTTCATCCCGCACCAGCCCATGAATATAGACATCCTGAAACGGCATTTTGCCTGTGAAATGCCCCGACATCATCGTCATCCGCGCCACCCAGAAGAAGATAATGTCAAACCCAGTCACCAGCGTTGTGGTCGGAAAATAACGATCTAAGTCCGGGGTTTGCGCAGGCCAACCGAGGGTCGAAAACGGCCATAGCCCAGCCGAAAACCAGGTGTCTAGCACATCGGGGTCTTGGACAAGCTGCACGTCGGAACCAAATTGGGCGATCGCCTGTTCTCTAGCCGCCGCTTCAGTTTTCGCAACCACAAACGGCGTTGTGTCGGTAATCACTCCGTCTGTCTGGCTAACTGCATACCAAGCTGGAATCTGGTGCCCCCACCAAAGTTGACGCGAAATGCACCAGTCTTTCAGGCTGACCAGCCAATCGCGGTAAACCTTTGTCCACCGCTCCGGTACAAAGCGCGGCGAGTGCTGTTCGTCCAGGCAGGAGAGCGCATACTGAGCCAGAGGAGCAATCTTAACAAACCACTGGGTCGAGAGCAGCGGCTCCACCGGCACTTTGCCGCGATCGCTGTAGGGCACGGTATGCTTATAGTCTTCAATTTTAGTCAGCACTCCCAGTTGCTCTAGCTTCGCCACCACCTGCTGCCGAGCCACAAACCGATCCTGTCCCTCAAATTCACCCGCATTTTCATTCAGCGTCCCGTCTTTGTTCAAAATATTAATGAAGGGCAGATTGTGGCGTTTGCCCATGGCAAAGTCATTTGGGTCATGGGCTGGCGTGACTTTGACGCAGCCGGTGCCAAAACTGGGGTCAACCAAGTTATCGCCAACAATCGGAATTTGGCGCTCCAGAATCGGCAGGGTGAGGGTTTGACCAATCAGGTGTTTGTAGCGATCGTCGTTGGGGTTAACGGCTACGGCTGTATCCCCCAGCATTGTTTCGGGGCGAGTGGTCGCCACTTCTAGGTCGCCAGAACCGTCTGTAAGCGGATAGCGAAAATACCAAAGGTGTCCATTTACTTCTTGGTTTTCCACTTCTAGGTCAGACACGGCTGACTGACTGGCCGGACACCAATTCACCAAGTAATTACCGCGATAAATTAGCCCGTCGGCGTAGAGCTGAGCAAAGGCTTCGAGAACCGCCGCTGATAGCCCTTCATCCATCGTGAACCGCTCCCGCGACCAGTCCACCGACAGCCCTAGCCGCCGCAGTTGTCCGACAATTGTGCTGCCAGATTCTTCTTTCCACTGCCAAGCTCGCTTCAGGAAATTCTCTCGACCGACTTGATCACGAGTTTTGCCTTCGGCTTTGAGTTGTTTTTCCAAAATGGTTTGGACGGCAATGCTGGCATGGTCTGTCCCCGGCAACCAAAGCGTATTGCGCCCAATCATCCGGTGATAACGAATCAGCACATCGATTAAGGAATGCTCGAAGGCGTGCCCCATGTGCAGACTGCCTGTGACGTTGGGAGGCGGGATGACAATACAGTAGGGTTCGCCTGGATGGTTCGGATCGGCAGTAAAGACCTCGTTTTGTTCCCATGCTTGCTGCCATTTGGCTTCAGTCAAAGCAGGGTCATACTGACTATTCAGAGGAGCGATCGCAGTCATAAAATTTATTCAAAATGTAGCAAGCACGGAACCATTTGGATCTCTAACGATTCTGACATACTGCCGATTGTCTCAGTCATGCCAACTTTATCTGTGAGTAATGACCAACCCAAAGCTGGCTGAAAAAGTGATTGAACCTAAAATCAACCTGCCGGATTGCCGCTGGTCCTGGCTGGGCAAGCTTTTGATTTTGGCTCAGGTCAGCGCAATTGCAGCGATCGCAGTTGCCCTCGTCAAACCGTCGGTTCCTGACCCCTTAATCGATCAAGTCTCTTCCCCCTTTCCTGGCGTTAGCTATCTCAACCGCCGCATGACAGGTCATCCAGAGCTAAATATGCATGTGGTTAAAATCGACCTTACTTTACCGGGGCTGCGCTTTCAGGTCACAAAACCGACTCCTAATGGTACAACTCCCCTCGAAACCACCCTCAACTTCAGCCAGCGGGTGGGTGCTCAAATTGGCATCAATGGCAATTTTTTCCAATTTAGTCCGACAGCTCATGCCACCATTCTGGGGGCAGCCGCTAGTCGGGGTTGGGGTTATGGGATTGATACTCAGAATTCTGCAGTAACAGGGATCAGTTTTAGTCCGACCAGTCAGGTTAGTTTTCTGCCTGCCACTCGCAAACCAGCTTTGCCGATTTACAATCTGGTGTCTGGGTTTAACTCAGTCACAAGGGGCAATGTGCAGGCAGATCTCTTAGACAAAAGTAAGCGAGCTGCTCGCAGCGCCATTGGCTTAACTCAAGATGGTCGCCAGTTGATTTTGTTTGTAGTAGATGGGCCGGCCTCTGGACTCAGTCGCGGTATGACCCAACTGGAAATGGCCCAACATCTGCAGAGAGATTTTAACGTTTACAACGCAATTAATCTGGATGGAGGCGGGTCATCGACGCTGGTATTCTGCCAATCCAACTGCCGCTTGGCTAATGTACCGTCGTCAACGGTAACCGGGTTGGGCGATCGCGTCGTCGGCAATAATTTAGCTATTTTTGTCCCTTCTGCTTTCCCCAAATAGAATGCAATTAATTTTTGTACCTTCTGCTTCCCTCAGAGCAAGCAGAATGGTATTAATGATTAGCAATATCGCTAGAGAGTGCTTTGATTATGAAGCTTATCTTGGCTACTGCCACTGTCAGTCTGGGATTTTTAGCTGGAATCAACCCTGCTCAGGGCTTCAGCCTCAGCCTCTACGATGGCACTAATGCGGCCCAGCCTCTACCCGTCAACCAAGGGCAACTGATTGGGGGAGCGATTCTAAGTACTGGTTTACCAACTTTTCTGGATGAGACTGCCCTGTCTGGAACGGGTGTCGTAGTTGTAAGTGATGGTAATGGGTCTGAGTATGCTGGTTACGCCAACTTCATCCCGATTCCCCCAGCAGGCATTTTTGTTAATCCTGCCTTTCCTGCCCTTGACCCGACAGTTGGCTATTCTCTCTCCTTTCGAGTTGGCTTTGAAGTCCTCACCTCCAGTGATCCTGACCGAGCGGGTTTTAGCGTCACCCTAGTTAGCAGTAACGGGCAAGGGATTGAGTTGGGGTTTGATCCGAGCAGTATCTTTGCCCAATCAGATACATTTTCGGCGGCAGAGAGGGCACTATTTAGCACCCTATCTACTACCGACTACGTCGTTACTGTTTTGGGCAGCAATTACCAACTGTCTGCCAATGGCACCCCCATTTTGGCAGGTTCCCTGCGGAATTATGTATTTAATCCCGCTACTAGTATTCCTCCCTTAGCCTTTAATCCTTATACAACGAATAATTTTTTGTTCTTAGGTGATAACACTGGACAGGGATCTTCTACTTTTACTTTCGAGTCAGCCGAGATCGCCTTTGTGCCCGTTCCGCCTCAATTTGTTGGTATGGTCTTGTTGGGTGTAATACAACTCTGGCGACGGTTGTCAGCAGCAGCCCCAAAATAAACTCCATCATTCCTGATCTCGCCCTTGCTTGGAGCAAAAATTGTCCTAAATTTGTCAGGATGCTGTCTAAGGTCGGCCCATTCGCAGGATTGACAACCGAAAATTCATATGTGACAAGGGTTTACGCTCAACACCTCTAGAACCATTTGCAATCAGACCAATAACTTTAACAGGAGATAAACTTAAGTTCTCCAAGGTTTTTGTAAAAGAAGACCGTTTCGTGTTGCCAAGACCTACCACCAGAGCCATTCCATCGGTATTCGTGGCTGTCACAGTCGCATCCACTAGATCTAGAACAGGGGGTGTATCGTAAATCACTAGGTCAAAATTAGCCTCAAACTTTGCCATCAAGCTCTTGATCCTCTCCGAGGATAGGACTCTCAAGGGATCAGCTGGAATTCGACCTGCTGTCAATATAAAAAGATTCGGTGCTTGGGGAACTTCGTGGATAACATCAAAGCAGTTTTCATCAATCACCAAGTCCCTTAGCCCTTGATTATTAGTTAATCCCATTCTGTGGTGAAGGTCTGGGTTGCGTAGATCAAGATCAACTAGAAGCACCCTCTGACCCTGGGATGCTGCCATCAGTGCCAAGTGAATTGATACGGTAGTTTTGCCATCACTGGGGTTGACAGAACTAATCGTCAAGGAGCGAACAGGCAGATTAATATTGGAAAAGCGAATATTTGTATAAAGAGACCGACAAGCTTCAGTAAAGAATGGATCATCATAGAAGTGGGCCCTTGGGCTTACACCTAAATTGAAGGGGAGAATTCCAAGCAGAGGTAGATTTGTCTCGTTTTTGAGATCCTCAGGGGTGTAGAAAACGTCCTTGAACTTGTCGTATAACAAAGCTATTCCAAAGCCTAAGAGCAGTCCCATTAGTCCCCCCAATACAACAATTCTTGCGGTGCTAATTAAAATAGGAATGGCTTGTGTTGGAGGGGTCGTTAACTCCCAAGGAACTTCCTTTTGGGCAGCCTCAATTTGCAGTGCTTCCCGCTTAGTTAGAAATTGGGTTAGGTTCTGAGTTGCGATTTCCAGTTCTCGCTGTAAGTCATTATATTGTCGGATCCTGAGTGCCATATCTTTTATGCTAACGTCAAGCAGGTTCCCATTTTGCGCAAGGGCTTGTTTGCGTGCTTCTAATGCCCGAATTTTACTAGCCGTTTCCTGTAATACTTGCTTGGCTTCTCGCTCCAGCAGCGGGAGTAGAAGTGCTCGCTGCTCTTTCAATGCTTGTATTTGGGGATTAGTATTGCTTAATTGAGAAGATTCCTTGGCAATTTGGCTATCAAGGTCTAAAAGCTGCCCTCTGAGCTTTTGGTAGTTTGCGTTCTCAATCAGGGCTGAAGAGGCTATAGTATCAGCGGAAGGCTGTCTGGATTGCTGCCGTTTGAGATCAGCATAACTTGCTAAAGCTTCCTTGAGAGCAAGTTGATTCTCATATCTTTGTTGCTGAAGAGCGTTAATTTGAGTTGATATTTGCTCACTCTGAGTATTGGGATCCGACAAATTATAGGTTTGGCGGAACCGTTGTAATTGTGATTGCAAATTGTCAACGCGGGCTTTTAAGGTGGGCAGTTGGGCATCAACAAATCGAGTGCCCTGCCTGATATCTGCCTGCCGACTTTCCAAGCTATATTTAAGGTAGGATTGGGCGACTTGCCTGATTACTTCTTCGACTTCAGTTGGATCTGTGCCTTGATAGGTTACCGTCAGGATATCTGTATTGCTGGAGTTTTCCAGACTTAGAGATCCAGCAAGTGAATCATAGCTAATATTTGGGTATTTAGGCCTTAGGCTGCGAGCAATTGGTTCCAACAACTTAGGACTGACTAAAACCTTTAAGAGTGTTCCATCTCCCTTTAATGAATAAGGGTTAGTAAGGTTACTCGAGCCAGCAGCTTGAGATGAAGGTGAAGTCAACTGACTTTCGGGAGTGGAAGATTGAACTAATAGGTCAAATTTCGCCTGATAGCCTTTGGGGGAGAGCTTTGCCCAGACATAGACAAGTGCCATAGTTGTGATAGTTACACCGATGATGATCGGCAGGCGACGCCGAAATATCAACAGTAGTTCACCAAGGTCTAATCCGCCCTCTTCATTTTTAGACTCGAGCTGGCGATCGGGTTGGAAAACCTTCTCAATTGATCTGCGTGACTGTTCTCTGTTACTTTCATTTGACTCCGAATTATTCTCGATCTCCATTAGTCCTTTATCCAATTTTATTCACTAAGAGATTAGATTTGTCCGAAATATAAATTAATCGTAAACCCCTCACGAGGTAAGCCATTTAAGTCTTTTCATCAATTTACAAGCATTATATGTTTATTATCTCCCTTGCCGCATTGTCCCAATTTCGGGCTCTCGTCCTCTTCTCATGATCCGGTTTACAACTCCCAGCTCTCTTAGGTGACACGTTGCTTACACCAGTCAAAATGAATCTGGTTCTTTCGGATTTTATGCAGAGATCTGAGGGTTGCTACCTCTAACCATTTATCGAACCTGTGATCAGGAGATTGTGTGACCCGTTGTTATGGTACCCAAAGCGATTGAGATCCTCAACATATCCATAGAGCACCAATCTGGATTGGTAGCGGTCGCTCCGCTGCCATAGGCATGAAAAAGAAGTCTCTTTACTCGACGTCTAGAACCGTAGAAAGGTCATCGGCGGTGATCTTAGACACAAAAAATGTAAAGAAAATATAAATTTTTGAATTCGAGACTTGTGTAATCGAATCCGTTAAGCAATAATTCCGTAAGAGCAGAGTTTGCATTTTGATTCAATCCTAACGTTAAGCATCATGATGCTAACTAGTCCGTTCCCCGCGTTGATTTTTAGGAGTATATTCTGTCGTGAAGATAAAGTTTTCTCTTGCGGGATTGAGGCTGTTGCCCTCACTATCTCCACTGTCTTATTTGCAAGCATATAGTCTGCAGATATTCAATTCTATGTCTAATCATATACAACTGGCAATTCTGATACCCTTCTTAAGGAATTATCGTATTTTACTGATGCTTCATACCTAAAGGCTTGGATTTTCCACAAGCATCTAGAGTGATCTTAATATATCTGCTTCCTTAAAGCCTAGCGCAACTCATATTTGTGCTTAATACTGGTGCAAGTAGCATGCAAGCGAATCAGGAACTTGCTTGAAGATCTCGTCATTGGTAGGGGTCGGAAATTGAATAGCGGGGGTTAAGCAGCTTGGCTTTTTTGCCAATCAAACTCCAAACATTCGCTTACGGTAAGGTGTACTAAATCTACACCTATCTCAAGCAGATTTTCCACTCTTGGTTAACTCTATTTAAGCCGATTTGCTCTATTTAAGCCGATTTGCTGTAAATGGTAAAAAATTTTTCTGCAAAAAAATAATCATCGAAACGTTGGTCTGTATTCAGGATAGTTATTAATATTCGATGTTCAAGTTTTTCAAGCTTGGAGCTTGAAACCTTAGTTTTTTATTGCTTTTTTTGTCTATGTCAAGAGCTGAAACCCTCATTCTTTCGTTGCAAGAATATTGTTTAACAACGACTTGAACGAGTGATGTCTTCAAATGGTTGTCTTCGTTTTTGTCCGTCTATTAAGTTCCCGAGGTTTCAAAACATATGGTTAGAATACAAAGGTTTTTGCGTACTGAACTTGTCTTGGGTTTCCCCATTTCTGCTTTGCCCTTTCGTCAGGTAGTTGATCTGTTGCTAGGTTGGGCAAAGGAGGGCGAAGGGAAAATGGTTTGCATTGCCAATACTCACATGCTTGTCGAAGCTCATCGGAATAACGAGTTTGCTGATGTGCTGCAACAAGGAAGCTTGCTTACTCCTGATGGGATGCCCTTGGTCTGGATGCTACGATCAATGGGGGTTTTGCACCCAGAGCGAGTTGCAGGGCCAGATCTGTTTGTTGCGTTGTGTCAACGTGCTTCTGCAGAAGGTTTGAGCTTGTTCTTTCTTGGATCAGAGCAAGCAATTTTAGACCGGATGCACCAGCGTTTGGAACATGAGTTTCCTGATTTGAAAATTGCCGGTATGCTACCGCTTCCATTTCGCCCACTCACGTCTGCTGAAGACGAGTCAGTAGTAAATACTCTTAACTCAAGTGGAGCCGGGATTGTGTTTGTTTCATTGGGCTGTCCTAAACAGGAGAAGTGGATGGCGAAACACAAAGAGCAGGTTAAGCTAGTGATGATTGGTGTAGGGGCAGCTTTTCCGATATATGCTGGTCTACAGCAACGGGCTCCCGGCTGGATTCAGAAGAATGGGTTTGAATGGTTGTTCCGGCTAGTTCAAGAACCCCGTCGCTTGTGGATTCGCTATGGCACTACTATTCCTGTTTTTGCATGGTTGGCTCTAAAGCAATTACTTGGTACTGCAAACCTATCTCAACCACTCCCAGCTAGGAAACGTTTAACTGGCTCGGCAATTGAGGTGGTTCTCAATAACAGGAAATAAGCAACTGTTTAGTCACTGAGATCTCTGCTGAAAACACTTTGATTTAGATTGTTGGGACGCGGGCGAACCTGTGGCATAAATTAAATATTTCTGTGCCGTGTTATGTTTTACCCAAGAAATGGGTAACCTAAGAAAAGCTGCGATGGGTAAAAACAATAAGAAACTGAAAATGAACTAAGGGATCATGTTTTTACAACTGAATACTTCACTTGTTATTAAGGAGAGAGCTTTGACGGTCAGTATAGATCTCAGTTCCTCCAACGTAATCTTCCTATCTTTTTTGATATATTAGTGCGGGAGGTCGAATTGCAGAAAAGGTGCGATCGAAATCGGAAGCGCTCAAAGCGGCGTGAAATTTATTGTCCTATTCATGAATGTCATCTCGATAGCGTTAGCCCTAAATATCGATTGTTTGCAGATTGCGCCAACCAATTACAGCAGAGAGGTGTTCCTCGCGAAAATGCGTTATTACTGGTAGCAACACGGACAGCAGTTCCTTTAGAAGGAGAATGGGTAGAATCTTTTTGGTGCGATCGGTACGTACTCTGATTAAACCCTGCTTCGGAATCTTGACCCGATTAAGCATGAAGTATTCGTTTGGTCTGTAAAATTACAATGTATGAAAAGCAAGCCTCAAAGATTATTTTGATCCCTATTTTCCATTGGTCTGAATCTTAAATAACTTGACACTGTTAAGCTTTTACCAAGAGTGAAATTGGCTGGGGAGAAAGAGTAGTTTCTTAGATAGGCTTTGGACTCAAGGGATTTCTTAATGCTTTAACGAGGGAGCAAAAAATATGGGGACAACACTGGATTTCACTAACATTGACTGGGAACATGAATTTGCCATTAGTGCTCCCATTGAAGGTGTTGTTGGCACAATGACTGGACAAGGACAACTTGCAGATGGAGATAAGATTATTTTCTGCTTGCAATGTCATGTGAATGAAGTTGAATACTATAGCAACGCCTCAGATATATGGCGGGCTGAGATTTCGCTTCAGGGGCCAGTATCGATTAACTCGATTCCTGGAAAAAACAGGCTTGAATCGGTAAAAAATATCATTGCGAAGTTGGGAGATGCTTTGCATGAAATTGATGTATATCTACAGGTTGAGAAGCTATTCACTAGAGATCGTCTGACTCAAGTTGCAAATCGAGGCCGTTTTGAGTCTCTCTTATTGCAGGAATGGAAGCGTATGCAACGAGAACAAAAGCCAATTTCACTAGTACTTTGTGCTTTTGACGGTTGGAATGACTATAAATCAGCCCATGAGCAGCCTTCTAGGGATGAGTTTCTAATCGAGGTTTCTCAGTTAATCCGTTCCTGTGGCAGCCGTTCTACAGATCTGACCGCACGGATTCAAGAAAATGTTTTTGCGATTATGTTGCCCCAAACACCTTCAGAAGGAGCGATGAAAATACTAGAAAAAGTACGCTTCCGAGTGAGTGATTTGCAACCATTTGTGGGGGAAGATCAGTCTAATTTACGGTTGCGCCTAGAAACGGTAACAATGATGCCCAGTTCGGGTACTAGTCCGCAAGCTCTAGTTCTGCGTGCTGAAAATTTCTCACTAGAAGCTTAGGAGTCTTACAAAAATAATTTGCGTAACTTTTCTGTTTCAGCACTCACCGAAATCGCTACGTTAAATTGAGTATGGATAAAATCTCTGATGATTTAATTGACCTCGGGCAAGAAAAAAGTCCTTATCTTATTTTTCTCAGGGGGAGTGCTACAGTTGGACATACCTTAATTGCAGGTATTTTCGACAAGGATAGTTTTACTTTAGCCGGTGCGGTTGTTAACTACCAATGGCAACAGTCAGCAAAAGGCAATTGGATCGATATTGTTGGAGAAACAGCGAGGTCACTAAAATTAACTGATTTTCTACTCGAGCAGCAGGTGCGGATGTTGGCAAGCTGCGTCGATTCATTGGGCAGCAGCAAAGTCGTTGCCAGTTCTGGAGTGACTGTAGCGGCGCAAAATGCGATCGTCCTGGAAAATCAAAAGCCTGGGACAACTGCTTGGAGAATTCTCAGCACTAGTCAAGCAACCACAGAAATCCTTGGCTATGCCGATGTCACAAGTATCAACAAAGGACAAGCCATCAACTTCAAGGTCTCTCTTGAGCAAGCTGGACAATACCAGATTGATGTCTATCGATTGGGTTACTACGCTGGAACTGGCGGTCGGCTTGTCGCCAGCGTCGCTGGGCTTAAGGGTGTGACTCAAGCAAATTCAACACTTGTTAATCCAAGCACTAAGCTGGTTGAGTGTAAATGGAATACTTCCTATACTTTGCAAACTGGTTCGGACTGGACTAGTGGGCTTTATTTTGCCAAGTTGACTAACAGTGGAACTGGTAAGCAGAATTATATCCAGTTTGTAGTGCGCGATGATAATCGTCCTGCTGATATTGGATTCCAAGATGCCATTGCTACAGCTCAAGCCTACAACAACTACGGTGGTTATAGTACCTATGACTTTAATAGTGCTGGTAAGGTGCGTCCCACTTCTACAACGACCACTAACATTCAAGCGCTAAATCGTAGCTGGCAAGCACTTTTGAAAATCTATCTCAGATTCATACTTACAAGACTGGTATGTACTGTAAGGAATAAAAACCTAATTCCTGCGAAATGGACGCGGCTCAGCTCTATAATCGCAAGATTGGAACACGGACACACCGATGTTGATGGTCAACGCGCCTACCAGGTATCCTTTGACCGACCGTTCCAGTACAATACTCCTGCTTTTCCTGCCCAACGGTACAACAATCCGTTGACTTGGGAATACAATATGATTCGCTGGCTGGAATCTCAGGGTTATGATGTCTCCTACTACACCAACCTGGATGTGAGTATCAATCCTTTGCAATTACATTCTCAGAAGACATTCCTATCAGTAGGTCATGATGAGTATTGGTCAAGGGAACAGCGCAATAATGTCGAACAAGCAAGAGATAATGGCATTAACTTGGCATTCTTCTCTGCCAATACTGCCTGTTGGCAAGTCCGGTTTGACCCCTCTAGCAGTGGTCAGGCTAACCGCGTGATGACTGTTTATAGGGATGATTCTTATCCTGCAATCGGTACAGGTGCGTCGATCGATCCCATTGCCCAAACGAATCCTGCTGCCGCAACTACGCTGTTCCGTAGTTCTGAAGTTAATCGCCCTGAGAATGCTTTGCTAGGAGTCGGATACATTGGGGATTGGAGTGGTTATAACGTTTACAATGGCTTTGACTATGTGGTCAGTAATGCTGCTGATCCTTACTACGCTCATACAGGTCTCCAGAATGGGGATAAACTTAAAGGCTTAGTGGGCTATGAGTGGGATGCCGTGTTGAACAACGGCTTTACCCCGGCGGGCTTGGTTGTATTATCGCAATCACCAGTTCAACTCCAAGGCCCGCTTCCGCCTCTTCCTCCGGGAACTAATACGACGATCTCAAATGCTGTGCGTTACACAGCAGCCAGTGGTGCCAAGATTTTCTCTACTGGCTCTATCCAATGGGTATGGGGATTAGATAGCGATGGTGTGACCGATCCTCGGGAAGATATTTGTGCCAAACAAATTACCGTGAATGTCTTTGCTGATATGGGAGCCAAACCGCAAACGCCTGACGCTGGAATTGTTGTTTAGAACGACGAGTCAAACTAAGATCGCAATACTCAAATCAGCTTCAGGAAAACGACTAAGAGCAATGCAAAAAACGTTTAGCGATACCTTAAGTCTGTGGCAAGACGAAGGTCGCCAGGTAATTCCAGAAAATCATGCTAGATTTCGCGGCTTGGTGGCACAGGCTGCCAAGCACGTCAAGCATCGCCAATATCGCATGGCAGCCGTCTATGGGGAAATGGCAGCAGCGTTTGCAAGCGGAAAATCCTGCGGCTTGTTCTCAAGCCCAGAGCTTGAGCAGGTTCTCGTCTCGATTGGAGAAAATGTTATCTCCAGTCGGAATGATGGTACATATAACACTCAGCCCAATGGGATTAGGCAAGTGTTGCATGTTGCCACATCCATGGGGTCAATTGGTGGGCATTCTCGCATGCTGTGGCGATGGATACAACAAGACAAAGAACGTTCCCACTCTCTTGTTTTAACAAGACAAGATCTGAAAGAAATTCCAGAACTCTTGCAGAATGCAATTTCAAAAAGTGGTGGCAAGATACATTTGTTAAATAGAAGTGCTGGTAATTTGATCAGCTGGGCTCAGTTATTACGAAAAATATCTGCCACAGCGGATTTGGTTGTCTTGCATACCAACAGCAATGATGTTATCCCCGTAATTGCGTTTGCCAAGAAGGAAAACAGTCCACCGGTCATTCTTCTAGATCATGCAGATCACCTATTTTGGCCGGGTATTGGAATTAGCGATTTGGTCGTGAGCCTGCGCGAATCTGGAATGCAACTCGCACGGCATCGAAGAGGTATAGAACCAGAACGAAATGTATTACTTCCTGTAATCCTAGAACCCACTCATCGAAAATTATCACGGTTGCAAGCAAAACAACAACTTGGCATTCCCGAAAATAGTATTCTGATCCTATCAATCGCCAGAAGGGTTAAATATAAAACGATAGCCGGCCTTAGTTTTGCTGATGCACATATTCCAGTTTTAAGTCAATTTCCCGATGCTATGCTCATTGTCATTGGACCGGGGCAGCAAGCAGATTGGCTCCCCGCTATTGAGCAAACACAGAGAAGAATCCGTGTATTGAGTGAAACGGAACATACAGATGTCTTCTACCAAGCGGCTGATATCTACGTCGATTCGTTTCCGTTTGTATCAAATACCTCATTGTTAGAAGCAGGTAGTTATGGTACTCCATTAGTCAGTCGATATCCCTATAACTCTGAGGCATGCGGAATTTTAGGTGCAGATATGCCAGGCTTAACCGGAAACCTAATCCGTGTCAACAATCTCGAAGACTATACTGCCGTTTTAGCCAACCTTATTCAGAATTCTGAATTCAGACTGTCTTTGGGGGCAATCACTCAAAAGAAAATCACTGAGACTCATCTAGAGGATCATTGGCAAAATTTTCTCGATCAAACTTATCACGATGCAGTTACTGTATCTAAAATTTCTGCTGCTCCCAATCAGAAAGATCAGATGAGTTTAGGCGAGCCAGATATATTGATGCCTCGAGTACATGACATTGATTTCACGTTTGATCAGTTGGTTCAGTGGAACTTGCCCTTAATGCCTTTTACTGCCCGGTTAAGCGCATGGCTAAGGTTGTTGAAAAAGCTGGGATATCAAAAAAATCCGCTTAATCTTTTACTGCCAGAATGGATGCGCATGCGCTATTATTCACGCGCCAGTTCTTCCTAGCGATCCTGCTTGGCCTCACACGAACATTTGAGAATTGTGAGCTAAAGACAGGCTCAGCTCGATGGTATATTTTGAATACATCCTTTGTCGAATATGATGATTATTTCAACATTAAAATTCTCTAAGTCTAAAGAGGTTTCATGATTGTAGATACTGACAGCTTAAATTTTGAAAAACCCTCGCAGTCCTCTCAAGAAAAAGAAACTATTTTTGCGGTCTGTGCGGCGGATGATCGCTATGCCATGCCATTATCGGTAATGGCTCGCTCAGCAATTGAGAATCTCAAGGAAGATTTTTCTCTGTTATTATTTATTATTGATGGCGGTATCACCAAGAAAAACAAGCAGAAGATCTTAAAAACCTTAAGCTCAGAAAAGTGTGAGGTGGTCTTCATCGACAAACCAGATGGGCTAACCCAAAATCTTGAGCAGGCTTATCAATACACGGTAACAGCAGGCAAGGCTAAAGATTATATTTCAATTGCCCAGTACTATCGGCTCCTAATCGCAGAACTTTTACCAGAGCAAGCCCAAAAGGCAATTTACCTCGATAGTGATTTAGTCATTCAAGGGAATTTAGGCCAACTTTGGCAAGCAGATTTAAATAATAACTACGTCCTAGCAGCCCAGGATACCTGGGTGCATTCTGTCTCGGCAGCGAATGGGCTGCTCAACTATCGTGAGCTAGGCATTTCCCCCGATTCTAAATATTTCAATTCAGGCGTCCTAGTTATTAACATCAAAAAATGGCGGGCTGAAAAGGTTTTTATGACTGCTGCAAATTACCTCAATCAATATAAAGATAAAATCATCTATGGCGATCAGGATGTTTTGAACGCTATATTTGCCGGTCAATGGGGAGAACTTAATCCTCGTTGGAATGTTACTGCCAGAGTCTATGAATACAAGTCATGGGAGGAAAGTCCTTATTCCAAACAATGCTACAACGAGCTCACCAGTCAAGATCCCTATATTATTCATTATGTATCCGGTGAAAAGCCTTGGAACTCAGACCATGTCCCAATGAAAGAGCATTTCTTTCGCTATCTCGATATGACCGCATGGTCTGGTTGGCGATTTACTTTTTGGACTAAACTTCGGTTGAACCTTGAGTATAAACTGCGAAAATTAATCGGGAGCATCTCAGTTTTGCGATGAGTAAATGTACTTAAGGCAAAAAAATCAAACCCATGGGACATTCAAGGAGTCATCGTTGGAGAGTGAAGCATGACCCCTGAAGAAGAACAAATCGTCAAA
>JAHHGS010000118.1 GCA_019359715.1 Aphanocapsa sp. GSE-SYN-MK-11-07L | reverse complement strand
TTTGTCTTTAACCTCGTCTTCTGTTAGGTGAGGTTGAACGTAGCTCACTCGGCTCATAAAATCTGGAAATAACGACTGAGTTTCCAGATTACCTAAATAACGTGTCTAGATGCAAATTGGTATCAGAAATGTTTTCAAACCGAAATCAAACCCAGCGGTTCTACCCGTCTCGAATCTGGTTGCTGGTTCAATCACATCGTCTGTCTTGGAAACTTGCTTCAACCGGGGGAACCCCGGCAACTCGGCATAAACGGGCGGAATCTTCCCCCTGTTTATTGCCTGTGCTAACTTGTTTTTCTGTTGCTGAGCGTTCGACTGAGCGCTCACGCCGAAGTCTTGTCGAAGCATCCCACCCTTAAAAAGAGGTGGGCTTTCAAACTGCGACATCTCTTGTAAGATTGCCCCAGCAGCACCCCCAAACGAATCCAACTCCTCGATCAAGTTTTCAACATCCACTTGCTCCCACTGCTGAGCTTGCAGCAGTCCAATTTGGTGCTGCGTCCAAGCGAAAAGGTCTTGGTCATAGAGGGTTGTCGTTCGCATCAACTTCACCGTAGTTTCTGGGTTTGCAGATCTGACTCGACTTTACCAACCGGGAATCCAGTTGGTGCCAGCTAGGGGCAGGCGGGCCATGGCGGCGGCTTCTAGGGTGAGGGCGGCCAGGTCTTCTGGTTCCAAGTGGTGGACATTTTGTTTGCCAGCGGCACGGGCGATCGTCGTTAGTTCCATCGTCAGGGTTTGCAGGTAGTTGCGGAGATGACGAGCGGCGATCGCTGGCTCCAACCGCTGCTCCAAAATTGGGTCTTGGGTGGTGATGCCAACCGGGCAGTTACCCGTGTGGCAGTGGTGACAAAAGCCAGGTGCCGTGCCCAACGCCGCATAATCCTCAACGGCAGAATGGTGCTCACCCGCTTGGAAATAAGTATCGCGGTTGCAGCCGAGGGCAAACAGCGCCCCTTGACCAATTGAGACGGCATCGGCTCCCATTGCCAATGCTTTAGCCACATCTGCCCCCGTCCGAATTCCGCCAGAGATGATCAGTTGGACTTGCCCAGTCATCTTCATTTCGGCTAGGGCTTCCACGGCTTGCCGGAGAGCCGCCAGGGTGGGGATGCCGACATGCTCAATAAACACTGATTGGGTGGCGGCTGTGCCGCCCTGCATTCCATCGACCACGACGACATCAGCCCCAGCTTGGACAGCGAGTTTGACATCGTGGTAAGGACGAGAAGCGCCAACTTTGACGTAGATTGGCTTTTCCCAGTCGGTCAATTCGCGCAGTTCTTGAATCTTAATCGTCAGATCATCGGGGCCCGTCCAATCGGGATGGCGACAGGCCGATCGCTGGTCAACCCCTTCCGGGAGAGTCCGCATACCGGCCACTCGTTCGTTCACTTTCTGCCCCAGCAGCATCCCGCCGCCGCCCGGTTTAGCGCCCTGTCCAACCACAATTTCGATCGCATCGGCTTGCCGGAGATCGTCTGGATTAAAGCCGTAGCGGGAGGGCAAGCATTGATAAACCAGAGTTTGAGAAGATTTGCGCTCCTCTGGCGTCATCCCACCGTCGCCAGTGGTGGTTGAGGTACCGATTTCTGTCGCCGCCAGCCCCAAAGCTTCTTTGACGTTGGCAGACAGCGAACCAAAGCTCATGCCAGCGATCGTGATCGGGGTTGCCAATTCAATCGGTTTGCTAGCATAGCGCGTCCCCAAAACAGTTTTGGTCACACACTTTTCCCGATAGCCCTCCAGCGGGTAGCGAGACATCGAAGCTCCTAAGAAAACCAAATCATCAAAGTGAGGCAGCTTCCGCTTGGCGCCTAAACCGCGAATTTCGTACAGCCCGTGGGCAGCGGCGTTATAGATGTAATTTTGAATTCGGCGATCGTACCCGGCGGATTCTTCCCGCGCGATTGGCTGATTGGTTGGCTGCGTTTCTGGGCCCATGATTAGTATTCCTAGTGATAATTCTGAAGCCCCCTTTTGAAGGGGGTTGAGGAATCGAACGATGTGAGTCCTACGCACATTTAGCCAGGCTCAATACTCCTGATTTGCATCGACATTCCAGTGATAGAGCTGCTTGGCGGAAGCAATCCGCTTAAACTCCTGCGGGTCGTGGCTGAAGCCAGCTTTGTCCAGTAAATCGGCAACGGTGGCATAGTCGGCTTCAGCCATTGGCTCAAATTGGGCATCGGCTCCTAAGGATTTGATTTCGCCTCGGACATACAGCACTGCTTCGTAGAGTGAATCACCGATCGCATCGCCAGCATTCCCACAAACCACGATTCGCCCTGCCTGAGCCATAAACGCCGTAAAACTACCCACACTGCCACCGACCACAATATCGCCGCCCTTGAGGGAAATGCCGCAGCGCAGCCCTGCATCGCCATCAATCACCAGCAGGCCACCGTGGGCCGATGCGCCAGCCGAAGCAGAGGCAAACCCTTTGACCTGGACTCGCCCGGACATCATGTTTTCAGCCACACCAGTTCCAACATTGCCATGAATAATCACCCTCGCTTGCTTGTTCATGCCAGCCGCGTAGTAGCCAGCATGCCCGTGAATTTCGACAGCGATCGGCAAGTCTAAGCCAACCGCCAAGTTGTGAGCACCGTCTGGATTCAGAATAGTCACGCTGTCAGCCGGATTAACTTGGTGATGCAAGAACTGGTTGACCTGGCGCAACGGGGTTTGCTTGAGGTCAAAACAGGTGGATTTCGCCATTACGCCGTCCATAGGTAAATTTCCTCCGGGGCAGGTTCAAAGATTTCAGCCTGATTAACCTCTGGCAAATGGGCCAAGGAACGAAACTCAGAGGCGATCGCCACATAGTCATCGGTTTCGGCCACGACGGCTGGCTTGCAGGCGAAGGCATCGCGGACTAGGGCAAGCTGGGTTTGGGTGCCAATCAAAAAGGTGTAAAAGCCATCCAGCTCAGTAAAGCTGCTTTGGAGGGCAGTTTTGAGGTCATCTCCCGCCTGCATTCGCCACTCTAAAAATCGACAGGCCGCTTCTGTATCGTTGTCGGTGTCAAAGTGAATGCCGCGTGGTTCCAACTGGCGGCGAATTGAGTAGGGGTTAGATAACGAGCCGTTGTGCACCAAACAAAAATCTTCACCCGCCGTAAACGGGTGGGCCCGATCGGGGGTGACGGCGGACTCGGTGGCCATGCGGGTATGGGCGACAACGTGGCTACCCTGGAGGGCTGCGAGCTGATAGCGATCGACAATTTTAGCCGGACTGCCAGCATCTTTGTACAAGTCGATCGCCCGCCCGACTGACAGCAAGTAGAGGTCAGGGTAGGCGGTTTTGAGCCATGATTTGACCACATTAGAGCCAGTCTGAGTAAGCAAAACCGCCTGGTTGCTGTGGATGTGAATGTTCGCTGCCGGATCGGACTGGACTTGAAATTTTTCCAGCAGCGCTTTCCAGTCAAAGCTTTCTCGATCTGAGTAGAGGCTGTAGCGGCGATCGCCATTCGGCAAGGCTTCCCCAAACACGGCTACGCCAGCCGAGTCGGGGCCGCGCTCTGACATCCCCAACAGCATCGGCACCATAAGTTCACCCAGGGATGCCCGCAACTCCGGCTTTTTAACCAACAAGCCCACAATTCCACACATGGCGGCTCCTAAAACAGTTCTAAATAGCGTTCAACTTCCCAGTCGGAGACGTGGCGCATATACTCCACCCACTCCATCCGCTTCAGGTCAATAAACTCAGCCGCCAGCACGCCCAGCGCTTCTGTAATCACTGAGTCGGATTCCAGAGCGGCGATCGCATCGTTTAGATTTTGGGGTAGGGTATGAATCCCTTTTTGAGCCAGTTCTTCTAAGCTCAAGCCGTACAAATTAATATTTTGCGGTTCGCCGGGGTCAAGTTGCTTGGCGATCCCATCTAAGCCAGCGGCGAGGGCGACGGTGGTTGCCAAGTAGGGATTGCAGGCGCTATCGGCAAGCCGAAACTCCAACCGTCCGCCTGGAATCCGCACCATGCTAGAGCGATTGTTGTCGCCATAGCTGATATAGGCTGGGGCCCAGGTGGCCCCACTCAGCGATCGCCCGACCACTAGCCGTTTATAGGAATTCACCGTTGGCGCACAAACTGCCGTTAAGGCCGGCGCGTGGGCCAGTAATCCGCCTAAGAAGTGATAGGCCAGTTGAGATAGCCCTAACCCGCGCGGG
The DNA here is from genome assembly GCA_019359715.1 of Aphanocapsa sp. GSE-SYN-MK-11-07L. GTDB lineage: Bacteria > Cyanobacteriota > Cyanobacteriia > Thermosynechococcales > Thermosynechococcaceae > JAHHGS01. The sequence continues at coordinate 32,044 of JAHHGS010000118.1, read as the reverse complement.
TCGCTGTCATCGCTAAACAGGTTTTGCTGACCATCCGAGAGGGACATATGAATGTGCATGCCTGACCCGGAGCGATTACTGACTGGCTTGGGCATAAAAGTGCAAACCATGCCAAATTCCTTGGCAATTTCAGAAGCCGCCATTTTGAAGAAAATGAACCGATCGCAGGAGGTGAGGCAATCGGTGTAAGTATAATTAATTTCAAACTGACCACTGGCATCTTCATGGTCAATCTGGTAGACATCAAACCCAACGGACTGGAGGCTGCTGACCAGTTTTTCTAAAAATGGGGTACTCCGAGACAGCCCTTTGTAGTCGTAGCAAGGTTTTTCCAACACATCCGTCGAATCAAAGGGATGCAACCGCCCTTGCTGATCTTTTTTGAGCAGAGCAAACTCTGGCTCCAGGCCTGTGTAGAGGGTCAAGCCTTGCGCTTTTAGTTTTTCCAACTGGTTAAGCAAAACTACCCGCGCGTCGTAGGCATAGGGTTGTCCATCGACATGGCAGTTGCAGGCAATCCGGGCAAAGCCAGGCATCCACGGCACTAAAGACAGTGTGGCCAAGTCTCCGATCGCCAACAGGTCATGACTGCTGGGATTCATGCCAAACCCCCAAATCGCGAAGCCAGCAAAGCCAGCCCCCGTCGTCAGGATATCTTCAAAGTGGGAAGCTGGTAAGGCTTTGGTTTTGGCCGCGCCGTGCATATCAACAAACTGCGCCAAGACAAACTTGACTTGGTTGGCTTCTAAAAAGGCTTTGGCTTCAGCGAGAGTTTTCATCAAGGTGTTTCCTTCACCAGCTTGTGGATTGGTTGAATATCGGGCGCACCTAAATCGTGGGCAACTTTGAGCAGGGTTTGGTATAGGTAGGGGCCAAAGGTGCCATCACACCAGATTCGGTAAGTGACTTCGCCGTTAACGGTGATTGGGATCACCTGTACGGTCACGCCAACCATGGTTGTGATCACCAGCGGACGCTCAGCCAAATTGAGCACTTGAAAGTTGATATTGCAGGTTTGCAGCAGTAGTTCGTTGACCGCTGGGCCAGACAGGGCGATCGCTGCATCCTGCCGCAAGACAGGATATACCTGAACCGGAAAATTCTGATTTGCGATAAATTTAGTCCAGGCAGACTCCGATTCGATCAAATATTCATTCAGTCCCAAACGGGCAATTAAGCTGTCTTGATCTAGAGGCAGCCAGGTATTGGGGCGATCGGGAATTGGCAGCAACAGACTGGCCAACCATGCGGCTGCGCCAGACCCCTTGACCCCAAACCGAGGTCGGCTAGACAGGTCGGCGATCGTAATCTGTCCAGTCTTGTCATCACTGCTGAGTCCGTGCAGGGGGCTAACCCGCCTGCCCTTGAGCGCCGATCGCTCTGCTTCTGGCTGAGCAGCTTCGACTTTTTGGCGGAGTGATTCAGGATCATAGAAAGGGGTGGGGCAAACCGTGGCTGTGACCAAGCTACCTTCTGGGGTACGGATTGAAAAGCGATCGCCAAGGTTTAATTCCGGCTTGACGTAGGCTAAACCAATGTAGTGGTCAAGCGTAGGGCTAAAGGCAATGCTGGTGACTCGACCAGCAATCTCGGTTCCTTCAATCACTAAGCAGCACTCTTGGGGAGGCGTGCTAGCAAAATCTTGGGGCAACCGGAAGCCAACTAGCTTTTGTTTGAGCGGTTGTTTGGCGAGAACTTGCAGGCTGCGCAGACCAACAAAAAAAGGTTTGTCTAGCTTGATCGCCCAGTTCAAACCCGCTTCGCGGGGCGTGGTTAAGCCATCGGTATCTTGGCCAATAATCAGATGCCCTTTCTCCAGTCGCAGCAGCCGCTGAGCTTCCACCCCAAACGGACGAATGCCAACCTTTGCCCCCGCCTCGATTAAGGCTGACCAGAGCGCCGGCCCATACTCAGCCGCTACGTGAATTTCGTAGCCCCATTCTCCGACAAAGCCAACTCGCATCAGCAGCGCTGGGATGCCGGCCACCAGTCCCTCCCGTACCCCCAAATAAGGAAATGCCGTCCCCGACAGGTCTAAACTGGTTAGCTTGGCTAATACGCATTGGGCTTGCGGGCCAGCCAGGTTAACCGCCGATCGCGCCCCAGTCAGGTTAACAATCCCACAGTCCAACTGCCAGATCGTGTTCAGCCGCGATAGCTCTCGGTAGACGGCCGCTGCCCCAGAAGTAGTGGTCGTAGAGTAAAAATGTTCTGCCCCCAAGCGGGCAATTACGCCATCGTCAATCACCACCCCAGCTTCATCCAGCATCAGGGCATAGCGGCTGATCCCGACTTTTAGGTTGGCATAGCGCCCGCCGTAGACTCGCTCCAGAAACTCTGCTGCCGCTGGCCCCCGCAGTTCTAGCTTGCCGAGCGTACCAACATCAATCAGCCCCACCTGTTGGCGCACGGCGTTAACTTCGGCTTGGATACACTGTTCACGGCGCAGTTCTAGCTTGCCGAGCGTACCAACATCAATCAGCCCCACCTGTTGGCGCACGGCGTTAACTTCGGCTTGGATACACTGTTCACGGCTTTGGTTAGGCTGGACATAAAATTCTTTACATGAATGATCTTTCGCCCCCCTAGCCCACGCCACTTGCTTCAAGTCGGGGAACCCGCCCAACGCAGTGGCTTCCCAATTCTGGGGGGAACCGGATTTGAAGTCCCCCAATTCTGGGGGACTTAGGGGGCTTGCCGGGTTTCGCGCCGGAGGTCTATAGTATTCCGGTCGTCGCCACTGACCGGCCAGCATAAACACTGCCCCCAAATCTTGATGAAGTTGATGCAAAGGCGTGAATCGCTCCGGTAAAAAGCTTCTGCCAGCTAGGTGAGAAATCGGCACCGGATGAAAGAAGGGGCGGGCCGTGGTTGTGCCCACCTCGGCTGGAGTTTTGCCCAGCGATCGGGCCAAGATCCGAATCGCGTTCATGTTGGAGTGCCTGCCTTGGCTCGGCCCCATCCCAACCGTTGAGTAGCGCTTGAGGAGTTCAATATTGTCAAAGCCTTCCTGAATGGCGTGGTGAAAATCCTTGAGCTGCAAGTCTTCGTCAAAATCGACAAAGTTTTTCCCCTTCGGGTGAGCCACGATCGGATAGGGATGAGTAGGAGATTCACTAGCTGGAGCAATCGCGATCGTTTCCGCTGATCCCAGCCCTAAATTAGTAGCCGCCGCCAGTCCGGCTCTCTGTCCATCCAGTAATTTTTGGGCAAAGTCGTAGACGCCATTCACCCGTCCGCAGGCAAAAATTCCTGGCGGTAAGACTTCTGGGACGTACTGTTCCAGTTCAAGATCAAACCGCATTTTGGTGCCAGCTTGGTAGAGCAAGTTGGCGGCCGGACTCCAACCCACGCTGACTAACACGCCGTCACACTCAATCCGTTGCCGTCGCTCTGGCTGGGGATTGCCCTCGGTATCAACGGGACAAGCAATCACTGCCGCCACCCGATCGCCACTTGAGTTAGGAATCGCCTCGTAAAAGCAGTGCCCCGTTAAGACTGGGATATCAAAAGACTCAACTTTAGCCACTAGGTCAGAATTGCTAGGGCGATCCCGCCAGTCCAGCACGGCAGCGACGGTGACATCGTGCTTGGCCATGTCGATCGCGGCTCGATAGCCATCGCTATTGGCGGTCAAAATTACCACTCGCTCAGCCGGTTTGACGGCATAGCGATAGAGCAAGCGCTGCCCGGCCGAGGCCAGCATCACCCCCGGCAGGTCATTGTTCCGAAATACGGCCGGCTGCTCGTAGGCACCGCTGGCCACGATCATGGATTTGGCCCGCATTTTGACCATGTAGTCTGGGTTGACAAGGGGAATCCAAAAGTCAGCGTAGTAGCCCGCCGCCGTCGTGTCGGTGTAAAGCCGAATTTGGGGATGCTGGGCAACGGCAGCAAGCAGATTGGCGGTTTGGGTGATCGTCCCGTAGTGATAGCCTCCAGACCCGCCTGCCCTGGCGTTTTCATCCACAATCACCACATCTGCTCCCCGCTCAGCCGCTGCCAGGGCGGCCGATAGCCCGGAGGGGCCGGCTCCCACTACCAGCAGGTCGCAAAAATCGTAGCGTTTGGGGGTGCTAATTCTGGGCGTCGTAAAGTCAACCTTGCCCAAGCCCGTCATCGTCCGAATCACTTTTTCCCAGAACGGAAAGCTGACTTTATCCAAAAAAGCTTTGTAGTAAAACCCAACTGGCAAAAAAGCCGAAAACTGGTTGATCAGCCTGGCCCGATCGCGATCAACGCCGCCCCAGGTATTGACGGCAGTAAGTTGCATTCCTTCGACAATCGGTGTGACATCAGCCCGCAGGTTGTGCTGCTGCCCCGCCTGCATCAGCGTATTTATGTCGTGGTTAGCCAGACTGAGAATGCCGCGTGGACGATGGTACTTAAAGCTTCTACCCAAGACAGATTGCCCGGCCGCCCAGAGAGCACTGGTAATCGTATCTCCGGCATAGCCGCTGTAGGACTTGCCTTCAAACGTGAACTGAATCGGCTGCGTCCGGTCAATCCACTCGCTGGGGAGGGTGGGCGATCGCAAGTTCATGACTGCTCCTCCTGCCCGTATAGATAGGTTCGCAAGACCTGATCAATCTGCGTATTCCGCTCGGCAACAAACCAAGTGTTGCTGGGGGTATGGCACCACCATTCGGCTTTGATTCCGGCTGCGCCGTTGCGATGGAAGACATAATCTGCCCAGGTTTCATCGTCTACCTGGTTTGGATCGGGCATTGGCCGCAGTTCCCCACCGCAGATAAATTCAGAAATCGGTCGCGTTCCATTTACCGGGCAAGTCATTAGTTTCATCTTCTGTAGCAGTGGGATAATTCGTGAATTGCAGATTTGCTTGGCCCCCTAAATCCCCCAATGCTGGGGGACTTCAGAACTGACTCCCCCCAAATTTGGGGGGCTGGGGGGGCGAAAAAGGTCAGAAACTTACTCAACTGCGTAACTCCTGTCTTACTTAGGATGGCTATGGTGCATAAGCTTTGGAGTAGCTGATCACTTCTGTAAAATGCTCGACCACGGGAAAAGGCTCGTAAAAATGATGCAAGAGCCGCTTCCACTCTTGAAAGTTAGGGGATTGCTTAAACCCAACCGTGTGGTCTTCCAGGGTTTCCCACTCCACCAGCAGCACGTATTTGCCAGGGACTTCCAGGCAGCGCTGAAGCTGATGGGAGCAGTAGCCTTTGCTGGCAGCAATCAGCGGCGAAGCCTGTTTGAAGGTTTGCTCATACTCTGCTTCCATGCCGGTTTTGACCGTTAACATCACAACTTCCAGAACCATCAATATTCACCTCTTTAATGCCCAACGGATGCCGCGCCTTTTTCACCGACAAGCTGATAGCTGCTAAATCGATCCAGCGAGAATTCTTGAATCAGCTCGTGGTTGCGATCGCCCGCCACGGTCGCTGCCATCGTCTTGCCACAAACTGGCGTTGCCTTGAAGCCCCAAGTGCCCCAGCCGGAGTCCAGATAAAAGCCCTCGATCGCCGTCTTGCCCATCATCGGGGCAAAATCGGGGGTCATATCGGCCATGCCGGCCCACTGGCGGACAATTTTGACATGGGAAAGAAACGGAAACAAATCCAGCATGTGAGCGGCTAAGCCTTCCGTGAAATCTAGGGTGGAGCGAGTCGAGTGCAGCTCGTAGGGATCGAGGGAAGCGCCCATTACCAGTTCTCCCCGCGCCGACTGACTGACATAAACGTGCAGGCTACCGGAGACAATAATCTGATCCAGCCACGGCTTCATTGGTTCACTGACCATTGCCTGCAAGGGATGAATGACGAGGGGCGATCGCAGTCCGACCATCTCCAGCAATTTAGGGGTTGAGCCAGCGACAGCACAGAGCAGCTTGGTTGTTTCAATCTCGCCCTGGCTGGTGGCAACGCCTGTCACTTGCCCCGACTTGACTTTGATCCCCAGCACTTCGGTTTGCTGGTGAATTTCGACCCCACGCTGGTCGGCTCCCCGCCCATAACCCCAGGCCACCGCATCGTGACGGGCAATGCTGCCTGGCGCGTGGTAGAGCGCTCCTAAAATGGGAGTGTGTCCACCGCAGTCAATATCCATTTGCGGGCAAGCTGCGTGAATTTGGTCGGGATCAACCAGTTCGCTGTTGACCCCTAGGTGCTTATTCACCTCTGCCCGCCAGCGCATGGTTCGCAATGAGCTATCAGTATGAGCCAGCGTAAAGTGCCCCCGCGTCGAGTAGAAAATATTCAGGTCAAAATCCTGGGATAAGTCTTGCCACAGCCGCACCGACTCGTCGTAGAACTTGACTCCAGACGGGGTAAGGTAATTAGAGCGAATAATTGTGGTGTTGCGCCCGGTATTGCCGCCGCCCAAATAGCCTTTTTCCAGCACAGCCACGTTGGTGATCCCATGATCGCGGGCCAAATAATAGGCTGCTGCCAAACCATGCCCGCCCGCCCCAATAATTACCGCATCGTAGCTAGGCTTGAGGCGATCGGGTTGCCGAAACATCCGGGGTTCGGGATATTTTTTGGCCAGTCCAAATTTTAAGAGACGGAGGGGCATACAGTCCTCTAAAAGCAGCGCTTACTTAAATACAACCGTCTTGTTGCCGTGCAGCAACACCCGGTCTTGAATGTGATAGCGTAACCCCCGCGTCAAAACTGTTTTCTCAATGTCTTTGCCATAGCGAATCAGGTCATCCACCGCATCAGTGTGGTCAATCCGAATTACGTCCTGGTCAATAATTGGCCCGGCATCTAGCTCAGAGGTGACGTAGTGGCAGGTTGCCCCAATCAGCTTCACCCCCCGCGCGTAGGCCTGATGATAGGGCTTGGCTCCGACAAACGACGGCAAAAATGAGTGATGAATGTTAATAATTTGCCCCGGATAGCGATCGCAGATTTGGGCTGAAAGCACCTGCATATAGCGAGCCAGCACCATCACATCGCCCTTTAACGCTTCATACAAGTACATGACTTTCTCATAGGCAGCAGACTTGGTTTCTAGCGTCACGGGCACATAGTAAAAGGGAATTTCGTGCCACTCAACAAACTTCTGAAAAACCTCGTGATTAGAGATCACGCCCGCAATTTCGACCTCTAAATCGCCGCTCTGCCAACTGGCTAGCAGCTCATAGAGGCAATGCCCAAACTTAGAGACCAAAATCACCACCCGTTTTTTCTGAGCGGAATCTGTCAGCCGCCAGTCCATCTGAAAGGGTTCAGCGATCGCCTGAAACCGCTGACAAAACTCACCCGTCTCAAACGGCAATGACTCCGCCAAAACTTCTTGGCGCATAAAGAACCGCTTCTGCTCCCAGTCAGCATGGTGTTGGGCTTCCGTAATCCAGCCATTGTGGCTAGCAATGAAGGAGCTAACGGCAGCGACAACTCCAACTCGATCGGGGCAGGACAGCGTTAACGTGTAATGTCTGGTTGATGACACGGCTGGGGAGAGCAGAAAATTCTTGACAAGAAACTTTGTTTAACCATGTTCGATCAAAGTTGCTTAAAAGTCAACATAGTTTCCTGATATGATGCATAGAGCGATCGCAGCCCGCTTCGTCAAACTGTCAAACCAATGATTAATGCTCTGCCCAATCTCAGCGATGCTGATGCCCTGTCCCGCTACTTGGGGAATACCATCCGTACCCTGCGCCAGAAGCACGGCTTGACGATCGCTGACGTGGCGGAGCGAATTCCGCTGTCACGGGGCATGCTGTCCAAGATTGAGAATGCTCAAGCTTCGACCAGCCTAGACACCCTTGAAAAAATTGCCAATGCCCTCGGTGTTTCCTTAGCCACACTGTTTCGAGACTACAACGTGCCGGAAGGCGGTGCCCAACTGGTGAAAGCGACAGCCGCAATGGAAGTGGTGCGGCGGGGTACCAAGCGGGGGCATACCTACAAGCTTTTGGCCTACGATCGCGGTCAGACCAAGCTATTTGAGCCATTCTTAATTGAAATGGACGATGCTTCCGAGGTCTTTCCTACCTTTGAGCATCCGGGGACTGAGTTTATTTACATGCTGGAAGGCAAAGTCGAGTATCGGCATGGGCAGCACACTTATCTACTCGAACCCGGTGATTCTCTTACCTTTCGGGGCGACATTCCCCACGGACCAGAGGGTTTAATTAAACTGCCGATCCGATTTCTAGCAATTATTTATTACGCCCATAGTGATTGAGTTTCAAAATTTATGCTAACTGGCGATCGCCAACTCACGCTGGTCAAGGCTGAAAAGTTTTGCGAACTTGATAGGCAGCCGACTCAGTTAGCTTGTACTCACCGCCAAAAGCCTGGGCAAATTCAGCTTCGGTCGCTTCCAGCTCTGGCTTCGGAATTGTAAACCAGTCGTCGGCGGTGGCCCAGGTGATCACAATTGCCAGCTCGTCTAGGTTGTGGGGACTAATCCAAACCTCTTTTTTAAGAAAGCCTTTCCGCTTGACATGATCAGCCGTCCAAACTTCAGCATCCACCATCACAAATTTTTCTCGCAGTTCTGGTTGAACTCGAAAGCGCAGCCACTCAATATACACGGCTTATGTCTAAGGTCTAAAGTTTGATTGCTGTTGGGTCGGGCATTGGTTCTGTCCTGAGCGATCGCTCCAAGCGGGGCTGACCGACCGAGTAGGCGATCGCATAGCTACGGGCTAGCAGCCACAGCCACAGCCCAGGATTGACTTCCTCTAGCCACGGCTGCCACCAGCGCACCAACTGCGGAAACCAGCCGCCCAGCAAGAAATGTAAGAGGGCATCGAGCGTAAAGCTAAAGTAGCTGCCTAACCAGCGAATCATGTCTTTGGGGCCAACCATTTGCCAAATCCAGTAGAGCAAGGTCGGGTTTTTAAATGCAGCCTGAATCGCCATTCGGTTAAACGGCAGCCAGCCCGCCCGATCTTTGATAAACGCCTCAGCCAGTTGGGGCGATTGCTCAGCCAGAATGCCAAAAAAAGTATTCAGCATTGCATTCACCCGATTCGGCGGTAAGTGCTGTCCCAAGGGCACCATCATCCCGCGCGAAAATAGCCAGGTCACAGCCACATTGCTCTGGTAGGCGCGAATTTGCTCTAGGTCACTGGCGCGCAGCAGGTCGTGCTTGAGGGCGGTATCCAGTAAATCCGTCAAGCGCGGAATATTTCGGACTAGGGAGCCAAAGCCAGTAAAAATCAGCGGCGACTGGAGCGAAGCCGCATCGCCAATCGAGGTCAGGCGGTCGAAGGCCACCCGCCGATCGCTGCTGCCAACGCTAAAGTGTCCTGGAATATAGCCAAAGGTCGGTTTAATCCACTCCAGAGCATCCAGATCGCAGCGGCGGTACTCCGGCAGGATCGTGAAAAAGTCTTCGTACATTTCCAGTAAAGAACCAGGGTTATTGGGGTGAACCTGATGATAGTGAAATAAATAAATCGTCAGCTCATCTCCACCGGCCGGGAACAGTTCCCAAATTAACTGCCGCCCGCGGGAAATGTCGCCGTGGCTGTTTAGAACATCGCCATACTTGGAGTCCCACACCCCCGGATCAAAGCCAGACACGACTGCCCCAACCGTTGGGCAAACACTATCAAAGGTGCGACCGCCGTTCATTTGCCAAGCGATCGCGGAAGCGGTGCCCATTGCGTCCACCAGCAAACGGCCGCTGACCTGCCGCTCTCGCCCAGTCGGCAAATGGGTTGCTTCTAGCCAGACCTGATGCGGGCCAACTTCTGCTTTGATGAACTCGGTTTCGGCCCAAATTTCGCCGCCGGCCTGGCGCAGCTTTTGTCCGCACAGGTGCAGCAGTTTGCCAGAGTCGATCGCAATATTCAGCACCGTCGGCGTCTGCAAAATTGGCGCTTTACAGTGGGCTGGGTTATTGGCATCAAAAAATTTATGAAAGCCATCCTCATACTCACAGGCAATCACGCTCTCAAACTCAGCCGGGGTGAATAGCCCCAAGTCAATCAAGCTTTGAAATTCACTCCGGGAAATATTCCACTCTCGGTTCATCCGCCCAAACGGCAATCGCTCAATCAGCAGCACTCGGTAGCCCAGTCGTGCCATTACCGCGGCATGGATTACTCCCAAGGCCCCGCCCAGGTAAATCAGGTCGTAGCGGGGAGTTGCGGCTGGAATCTCTTGGACTTGGGTTTGCCAAATCACCTGCTTGGGCTGCTGAGGATGCCGCACTCCCTGCCGCCAGCGCTGCTCCCACCAGTAGACTCGTGTTAGATCGGCTTCACCGTTGGGCATTCTCTGAAAGTAGCGCACCGTCAGCGGATAGTCTTTCGTCAGGGCACTAAAAATAGACTGCTCGTCAAAGTTAATTGGAGGCGGCTCAGGAAACTGGTGCGGAAACTCAGCTTGCAGGTCAGCCGTCAAACCGCTTAGAATCCGATCCTCTTGCGGTACCGCTGACTGGCAATAACGAAAGACCTTGAGGTAGGTTGTGCGCTGAAGTGACCAGATAAATATCGATAGTTCGCCCAATCCGCCACTTTCAGCCTCAGCTTCAGAAAAATCCAGACAGCAACCCGTCGTCGTATTAATTTTGTGTCCGTAAGCTGGCTTAAAGTCTGACTGTAGCCAAGTCTGCACCGCAGCCGTATCAGGAGTCGGCAACTCTAAATAAAGAATTTCTTGCATTTTGTTTCGTTCATGAGAAGGGCGGATTGACAAGCGGCAGAAATGCGCTACACTCCCTAATACTCGCTTAAAAAAATTTACAAAAACCCAGCTTTCTTTAATCCTTATGAACTATCCTATCCCTGTCAGCCCCCAAGAAATCGTCCAACTTCAACAACAACCCATTGATGAAGAACTAATCGTGGCGGCGATCGCTGGGGTGATTAATATTGCCCGCTCAGAGGGGCAATCCTTAGAGGATCTGAAGTCTCAAGTCTTAGCAGAGGATAGCTTACTTGATCGATCAACTCGCCGCTGGCTGAGTGATCTGGTTGGGCAAGCCTGGGATTGTCTTCCCTAAAAAATTTATCATCTTTAATAATGCGCTACTTTGAAAGGCAGGAGCAAAGCTTCTGCCTTTCAAAATTATGGCAAATTGTGGTTTAATTTAGCCAACCCAAGAAACCTCATCATCATCGAGGGGCGGGGTTGGCAGGTCTTGGCTGAGGGTTGTCTTCTGCGGATGCGTCGTTTTTTCGGGCGGTAATTCTCCCCGCTTTTGAATCGACATCGAAGACCGAAGGTCATCTGCTTTCTCTAACAAAGCTAAGCGCTCCGGCTCAATAACTCTATACATGATGTACTCCACAGTCTGCTGCTTGACCCAACCGCGAGCAGTGGCAATTTCGCCAAAGGGCATCTCCATCATCTGCTGGTCAGCCAGAATGACGTCTACCTGGGCGGTTGAAAGCAGCCCGGCATCGACTAAATAAGCTCCGACTGGCTTTTGCTTAATCATTTCCACTTAAGGCAAAACATTGCTGCATTGCTCCTCCCCCATTGTTGTTCCGTCTGCAAAGGACTTCAACAGGGATTCTTTAGGATAATCACTTTCTCACCCGATCGACCAGTGGTTTTAAAATTAAACTCGATCGCTAGGGCTGAGTAACCCTCCCAGAGAAAGACTTTGATTTGTCGTCGATTTGTGATTATTTTGGCTTTGGGGCGGCGGCGATACCGATCTAAAAGGAGGGAAGACCGATCTGCGCAGATCTTCAGCGCTACCTAAAATAGCAGTAGTAGCCTATCCGTAACCCCCTCGGAGGGAAATCATGCAGCCAACGAATGCCAACCAGTTTACCGAAAAAGCCTGGGAAGCGATTGTCCGCACCCCAGAAATTGTTAAGCAAGCCCAGCAGCAGCAAATTGAAAGTGAAAGCCTAATGATGGCGCTGCTAGAGCAGGATGGATTGGCTAGCAGTATTTTTAACAAGGCGGGCGTGAATGTCCAGCGGCTGCGCGATCGCACAGAAGAATTTATCAAGCGCCAGCCCAAACTGAGTAACCCCAGCAGTTCAGTTTACTTGGGGCGGAGTTTAGATACGCTGCTGGATCGAGCCGAGAATTTCCGCAAGCAGTTGGGCGATGATTTTATTTCAATCGAACACATGCTGCTGGCCTATCCCCAAGACGATCGGTTTGGCAAAGCCCTGCTGGCAGAGTTTGGGCTGGATGAGCGGAAGCTAAAAGAAGTTGTTGAACAAATTCGCGGTAGTCAAAAAGTGACAGATCAAAACCCAGAAGGCAAATACGCCTCTTTAGAAAAATACGGTCGAGATTTAACCCAACTGGCTCGCCAAGGCAAACTTGACCCGGTGATTGGGCGCGATGACGAAATTCGCCGCACGATTCAAATTTTGTCTCGAAGAACTAAAAATAATCCAGTCTTAATTGGCGAGCCAGGAGTGGGCAAAACCGCGATCGCCGAAGGCTTAGCCCAGCGGATTATTGCCAGAGATGTGCCAGAGTCGCTCCGCGATCGGCAGTTGATTACCCTCGACATGGGGGCGCTGATTGCTGGAGCCAAGTACCGGGGCGAATTTGAAGAGCGCCTCAAGGCCGTGCTCAAGGAAGTGACAGAATCAAACGGGCAAATTATTTTATTTATTGATGAAATTCATACCGTGGTTGGGGCTGGAGCTACCCAAGGCTCAATGGATGCCAGCAACCTGCTCAAACCGATGTTGGCGCGGGGCGAACTGCGCTGTATTGGCGCCACAACCTTAGATGAATACCGTAAATATATTGAAAAAGACGCCGCCCTAGAACGGCGCTTTCAGCAGGTGTTTATTGACCAGCCCAGTGTCGAAGATACGGTTTCGATTCTGCGCGGACTCAAAGAGCGCTACGAAGTCCACCACGGGGTAAAAATATCTGATAGCGCCCTGGTGGCAGCGGCTGTGCTCTCGACCCGCTATATTAGCGATCGCTTTTTGCCTGACAAGGCGATCGATTTAATGGACGAGTCGGCGGCCAAGCTGAAAATGGAAATTACCTCCAAGCCAGAAGAGCTGGACGAAATCGATCGCAAAGTGCTGCAACTGGAAATGGAGCGGCTATCCCTGCAAAAAGAAAGTTCTCCGGCCGCCAAAGAGCGCCTAGAGCGACTGGAAAAAGAACTAGCAGACTGGAAAGAAGAGCAATCTAACCTGAATGCTCAGTGGCAGTCAGAAAAGCAGATTATTGACCAGATTCAAACGATCAAAGAAGAAATTGATCGGGTCAACACCGAAATTCAACAGGCGGAGCGGGAGTATAACCTCAACCGCGCCGCCGAGCTAAAGTACGGCAAGCTGACCGACTTACAGCGCCAACTGGACGAGATTGAGACTAAGCTGAGCCAAACCCAAACCAGCGCCCACACGCTGCTGCGGGAAGAAGTCACCGAAGCTGACATTGCCGAAATTATTTCTAAGTGGACGGGCATCCCGGTCAGCAAACTGGTCGAGTCGGAAATGGAAAAGCTCTTGCACCTGGAAGATGAGCTGCACCAGCGAGTGATCGGGCAAGAAGAAGCGGTGACGGCGGTGGCTGATGCGATTCAGCGATCGCGGGCCGGGCTGGCCGACCCGAACCGTCCGATCGCCAGCTTTATTTTCTTGGGCCCGACTGGGGTCGGCAAAACTGAGCTAGCTAAAGCCCTAGCGGCCTACCTGTTTGACACCGAAGAGGCAATGGTGCGAATTGACATGTCGGAGTACATGGAAAAACACTCCGTTTCTCGCCTAGTCGGCGCTCCTCCCGGCTACGTTGGCTACGAAGAAGGTGGGCAACTGACGGAATCAATCCGACGCCGACCCTATGCGGTAATTTTGTTTGACGAAATTGAAAAAGCCCACCCGGATGTGTTCAACATCATGCTGCAAATTTTGGACGATGGACGGGTGACAGGCTCCCAAGGGCGAACGGTGGACTTCAAAAACGCCGTGATCATCATGACCAGCAACATTGGCTCCCAGTTCATTTTGGATTTGGCTGGCGACGACAGCCGCTATGCCGAAATGCAAGAGCGGGTGATGGAGGCGATGCGAGCCAATTTCCGCCCAGAGTTCTTAAATCGGGTCGATGAAGTGATCATCTTCCACAGCCTGCTGAAGGAGCAACTGCGCGAGATTGTGAAGCTGCAAGTCCAGCGCCTGCAAGGTCGTCTGGGCGATCGCAAGATGTCCCTGAAGCTAACCGATGCCGCCCTCGATTTTCTGGTCGAGGTGGGCTACGACCCAGTATTTGGGGCCAGACCGCTGAAGCGGGCAATTCAGCGCGAACTGGAAACGGCGATCGCGAAGGCGATTCTGCGCGGCGAATTCACCGACGGCGACACGATATTTGTCGATGTGGCCAATGAACGGCTCCAGTTCAATCGTCTGTCATCTCAAGTCACTACGATTTGAGGTGTCTCTCGTTGAGAGGCATTATCCTTGACCCACCCCGCCCTTTGGGCACCCCTCCTGGGAGGGGATTTTTTTAGGGGGTGTGTTTTGTAATCCAGGTTTGGATGGTATGCAGAACTGACTGGGTTTGATGGCGCACTTGTGCTTCCCGAAATCGGAGAAATTTGACACCTAGAGCCTCTAGTTGGGCTTGACGAACGCGATCGCTTTGCTGGGCGGCTGCGCTGTCGTGGCTTCTGCCGTCAATCTCGATCGCCAGCATCAGCTTTTTGCAGTAGAAGTCAACAATATATTTGTCAATTGGTCGCTGTCGATCAAAATCATAGCCGCCCATCTGCTTCTTCTTTAAGTGTTGCCACAAAATCACCTCTCCAGGAGTCATGTTTTGGCGCAGTTGACGAGCCAGCTCCTTCAGATCCGGCCGATAGGGAATAAAGCGTGGCGACCTCATCCCCTCCTGGGAGGGGTGCCCGCAGGGCGGGGTGGGTCGAGGATTTGGCTCCATCGCTGGCTTTTAACTAAACACTTCTGCCTTCGGCACATAATCTTGGCTACTCGACAACTCCCAACTGCCGTCGTCTTTCAGTTCTAAGACTTGCTGATGGTACTTGAGCAGGCTGGGGCGATGCCCGACGCTGATAAATGCCGAAGCCGTCGATTGAATTTGCTCGTAAACCAGTTGTTCGTTCTTCAAATCAAGAGCGCTGGTGGCTTCATCTAAAATTGCAAACGGTGGCCGAGTCAGCAACAAGCGAGCGACAGCGAGGCGCTGCTGTTCCCCCAGAGAGAGCACATCAGCCCAGTCCAACTCAACGTCAAACCCACCAACTCGCTCTGGCAGACTCTCCAAGTTCACCAGTTTGAGCGCCTTTTGCAGTTCTGACTCAGAAGTATGGCTGTCTGTGTGGGGATACAGGAGCTGATCGCGCAGGGTGCCCAAAATCATATAAGGGCGTTGGGGTAAAAACAGCATTTGGTCGGGTTGGGGGCGGGTAATTTTACCGGTGCCCGCATTCCACAAGCCAGCGATCGCCCTTAAGACAGAACTCTTCCCAACTCCACTGTGCCCAACAATCACCAGCCCACCGCCAGATTCCAGCGCCACAGACAGGTCTTTAACCAAGGTGCGCTCTCCGTTGGGGGTTAAAACGGTAACGTGTTCTAGGGCTAAGCGACCATCTTCAACCGTATCGATTCCGGCTGTACCATTGGCAGTTTTATCTTCAGGATCTAAGACATCAGCAAAGCCGGCCAGACGGTCAATCCCCGCAATAAATGCACTTAACTCATCAAACTGATCGACGATAATTGACAGTGCCCCCAAAACTTGACTAAAGGCAAAGCCTGCCTGGGAGATCGCGCCAAAATCTATTTTGCCTGCGAAATAGATTGGTGCAACCACAATTGAAGGCAAAATAATGATGAAATAGCCATAGCTAGTCGTAAAAAAGCTCAGGTTCCGCCGCCAGCCAATTAAAAAATTAAAATTTTGCAGTACCTCTGTCAATCGCCGTCGCACCTGCGATGATTCCTGCTCTTCACCCCGATAGAAGGCGATCGCTTCAGAGTTGTCTCGAACATGCACCAATCCATAGCGAAAATCTGCTTCTCGCCGCAGTTGATTAAAATTAAGGCGAATTAATCGGCGGCCGATCAAAATCGTAATTACTGTGCCAAAAGTGGCGTAGATAATTAGGGCGATCGTCAGCGGTAAAGAAATTAAAATCAGAATCCCAGTGAATGAGATTAAGTCAATTACGTTTCCTAAAATGATTAACAGAAAGCCGAGAGAAGTGACTGTAAAAGACCTGATATCTTCAGCAATTCGTTGGTCTGGGTTGTCAATTTTATCACTGCTGTTAATGTCGTAATAAGCCCGATTACGAAAATAGCGCTCTAAAAAATTGTTGGTTAACCACTCGCGCCATTTCAGACCTAGCTTGTCTCGAACGTAGCGATAAATCACTACAATCGGCGTACCCACGACAAACACGCCAGCATAGACAAATAAAAACCGCCAAAAAGTCGGCTGATCCTTTTCAGCCAGCGCAGTTTGAAAAAATCGTCCCACGAAGCTGATGATTACATTTAAGCCGCTGACCGAGAGTGACAGCAGTAATAGCAGCCCCAACAGTGCCCAAGGTTGCCAACGAGGAATTAAGTTTCGCCGAAAAACAACAGCCATCGCCGTTGGAATTAGCAACATCAAGCCAATCACAATCGAGCCTGGCGAGTTGATAATGCCGCTAATTAATTTGACTAATCCACCCGCTACGCTGCCAAACGTCTGAGGAAATAAAGCTTGCAAGCTTAGACTGACCGCACTGACGATCACAAACAAAGCCGCAAATAAAAACACGACTAATAACAGCAACAACCATAGAAAGGCGGCGCCACTGCGCTTTTGATCGGTGGGATAAAAATAGGGCTGGGCGATCGCCAAAAACTTGTTCCACAACTGGCGGTTAGCTTTACTCATCGGCTTTGCTACTTCTCAAACGAATGATCGAGTACGGGTTAAACAGAGGCAAATTGCTCTAGATAAATTTCCCAGTAATGGTCAGTGTAAACGATGGTGATAACTGTGACGCTGGAGTTCAGCTACAGACGATAATAGAAGGACATCCCGTTCCTAATGATCAGCCATGTTTAATTTGCATCAATGGCTTCGCGTTCTGTGTAGCTTGGTTCTAGCGATCGCCCTTAGTCTGGTGGGTATTGATCGAGCGATCGCCGCTCCTCTGGCACCAAATAAGCAGCCTGCCAAAGAAGTAAAAGTTGAGTTGGGGAGTCTAGCTGGCGACCTCAAGTTTTTTCCGGCGGATATGGCTTTTGCTGCTGGCAAGCGCTATAAGCTAATTCTGAGCAACCCCAGCCCCGTCAAGCACTACTTCACCGCCAAGGACTTTGCCGGAGCAATTTGGACGCAGAAGGTGGATGCGGGCAATGTTGAAATTAAAGGTGCGATCAATGAGCTAGAACTGCGCCCTGGCACCCAAGCCGAATGGGTGTTTGTGGCGATTCGTCCCGGCACCTACTCCCTGCGCTGCGTGATTCCCGGCCATACCGAAGCTGGCATGGTGGGAACAATTAAAATTGCTTAGTAGAGGCGTTTTTGGTTAAAAGTTGATGACAAAACAGTCTTTTGAATTAAGTCAAGTGAACCGCAGTTATCTCCAAGAACTCTTGGGCAAAGGTTAGATGAGTGCGAGGCAATTTAAAGGAGCAACGGGATTGGAGTTAGACCAAGATAGCTGCCGTGTCGGAAACGCTGGATGTAGATGTATCGAGAGCAACCGTTAGCATCTAGGCGAGACGACCAGGAAGGATTGCAGATGTTGCACGACCAGATAATTTAACCTTCCAATGCCAGAAAACTTAATTTACGGAGGACTTATTGTGAAAGAGGATGAATGCAGATTTATATGAACAATTCATATCTTTAAAAAACTCAGGAAGAAAGGTCGAAACGAAGGTTGCTTTTGATTCGTTTATTGCGACGTTTAAAACATTGGATCAGAAGCGAGCTTGGGTTTTCTCTTTTTTGGAAGCGGGGAATTATGGGCACAAAGTAAGGCACGAGATTTATGAAAATCTAGTTTATCCCGTTCTGCTCGACGGATATTTGGGAAGAGATGCAAGCAGCGTTGCATGGCTAGCGAGAACAGCCAGCAATCTTTATGCACTCAAATCTCCTCACCCCTCTCTGAAAGACAAAACGGAACTTGCGCTATTCAAAGAGGCTTACAGCTTAGAGCCGCGTGAAGAAATCAGGGCAAATTTATTGAAAACTCTGATCAACTGGTTTAGCTTTTCGCAACATGAATGGCCAGCAGGCATTCTTTACGGAATGGATGGCGCAAATGTTGAGCAATGCGAAGAAATTCTGCAAGAAATTGATTTTGCTAGAAGTCTTGACCGACAAAACAAATATGACGGCTACTGGTCTGAATTTGAAGCAAAAGTGAATGAATACATTGAGCGACTCCGAGCATACGCCTGAAAGTCACCAATAGCCATCAAGCAACTGCATATACCAGAATGGATAGGGTAGGAACAATTAAAATTGCCTAACCGCAAGTTTGACCGGTGAGCAGAATCAGTTGTTGGTTGAGCAGCGATCGCACGCCTGCCAAATCAAACCCAGCCAAAATTTCACCGACGCTGTGGTTGCGATCACAGGCTTGCAGAAAGGTGAATTCTGGATCCGTCAAACGGACAATCTCATAGTTGTAATTGAATAGACAATTGCTCGGCCAACCGTCAAGGCAGGGGTTGCGTTCAGGGATCGCGGCTAGCAGAGCCGCATCTTCAGCCCAGTCTGTTTTGACAAAAGGCGGGCGAGCCAAGAAGAATTCATAATGGGCGATCGCCTCTGGATCGAGGACTTCAATCAGGCGATATTTCTGGCGATCGGACAGTGAATTGGCTCTGGCAATTAACTCTGGCGCTTCGCCTAACACCCGCTCTAGCTGCCAGGTTTTCGGGTTAGAAAAGCCAACAAACTCTAGCCCAGACGCCTCAATTAGCTCAAACAAAGACTCAATGTTGTAGTCTACCTCTTGCGGATGCACATACATATCAGCAAATGAAGCATCCCAGTGGTTTTCCAACGACCAGCGCTGCTGCTCTCGCTGCCGCAGCCGATTTTTCTCTGGTAGGGCGGCAAAGATTTTGCGCCCAACTGCTACCCCGTCTTGATAGTCGCCCCGCTGCGCTTGTTGAATCAGGGCGATCGCCTCTTGCATCAGGCTAATTTCCCACCGCCCCAGCTCGCCATAGACGAAAATGTGCAGCAAGCCACCGGGGGCAAGCTTACGGGAGAGCGCCTGCATGCCCCGAATTGGATCCGGCAGATGGTGCAGCACCCCAACGCAGTTAATTAGGTCAAATTCCCCAGCCAGTTGGTCTACGTCGTAAAGGCTCAGGTTGTGAAATTCAACGTTATTGGCGGCGGTGCGTTGACAGCGCTCCTGGGCCACTGCCAGCGCCCCAGGGCTAAGGTCGATCGCCGTTACCTGCGCTTGCGGATTTAAATGACAGAGATATTCTGTCCCGACGCCTGTGCCACAGCCCGCATCTAAAATCCGAATCCCTGGCTGGGCGGGTTTTCGTCCAGTACAAAAGCTGTAGGCGGCTTGCCAGTGCCAGCGCCAGTTATACCCCGGCGGCGGCGCATCGGTGAGGGGGTCGGGCGGAAAGGGGTAGGTGTCGTAAAGACGTTGCACCGCAGAAGTAATTTTGGGGTCTGAAGTCATGGCGATCGCTGAGGACTTTTTAGATCATAAGGCTAGGATGCTTTGGGGTAGATTTTGAGGTGAGCCAATCTAGGCAATGAGTCACTCTTACACCAGGATGCGGGAAAACAAAATCATGAAGATTCAGCAGCTTGAAGTCGGGATTGTCGGAGCTGGCTTGGGAGGGTTGGCGGCGGCGATCGCCCTCCAACAACAAGGCATCCCGACCCAAGTTTATGAGAAAGCGCAAGAACTGCAACCGATTGGAGCCGGTTTGACGCTATTTCCGAATGGGTTAAAGGTTTTGGATGCAATTGCGCCCGGAATCGTTGAAACATTGAAACGCCTAGGCAGCGAAACCCATCAAGTCAAACTCCAAAGCAGCACGGGAGATCTGTTCGGGCAAAATCAATTGACGCTGACCGAGAAATACAGCTACCCAATGTTGAACCTGCGATGGTCAGATCTACAAGCAACCTTAATCTCCCGGTTGCCGACCGAGATCATTCATCTCGATCATCAGTGTGTTGATTTTGCATCCTGCGATCGCGGGGTTCAAATTCAGTTCAGCAATGGTCAAACCAGCAACGTAGATCTGCTGATTGGGGCTGACGGCATTCATTCCCTGATTCGGCAACGCTTAGTTAAGGACGGTTCACCTTGCTATGCGGGTCGTTTATCTTGGCGAGCCGTGATTCCCTATCAAGATGAACTGCTATCGCAGCACACCGCCACCATCGTCAACGGTGCCGAGGGAAAGAATTTTCTCTTGGTCGATGTCGGAAACGGGCAATTTTTTTGGAGTGCTGGGGCGCTGATGGCAGAAGGTTTACAGTCAGACAGCCCTGAAACGGTCAAATCACGCGTCCTGGAAACCTTTGCCAATTGGGCTGCCCCGGTAGAAGCGATCGTCGAAGCAACGCCACCAACAGCCATCATTGAGCGCCCCATCTATGACCGACCGCCTTTGGCAACGTGGAGCGATCGCAATCTGACGCTGTTGGGGGATGCCGCCCATCCGATGGTGCCGTCCTTGGGGCAAGGGGCCAATATGGCCTTTGAAGATGCTTGGGAACTTGCCCATTGCCTGGCTGAGCAGCCGACGATCGCAGCCGCCTTAGCCAGTTATGAACACAGCCGCGTCTATCGGACTCAGATTATTCAAGTTCGCAGTTCAGTCCAGGGCAGTCGTTCTTATGACCCTGACAGCAAAACTGTCTTGCTGGGGGTAATGGAACAAGCGCACGTAGCGCAGGCGGCCTTTGAAGATTGGCTCTACAACATCAGTTTAGAGAGATAACTTAGATTCGATATGGAATATAAACATGAAGTCTTGAGCTTGCGATTACAGTTGAGTAAGAGCTGACATCAACTTGGAGGATTGAGGCGATGAGCGATTCAATTGGCACCTACTTGATTCAACGCCTTCTAGCCCACGGGATTCAGCATGTGTTCGGTGTCCCTGGTGATTTTGTGCTGGGCTTTAATAAGCTGCTGGAAGAGAGTCCAATCCAGTTCATCAACACCTGTGATGAGCAAGGAGCTGGCTTTGCTGCTGATGCCTACGCCCGCCTGCAAGGCTTAGGCTGCGTTTGCGTCACCTATTCTGTCGGGGGACTGAAGATTGCCAATACGACTGCCCAAGCTTTTGCCGAAAAATCTCCGGTCGTTGTGATTAGCGGCGCCCCAGGCACCACCGAGTGCATTAAGAATCCGCTGCTGCACCATAAAGTCCGCAACTTTGATACTCAGTTCAAAATTTTTCAAGAACTGACCGTCGCCGCAACGGTGCTAGACAATCCCCGGACTGCCTTTGCCGAGATCGATCGCGTTCTGGCGGCGGCCAACCGCTATAAGCGTCCGGTCTACATTGAACTGCCTCGCGACATGGTGAACAAACCTGGCAATCCAGACCTTCAGACCAGCAGTCCGCCAGAGATCAGCGATCCAGACACCTTGGCCGAAGCCCTCAAGGAAGCAGTGGGGCTGATCAATGCTGCCCAGCAGCCCGTGATTCTAGCTGATGTTGAGATCCACCGCTTTGGATTACAGGATGCGCTGCTCCAGTTAACTGAAACCACAAACATCCCCGTTGCCGAAACAATTCTGGGGAAATCGGTGCTGAACGAGCCTCACCCCAACCATGTCGGGCTTTACGCTGGTGCCTTAGGGAGTGAATTTGCCCGTCAGTATGTGGAATCGAGCGATTGCCTGATTCTATTAGGCGTGTTCCTAACCGACCTCAATTTGGGGTTATTTACAGCTCACCTTGATCCCAAACGGTCTATCTACGTCACGAGTGAAAAAACATCGATTCAGCTCCACAGCTATGACCAGATTCGCCTGCAAGATTTTGTCCAGGGCTTGATCCAAGCCAAGATTCAGCGTCGAGAATTAAACCTTCCTCCTTCATCTCATCGTCCGCTCAAGTTTGAGGTTGTTCCAAACCAAGCAGTCACGATCGCCCGCTTATTTGAGCAGTTAAACTCATTTTTGAGTGACGACACGATTGTGATTGCCGATGTCGGCGATGCCCTGTTTGGCGGCTTAGGCATGTTTATTCACGGCAGAACTCGCTTTTTATCGCCAGCTTACTATGCTTCGCTTGGGTTTGCTGTTCCGGCTAGCTTAGGCGCTCAGTTGGCTGAACCAAGTGCCCGCCCGCTGGTGCTAGTGGGCGATGGTGCCTTTCAAATGACGGGCATGGAACTGTCGGCGATCGCCCGTTATGGACTCAATCCGATCATCGTTGTCTTGAACAACCAGGGCTATGGGACTGAGCGCCCGATGCTGGATGGTAAGTTTAACGATGTCCTGAACTGGCAATACAGCCGGATTCCAGAAATTTTAGGCACGGGTTGCGGGTTCGAGATTCACACCGAGGATGAACTAGCGGCAGCCTTGTCGGCTAGCCGATCGCACTTAGAAAGCTTTTGCATTCTGGATGTTCACCTCGAAAAGCACGATATGTCCGCCGCTTTAAACCGATTGACCCAAGCTTTGGGAGAACGGGTTGTGACCACAAGTTAGCGAATGCCTAAGCACTATGCAAATCAATCGCCTCATCGTTAAGAGTTTACTGCCAGGCTCAGCGATCGCTTGCTTATTAAGCGGGACTGGTCTGCTGGCCCAAACCTTACCGCTTCAGCCGAATCTGATCAATTTCAATTCGCCTGAGGGCGAGCGGCTATTGCTGAAAAGCAAAAGCAAGCAGGATTACTGGCCGCTGAGTATCCAGTTTATGACCCAAAATAGCCAAGCCTACTGCGGGGTCGCCAGCATGGTGATGGTGCTGAACGCGCTGGCGATTCCCGCCCCTGCTGATCCTCGCTACGGGCCTCATCGGGTCTTCACTCAAGAGAATTTTTTTGACAATCAGCAAGCCCGCAGCGTGATCAGCCCGGAAGTAGTGGGGCGGCAAGGGATGACGCTGGCTCAATTGGGTCAACTTTTAGCCAGCTATCCAGTTAAAGTCCAGGTTTACCATGCCGCAGAAACCAGCCTTGAGCAATTTCGGCAGCAGGTGATGGAGACTTTAAACCAGACCGATAATTTTCTACTAGTTAACTATTTACGTAAAGAAATTAACCAGGAGAGAGGCGGACACATTTCCCCGATCGCCGCCTACCACAAAGGCAGCGATCGGATTTTAATTCTGGATGTTTCCCGCTACAAATATCCGCCCGTTTGGGTCAAAACAGCAGAGCTATGGCAGGCAATGGCGACCCAAGACTCCGTTTCAGGTCAGACAAGGGGCTATGTTTTGGTAAGTCGAGATTAGATCCCGCTAAATCCTCCTTAAAAAGGGGGGCAGGGGGGATCTTGAAGCTAGCAACTTAGCCCAAGATGCGTTTTAACCCTCTCAGTGAGTGCTGACTGCTTTGAAAGGTTTGACGAGGCAAGTCTTTCCAAAAAATTCATCTTTATCGCGGGCGCTGCTCAGATTAACTGGCATTATTCTTCAAAACCTTTGGAGAGTGGGAACTTTAAAAAATAAATGATCCCAATCTGTCTGGTCGTAGCGAGAGATTGAAAGGATTCACCTACTGCCGATCGGGCTGAGTCTGATAGCATAGCTGGAGTTAGCTTTTGCCATTCTCACTCAGGGACGTTTGACGGGCATTTACAACTATGCAACGCTTTTCTGCTTTAGCTTCTTTTGGTGTGGGGACAGCCTTGTCCCTAATTGTGGTTGAAACGGCGCTGGCCCAAGCTCAATCAACGGGTCTAGAGGGCAATGTGACAACCAATGCCGCAGATTTAATTCGCCTCAATCCTGATCCCGATCCGCTCAGTTTGCCAACTCGACCCGAACAGGTGCAGATTGATCTGAATCAACCGATTACGCTTCAGCAGGCGATCGAGCTGGCTCGGCGAAACAATCGAGATTTGCAGGCGATTGAGTCTCAGTTGCGCCAGAGTCGAGCCGCCCTCCGCCAAGCGCAAGCCGCCCTGTTTCCGACCTTGAGTCTGCAATCGTCACTGACGCGGACAGAGTCAGCCACAACCAAATTATTTAATCAGCGAGCGGAGCAGCAATTTGCCGAATTGCCGCCTCTGACCCAATCTTTGCTGGGGCAACCCCAAACCAGCAGTCCGGTTAGTAATCTCACCAGCACTACTCTTCAACTGTCGTATAACGTATTTACGTTTGGGCAAAGGGATGCCAGCATCAAGGCGGCGCGTGAGCAAGTGCGGTTTTCGGAGCTAGATTTGTCCCGCCAGTTTGAACAACTCCGCTTTACTGTCACAGACGACTACTACAACATTCAGCAAGCCGATGCGATCGTCAGAATTGCCCAGGCCGCAGTCGAAAACTCGCAAATCAGCCTCCGGGATACGGTGGCCCGTGAGCGGGCTGGCTTGGGCACCCGCTTTGATGTCCTGCAAGCCCAGGTCCAGTTGGCCAATAACCAGCAGCAGTTGACCCAGGCGATTAGTGACCAACAAACCGCTCGTCGCCAACTTGCTCAGACCCTAAGCGTGGCCAATACGGTGAATTTGTCGGCGGCTGATCCGATTCAAGTGGCTGGCAAGTGGACGCTGCCTTTGGCAGATAGCATTGTTTTAGGACTCAGAAATCGGGTAGAGCTAGAACAGCAAATTGCTCAACGCAACATTGCGCTCCAGCAGCGGCGAGTTGCCCTTGCAAACTTAGGCCCGCAAATTGCAGTTGGCAGCACGCTCAATACCACCGATTCAGTTACCGACCGACAGGCTCCCAACTGGGGATATTCAGTGACGGGGCAACTGAGCTTAAATATTTTTGAAGGTGGTGCCTCAAGCGCCAGCGCGGCTCAGCAGTCGGCTAGTGTGGCGATCGCTGAAACTCAATTTGCTAGCTTCAAAAACCTGATTCGGTTTCAGATTGAGCAGTCCTTTAACACCCTGCAAGCCAGCGCCGAAAATATTGAAACCAATCGCGTTGCTGTTGAACAAGCGACAGAAGGACTGCGCTTGGCTCGACTGCGCTTTCAGGCGGGGGTTGGCACTCAGTTAGAGGTCAGCAATGCTGAAACCTCGCTCACCCGATCTCAGAGTAATTTACTCAGCGCTACGGTTACCTATAACCGTGCGTTGGCTGCTCTCCAGCGCTTTGTCAGCAATCAGCCCCTAGACTTTCCGGCTGCAACGGCAACCACGCCTCCCACTACTCCGACAGTGTCCCCGACTCCAACCACACCCTAAATAGTCTAAATAGTTTGTACCGTCCCAAATTTGCCATGATTTTGAGCTATCGGGGTAAAGCTAACGCCACTTAAAATCCTGACTTGAATATCACGATCGATGTTTAATTTTGAGGGCAGATATGGGCAAGCAAAAAAAGCACAACCTGAAGTGGATTAAAGAAACCCTGGCCCTGAAGCCAAACCACCACTGGCAGGCCAGTCCAGGCTATAAGCTTTTTGTGGCTGGGCGAGGCGCCGTCCGGTTTGAGGTGCCGCAAGACTGGTTTTTTGAACCGGACACCAAGTCTTTTCGGTTTCTAGACCGCAAGCCGCCCAATGATGACTGCCGCTTAGAAGCTTCTTTTAACCTGCTGCCTCCGGCGGATTGGCGGAATTTTCCGCTGGCTCAGGCCTTGGCGGACGTGGTTGAACACGATGAGCGCCATATTCTCAGCAAAGGTGAAATCATTACCCTCGATCGCCAAACCGCCAATATTGTCTGGACGGAATTTAAATTTCTTGACCCCCAGGACAATCGAGAAGCCTACTCGCGAATTTGCGTCGGGCTAGGATCAGGCGTCCAGTGCCTAATTACCTTCGACTACTGGGTGGATGATGCCGATCGCTTAACGCCAGTTTGGGATACCGTCTTGCGATCGCTGATCCTGGGTCTCTACGTCAGTGACCCAACGACAGGAGCAGCTTTACCCGATTAGGACGGGTTGACATACCGCTGGGCGACGTGCCAATAGCGCGAGAACCGTTTGAGGTCAATGTAGCCCTGATAGTTAACAAACGGATTCACCTCTAAGATTTTGACCGGCAGTTCTAACCCTTGGCAAATTTGCTCAAACCGAGGGCTGGGGCTGCCCGTAGTGACAATTCCATCCGCAGCTTGAGCGCGGGCAAACTGATTAATTTCTGTTGCCACTTCGCCTCGGCGAATTTCTACGGGGAGTTCTAGTAAACACTCATAGATAAACACAATTCGCTTCAGACTAATCTGCTGTTGCTCCAGCAACTGATCATCCCAAACCCAAACCGCTGGCGCGTCAGGATAAGCGAACAGCGGCGGTGCCAAAGGACTCAGGCAGTCGCCGTGTAGCCAAACTAGCGGCTGGCGCATCACTTCTGCCTCCGCTGAGATTGAGCTGGACGATGCCCGTAGCTGCCAGAGGATGGCTGTTTTTGAAAATTGGCATTCGGAAACAGGCGATCGCTCAATTGCTCGTAGCTACCTTCAAAATCGCACTGCCCAGAAAGGGGGCAACGGCGGCAATACTTGCCTTGCGAATAGCGTTCTAGATTTTCTCGATTGAAGAAATAGGGTTTGTGGCTAAACGTACTCGCCACCCATTGCCAAGACAAGTTGTTGCTGGCCGGATCGCCATCCAGCAAATGCTCTAAAAACCAGGTGGATCCGGTCTGCCAGCGCACCCGCCGCCAATGCACCAAGTAGGCGGCTAGCCACATCCGAGCATGGTTGTGCAAATAGCCCGTGCGGCGGAGCTGATCGCTAATTTGATCCATGCAGACCAGCCCTGTTTGCCCACTAGCGACATCCTCCGGCAGCTCAGACTGATAATCCGCGGGCGCAAAGCCAGTTTTATAGGGTTCTTGGTCTTGCCAGATCTGGTCGCCTAAAACGACGTACAAGCGCTGCCAATAATCCCGCCAGCCCAACTCTGTAATCAACTTAATATCTGCCTCATCTGGAGGAATTTTTGCCAAAACTGCGTCTCGCACCTCGGACAGGCTCAGCACCCCATGCCGAATGTAGGCAGACAGATAGGTGACTGCCCCAGTCAAAAAATTACGGCTGCGGGCATAGTCTACCGGGTCAATTTGGCGGAGGGCTTGCTCGGCCGCTTGCCGCCCGCCCAGCGTTGCCGAAACATGACCTGGATCAGTCGCTTGCGGAAACTGCGATCGCAGATAAGTGATCAAGTCTTGGCGGTCTTTAAACTGGCGGCGCATGGGCAAATCAGGCCGGTTTGGCTAAAATCTTTCTGGCATTGTAAATCTTTGTAACTTATTTTTGGGACCCCAAAATCGTGATCGCTCATTCAGTTGCCTTCCGGCCTGAATAATTTTTGCCCCTTGCCAGCCTATAACCAAGCCCGACTGGCTAACTCTAACTGGCTGACTTGATCTGCGCTCAGCGACCAACCGATCGCACCAGCATTGTCTGCTGCTTGCTGGGCTGTTTTAGCCCCAGGAATCGGAATCACGCCTGCCTGGGCGATCAGCCAATTGAGAGCAACTTGGGCCGGGGTGCGATCGTGCTCCTGCGCGTATTGCTTCAGCAATTGAGTGACGGGTTCAAGTTTGGCTAAGCCGGCTTGACTAAACCGAGCATCTCCTTTTCTCGCCCCTTTGGGTGGATGGTCTGGGGTATATTTTCCCGTCAACAAGCCCTGCGCCAAGGGGCTGTAGGCTAACACAGTCACCCCTAGCTTGCGGGCCATCGCCAAAATTCCCTGGCTTTCAATTTGGCGAGTGATTAGCGAATAGCGGACTTGATTGACCGCCAAGGGCACACTGAATTTGTCTAACTCCTGCCAAGCTGTGGTCATTTGCTCAGCCGAATAGTTGCTGACCCCAATGGCTTGAATTTTGCCCTGCTGAACGGCGATCGCCAAAGCTTCAAACAAGGTTGGCTCGGACATCAAGAAATTAAACGGCCAATGAACTTGGTAGAGGGCAATTTGGTCAACCTGCAACCGCTTCAGGCTATTGGTCAAGGCATCTTTCACCGCCTCAGCGCTGAACCGCCAAGGCAGCGGCCCGTACTTGGTAGCAACTTGGACTGGCACAGAGACAGTTTTCATAAATTCGCCCAGCAAGCGCTCTGACTCGCCTAACCCATACACTTCGGCAGTGTCAAAAAAAGTAATCCCCTGTTCAACAGCAGTCCGAAAAGCTGCTTCTACCTCGGTTGGGCCGTACTGGTCGCCATAGCCCCAAAATAGCTTGTCTCCCCAGGCCCAGGTGCCAATTCCGAGCGGGGGAACGGTCGGGCCAGTTTTGCCTAAGGTTGTGGTCGCCACAGCTTTACTTTTCTTAATGTTTACACTCTTAGTCTAGCGATCGCCGTCGCCATCGATCATCCCCTGACTGGGATAGGATAGTTTTATCTGCAAAATGTTTGAACGACTGTATGGAAGATGCTCAGACTCATCGCCCTGCTGGTTTCCAGCCCTTGATGGCGGCTCTGGCCGTTTGTGTATTGGTGGGAGTGGGCGGCTGTGTGAGCGAAAATCCGATCGAAGGCACCTACAAAAAGGGCGTTGAGGGTGGAGAACGGGCAATCCAAAAGGCTAATGACGTGCAGAAAAAGATTGATCAAGACAATCTAAAGCTGCAAGAGCAACAGAAGCAGCTCGAAAACTAGCCTATTTTTGCTGAACCCCCATGTCTGCCAAGTTTACTTATACTTACCCAATCAGCCCCACCGTTGAGCAGGTTGATGACTATCACGGCACGTTAGTCAGTGACCCCTATCGCTGGTTAGAAGAAGGCCAGTCCCCAGCGACTCAAGATTGGATTACGGCTCAAAATCAGCTTACATTTGATTTTTTGGCTCAGATTCCAGCTCGCTCAGCTCTGACTGAGCGGCTGACCCAACTTTGGAATTACGAAAAATATAGCCCTCCTTTTCGGCGCGGCAGCCAATATTTTTACCTCAAAAACGACGGTTTGCAGAACCAGAGCGTCCTTTACACGCTGCCCGATTTAGAGGCTGAACCCCAGGTATTGCTCGACCCGAATCAGCTTTCCAGCGATGGCACGATCGCCCTGTCTGGACTGTCGCTCAGCGAGGACGGACAGTGGATGGCCTACGGGCTGTCCACCGCCGGGTCGGACTGGCAAGTCTGGCAGGTGAAAGAGGTTGCCACAGGCAAAGACATCGGCGATCGGCTGCAATGGGTCAAGTTTTCGGGGGCAAGTTGGAGTCATCACGAACCAGGGTTTTTCTACAGCCGCTACGATGAACCCGACCCTAATACCAGCCTGGCAGCGACCAACTATCATCAAAAGCTGTTCTTCCATCGCCTCGGTACGCCTCAAACCGCAGACCGACTGATTTACGATCGCCCCGACCAGCCAGAGTGGGGCTTTAATGGCACCGTCAGCGAAGACGGGCGCTATTTAGTAATTTCAGTCTGGCGGGGCAGCAGTTCCCAGAATTTACTGTTCTACAAAGATTTGGCTAACCCTGATTCGCCTGTGGTCGAGCTAGTCAGCGAATTTAAAGCCAGCTATCAGTTCATTGGCAATGCTGGCTCGGTGTTTTGGCTGCAAACCGATCTAGAGGCCCCCAGAGGACGAGTGATTGCGATCGACACCGCTCAACCCGCTCAGCGCCAAGAAATCATTCCCGAAGCGGCTGAAACTCTGGAAGGGGTGAGTTTGATCAATCACCAATTCGTAGCGGCCTACCTGAAGGATGCTCACGCTCAGGTGAAAATCTTTGACCTCAAAGGCAAATTTGAGCGCCAAGTTGCCCTGCCCGGCCTCGGTTCGGTGGGGGGGTTTGGCGGCCGACAGACGGACACAGAAACTTTCTACAGCTTTACTAGTTTTACGGTTCCGACCTGCATCTACCGCTACGACATGCTGACGGGGAAAAGCAGTCTATTTCGGCAGCCCCAAATTGATTTTGACCCGCAAGCTTACGAAACCCGCCAGGTGTTTTATCGCAGCAAGGATGGGACGAAGATTCCTCTGTTTATTACTCACAAAAAGGGAATCAAGCTGGAGGGGCGTAACCCAACCTATCTGTATGGCTATGGCGGCTTTAATATTTCTCTGACGCCCAGCTTCTCGGTTAGCAATTTAGTTTGGATGGAGCTGGGCGGTGTTTATGCCGTGCCCAGTCTGCGGGGTGGCGGCGAATACGGCGAAGACTGGCATCAAGCCGGCATGAAGGGGCGCAAGCAAAATGTGTTTGATGATTTTGTCAGTGCTGCCGTTTGGCTGATTGATCAGCGCTACACTTGCCCGACTAAGCTGGCGATCGGGGGTGGCAGCAATGGTGGCTTGCTGGTCGGAGCCTGCATGACCCAGCACCCCGATTTATTTGCGGCAGCGCTCCCAGCCGTGGGCGTGATGGACATGCTGCGCTTTCATCAGTTCACAATTGGCTGGGCCTGGGTGCCAGAATATGGCTGTGCCGACGACCCAGAAGAATTTGCCTACCTGTACGACTATTCACCCCTGCACAACCTGCAATCGGGTATGGCTTACCCCGCCACCCTGATCACGACCGCCGACCATGACGATCGCGTCGTGCCTGCCCACAGCTTTAAGTTTGCCGCTGCCCTCCAAGCTGCTCAGCGCGCCCCCAGACCCGTCTTGATTCGGATTGAAACCAAAGCTGGACACGGCGCTGGCAAACCCACCAGCAAGGCAATTGATGAAATGGGCGATCGGCTGGCCTTTTTAGTCCATACTCTTGGTATTCATTTTCCAGACCTTAATCATCGGTATTCTTGACTGTTGCGGGTGAGAGTGGAGTAGGGGCAGGTGACAGTAATTTGAATCCTATGCTTCTGGTTCGGAACGTTAAAAGCTTGTAAAATACAGCTTTTAACCCATTTTCAATATCTAATGAAAATGGATACTGTGATAGCTACAAACAATCGCCGATGGCTAACTTTCAAGAAAAAGCAGACTTCATTTGGAGCCTTGCCGATATGCTGCGGGGTGATTACCTGCGGCGAGAGTATCCCGATGTGATTTTGCCAATGGTGGTGATTCGGCGGCTCGACCTGGCAATGGCAGCGACTCGTGAAACAGTGCGTCAAGCTTACGAAAAATATAAGGGCAAGCTAGACAATCTGCATGGAGTCCTCACTTCGGCGGCTGGCGATTCCCTTGTCTACAACATATCAGAGTATGACTGGGATCGGCTGCTAGATGACTCTAACAGCCTGGCGCAAAACCTGATTAATTATCTCAACGGTTTTAGCCCAGATGTGCAAGACATCATTGAAAAGTTTGATTTTCGTCGTCAGGTATCGCGGCTGCAAAGTGCAAATTTGTTGTACCAGATCTTCCAAAAATTCGATGGCATTCGGTTTCTTGACCCAGACGTAACCGACAACCATGAGATGGGTTCGATTTTTGAGCATCTGATCTATCGCTTTAACCAGGACAATAACGAAACTGCTGGGGAACACTTTACGCCACGGGAAGTGATTCGGCTGATGGTGCGGTTGCTGTTGTTAGAGGATGAGGAAGCCTTAATCAATCCCAACGCGATCATCACAATTTACGATCCTGCCTGTGGAACTGGGGGAATGCTGACAGAGGCAAAAAATTATATTTGTCATCCTGACCGCAATCCAAACGCACGGGTGGAGTTATTTGGACAGGAAATTAACCCTACTGCCTATGCCGTTGCTAAGGCTGACTTTTTACTTAAAGGAGAAGACCCCCGCAAGCTGATTTTCGGCAATAGCTTTAGTGAAGATGGGCACGATAAGCGCCGCTTTCGTCATATGCTTTCTAATCCTCCCTTTGGGGTGGACTGGCGCAAGGTGGAATACATTATTAAGCGAGAGCAGGACACGAAAGGATTTGATGGGCGGTTTGGTGCAGGTTTGCCCCGAATTAACGATGGGTCGCTACTGTTTCTTCAGCACATGCTGAGCAAGCGAGCCACGAATGAACCCAGCCGGATTGTGGTTGTCTTTAATAGACTTGTTGCTTTATAAAAACGTTAGAAACAATGAATAAATTGAGTTCCCTCACTTAGGGATTAAGCAACCTCTAAGTAGAAGTTCCACAGCCCTGCTGCTGTCAACATCAAATGGTCGTCA
>JAHHGS010000117.1 GCA_019359715.1 Aphanocapsa sp. GSE-SYN-MK-11-07L | reverse complement strand
TTTATGTTTTCCGTTAGAACCGATAGATAGTTTGTCGATTTTCGGGGTAGGCGCTACCCCTCGATCAACGCGACATCTCATCCCCGGCTTGTAGAAGCGCGGGGACTTCCCGTCTATTCAGTTAACCTGTGAAAAAACTTCAACCGGGCGATCGCCCACAATATCAAGCAAGGCTCAAAGGCGAACTTAAGGTGCAACTCAAACAAGCAATTATCGTTTATAAGGCGGGAGAGTCGCTGAGCCAGCAGTGGGCTGAAAAAGTGGCGCGTCAGTTAGAAGAACGCCAGTGCCGGATCTTAGTTGGCCCCAGCGGCCCGCACGATAATCCCTATCCCGTCTTTATGGCCTCGGTGGACAAAATCGACATTGCGATTGTCTTAGGCGGAGATGGCACGGCCCTAGCCGCCGCCCGACATTTAGCCCCAGCCAACATTCCGATCTTGGCGGTGAATGTGGGGGGGCATTTGGGTTTTCTGACCGAACCCTTCGACCTGTTTAGCGAGACTGAACAAGTTTGGGCGCGACTGCTCAGCGATCGCTATGCGATGCAGCAGCGGATGATGCTGCAAGCGGAGGTGTTTGAAGGCAGCCAGCGCGAAACCGAGCCGATTGGCGATCGCTTTTTGGCGTTGAACGAAATGTGTATCAAACCCGGTTCCGCTGATCGAATGATCACGTCAATTTTAGAAATGGAAATTGATGGCAACGTGGTCGATCAGTATCAGGGCGATGGGCTGATTGTGGCGACTCCAACTGGCTCCACCTGCTACACCGTAGCTGCGAATGGGCCAATAATGCATCCGGGCATGCAGGCGATCGCGGTGACGCCGCTGTGTCCGCTCAGTTTGTCCAGCCGCCCGATCGTGCTGCCCTCTGGCTCAGTCGTCAGTATTTGGCCTCTGGCCGATCGCGATCTCAGCACCAAGCTATGGATGGATGGCGTACTGGCAACCTCAATTTGGCCCGGACAACGAGTCGATGTCTCGATGGCCGAGTGTCAGGCAAATTTTATTTTGCTAAGAGAGAATCATTCTTTTTACGATACCCTGCGTGAAAAGCTGCATTGGGCAGGAGCGCGCATTCACTACAGCAGCAACAATCACCGCAATTAAGCCTGGGTAATTGCTGATAAGAATACGATCATGAAAGCTGTGACTTCTTCCGACGCTGACTGAAGACCTTTAGGGGTGCAAGTGTTCAGCCCAGATACACAATCTAGCACCATGCCAAATCAGACGATCGCGCTTGTTGAAGGCTAGCTCAAATCCAACATCAAAGAGGCATTCAGTTGATCTACGGCTTCCAGGACGATCGCCGCTCCGGCATCAGAAAGCTTCCGGGCGTAATCGCTGCGGGTTTTGACATGGGGTGGAATGATGCCAACGCCGCGCCAGGTAAATTCAGGCCCGATCGTCCTGGCTCGTTCGACGGTTTGCATGTCAGCCACCGTATCGCCAACATAAAACACAGTTACAGGCGGTTCAGGAGCAAGCTTGCTCACTGCCATCAGCAAGCCGGTTGGATCGGGTTTGCCGGGGGCATCTTCCATCGCGACTAAAAGCGGCGCTCGCAGCCCCAACCGACCCTCTAAAACATACGTGGCGGAGGCGCGAGTGGCTCCACTAAAAAAGCCCCAGCCTACTCCGGCTGCGGTTAAACTCTCCAGATAGTCCGCCGAGAGCAGCAGAGGCTCATCGCGGATATAGCCCGTCCAGTCAGTCCCTCGGTAACGGTGCTGAAAAAAATCAACCAGGGCTTGATAGTCCAGATTTAGACCCGCTCGCTCTTGTCCCTGCTGCTCAAAAAATCGGTAAACCAATTCTTGGGAAGCTTCCCAATCGTTATTCCACTGCCCTTCGGCTTTCAGGTCATCCACCTGTTCTAGGCTGGGGCGGAATGCGCCGTCTGTGAAATGCTCAACGGTGTCAGCTAAGGCCCGCAAATAAGACCCCGCCACATCTCTGACCACCCCATCAATATCAAAAACCGCGATCGCCCTCTGCATGTTAAGCCGTTTCTCCGTTGATTTTGAAAAGGTAGGGGGTAAGCAATGATTCATTGCCTAAGGATGCAGTGTCCTTAAGTCTTCTGATTATTGAGTTAAGATTGAAGGTCGTGTACTACAGATTTAAGCTCAGCGTCTTATGGAGGTCAGGTTGTCACAGTTTATTCTCAAAGTTTTTTGGCTCGATGGCAACGTTGCCTTGGCAGTCGATCAGGTGGTTGGTAAAGGAACCAGTCCTCTAACATCTTATTTCTTCTGGCCGCGCGCTGATGCTTGGGAACAGCTCAAAAATGAGCTAGAGGGTAAGCACTGGATTTCAGAAGCAGACCGAATTGCCCTCCTTAACCGAGCCACCGAAATCATTAACTATTGGCAAGAAGAAGGCAAAAACCGGCCGCTCGCAGAAGCGCAAGCCCGCTTCCCCGACATTGTGTTTGGGGGAACGGCTTAATTTGGGATTGGCAGGTTAGAAATTTGCAGCTTTAGCTCCTGAGCGGGGTAGTCAGACAGGTTCAAAGAAATCTGCTTACTTTCCCCCAGGACGGCTTTGGGAATCGAAATTGTCCCTAGAGAAGGATCGCTCTTGGCTACTAACTCTGTGGCTAAACCGCTGGTTGTTGCCGTCAGCGCCTGTCCTTCTTGATCGGTGACATCCAGGAAAGTGTACAGAAACTGAACATCGCGATCGCTGCTGTTTTTAATTGCAACGTTCAGAACCACGTTTTCTCCCTGCTGCTCTACCGATCGCACCTCTAAGCTAACCCCCTTATCTTGGCTCGTGACTGGGAACTTTACATTCTGCTTCGCTTCAGGGCTGGGGCTTGGACTGGGAGAGGATTGATCAGTTTCGCTGCTGGGCTTTTGATCGGATTTCTGGTCTGAGTTGGGCTTCTTTGCTCCCTTAATCTCAGCTTCTACATTGGCAATAATCTCTTTTTCTTTTAGAAACCCATCACCCTGCTTGGGGGCGAGGTCAGCACTGCCACCCAGAATTGGATTAATTGAAGGTTGAGTCACTCCCATCAGGGAGCTGCGACCGAACATATAGCCTGCGGCAGCGCTAATAATCCCCAGCGCCAGCATAAATCCTAGAAGGGTAAGCGTGGTGGAAAGACTGGAGCTTAGCTTCATAAAATACAACCCCAGAGCAGCTACAGCCATCTAGCATATAGCAATCTTGGTGGATTTGTGAAATTGAGAGGCTGCCTGAAAAGTGACGTACTCCCGACGCTGCTGCAAGCAGACAGCGCGGGCTTCTCCCACGGCGCGAGTTCTACCTCTGGTTAGCCGATTCGAGCGTTTTACAGTGATCAGGACGTCCACGACCACTTTGAATTATTTCTCTCGCGTTGGAGGCTTGCTGATTTGATTTTGCTTTCTATTGCAACGTTAGAAACGGGGGACTTGCGGCATTGCCTACGGGTCGGTCAACTCCAGTTGTCGGTTAAAAGCGAACCGGATCAGGGGAATATCAACCCTGCACGTATTTCTTGTATTTTACAGCGGATTTGGCTACGTTTCTGGGTCATTTGGCGATTCATCGCGGCAGTTCTTTTATGTCGGGGAACCCGCCAACAAGACTGCCTTGCCAACGCCGCTCAATTCTTTGAGCGATGGTCAAAATCGTTCGGGAGTTGGACTCCTCACCGCCGCGCCTTTCTCCCCGACGCTCACCCTTTGGGTAGAGCGCGGGGACTCCCGTCTAGTTTGCTAGGATAATTGCCAATGCCATAGCCCGTAACCAGAGAGAGTATATTAGTAAAGAAACCTTTGAAGTAACCACCAGGGTTGGCCGAGCGGTTTAGGCAGCGAGCTCATAATTCGCCCCAGGCAGGTTCAACTCCTGCACCCTGGATTAACGATTCCAATCTCAAAATTTTCAGTTAGTGAATGTCTCAGTAGAGAGCAGGCACCGGCGCTGGGGGCGGTGGTGCGGGGATAAAAGGCTGAGGGGCTGGCGGCGGCGGAGCTTGAACCACCACACTGCAAGCCGGAGTGCCCTGCAAAGATTCACAGAAGGGACTTTCTAGATCGCGGGTGCGCACAATTGGCGAGTCACCCTGCTGCCGCAGAACATCCTGGTAAAACCGCTCGATTCTCTGACCAGCGCGAGTCAATCGAATATCGTTAAAGGTAGGCGCCCCAAATATAAACATGGCGCCGCCGCCAATGGTGTCATCTACCCAATAACGGTTAAAATCGCTCACGCTGTCGATCTGCTGAGGAAAACTCACACTTTTTAAGGGCAAGCTATCGGGATCAACCCTTCTAGGGTTGGCCATTGCTTCTGAAATGCCGCTGAAACAGGCCAGCATTACCCCAGCGCAGATTGCAGCTTTGACCTTGATACCCATCGCCTTACCTCCCACACGTTTTGCTAAATTTTAGCCTAAGGATCTCAATTACTAAAGCAATTACTAAAGTTTAGTATGCCCTTTTATTCTCCCCTAGATGGCACGATATGAGCAGAATTGACTTAACTTGCGATCACCTTGAATCTTGCAAAGGCAAAGATTTAGAGTTGACCTGTTAACAGATGTTTGTCATTCTTAAGTTTCTGTGCTGATTACCATTGCTTTGGGTCGCCTTGTTTTATGCCTTTAATGCCATCTCCGATTGAACCAACCCAGATTTTATCGGCTGAGTTGCTCGATTTGGTTTGTCAGCGCGCTTATCAATCGGGAGATTTTATCCTTTCTTCGGGTCAAAAAAGCAGCTACTACATCAACTGTAAGCAGGTGACGCTTAACCCCAGAGGCGCTCTGTTAGTGGGCAAACTGTTTTTGGCTCATCTGCCAACCAATGCCGAAGCAGTTGCCGGGTTGACATTGGGCGCCGACCCAATTGTGACGGCGGTGAGCGTGGTTTCTGCCTACGAATCTCCGCCTGGCTACCCAGCGCTGATTATTCGCAAAGAAGCCAAAGGTCACGGTACCCAGGCGTACATTGAAGGCCCGACTTTACCCCCAGGCACGCAAATTGTTGTGGTTGAAGATGTTGTCACCACAGGGCAGTCAGCAATGAAAGCGGTTGATCGCCTGCGACAAGCTGGGTACCAAGTCGATACAGTGCTGGCAATTGTCGATCGCCAGCAGGGTGGGGCAGAGCTATATCAATCTCAGGGGCTAAACTTTGGGGCTTTGTTTACGATTCCTGAGCTGCAAAAGCGCTGGTCGGAATTAAACAACCAAACTTAATCCTTCCTGCCGAGTCATTAAGTTGGCGGAAACTGATGATTTTTGACTTCCGCACAATAATCTTGCACCGCCTGAGTAATCGTTTGACGGAGATTGGCGTAGGGCTTGGCAAAGGGGGGCTGTCGTTCTGACAGACCCAGCACATCTGCTGTCACTAGCACCTGGCCATCGCAGTGGGGGCCAGCCCCAATCCCGATCGTGGGTATGCTCAACTGTTGACTAATTTTGTGACCCAAGTCAGCCGGAATGTGCTCCAAGATAATTGCAAACGCCCCTGCTGCTTGGAGGGCGATCGCCTGTTGCAAAATTTCGGCCGCAGCGGCTGGGGTTTTACCCTGTTGCCAATAGCCGCCCAACTGATGAACGGACTGCGGTCTTAAGCCCACATGCCCCATGACCGGAATTCCAGCCTGGACTAAATGCTCAATAGTGTCAATCATGGCCGGATAGCCGCCTTCCACTTTGACAGCCTGGGCTCCGGTTTCTTTCAGCACCCGACCCGCAGAATGCAACGCCTGCTGGGCGCTTTCTTGATAGGTCATAAAGGGTAAATCACAAACCACTAGGGCCCGACTGACACCGCGTCTGACCGCTTTGGTATGATGCAGCATCTCGTCTAGAGTAATGGGCAATGTGGTGGAATAGCCCAACGCCACCATTGCCAGAGAATCCCCAACTAAAATTACATCGACGCCAGCTTGGTCAAGCAGGGCGGCGATCGCCCAATCCCAAGCCGTCAGGACGGTGATCGGGCGACTTTGCTGCTTCCACTGACGGAGTTGAGGAATAGTGACAGGCATAGCTTTGGGTTAATAGGTGAGCAGCCAGCAGATGCTTCTATTTTCGCATGCGGTCTAGGTTTGATGGCAAAATGAGAACGGATGACCTTAGACTTAATAGACTCAATCCAGGGAGAATCGGGTGTGGCTCATACAATTGTGACCAATGTTTGCGAAGGTGTAGCGGATTGCGTTGATGCTTGTCCAGTCGCCTGCATTCATCCTGGCCCTGGTAAAAACACTGTTGGGACGGATTGGTATTGGATTGATTTTTCAACCTGCATTGATTGTGGCATTTGTTTGCAGGTTTGCCCTGTAGAAGGGGCGATCGTGCCGGAAGAACGACCAGAACTGCAAAAAACGCCAGGTTGAGAAATACAGAGGAAAGTGAACTAATCAGGTTCACAACTCTAAGGCATCAACTACAAGTTGGGCTAGTTTGAGGGCTGCGCCGGTTTCGCCGCGAATTTTCTTTAGCTCCATTTGCATTTGCGATCGCCGTTCAGGGTCTGCGAGTAAGGCTATTGCTTGGTCAGCGACCGTTTGAGCCGTGAGTGGGCCAACCAGTTCCGGGACAATCTCTCGGCCGGCCCAGATATTTGGCCAGGCTCGTAATCCCAGTCCTGTTTTAACTAAGTCCCAATTGATGGTTTTTCCGGCCCAAATTTGCCACCAGGTTCGCCAGCCTAGCCCCTGACCAATCACAATCCACAGAATGATCACTGCCCAAAATCGACCAATAATCGGCAAGTTGGCGAGTAGACCGGGTAGACCATCCCAGGCCCGCATCACGTCTTGCTGTTGGGTTGGTAAGAGCACCAGCATTGGGACGGCTAACGCCGTTAGTTCAGCCGTGTTAGCGCCAATCGTCGTCAAGCAAAGCTGACACTGAGCCAGCAGGTCGTGGGCTGGGGTTGCTGTCCAGAGGTAGATCCGCAGACCGCGCTCAGTTTCTAAGTAGGGAATTGCTGACCTTGGCTCAACCAAGTTGGCCGCTCCAGCCTGAATCACCGAAATTAAGCGGTTTTGTTTTGGGTCGGCGTAGCGGGCTAAGCTAACCAGATCTAAGGTGGGAGCCACCGGAATCACAAACTGAGTTTGGGGACGGCTTTGGTGAATCTGCTCTGCGATCGTCACCGACAGCGGCACCCCCAGCCCCAGTTTGAGCGGCTTGGAACCTGGCAGCAGCCCAATTAGCTCTTGGTCAGCAGTCAAGTTTAATTGATTGGCGATCGCTTGCTGCTGGGCGGGGTCAATTTGAGCAGCTTCCGCCATCAAGTCTCCAACCACCTTCAGCTTGTGGGCATAGCGGGATGGAATTTCAGCTTGCAAATGGGGCTGAGCCAAACCAAACCGATCTACCCATCTCGGCCAGCGAGCCTGCCACTCGGCATAGGTGACGGTGCGGTAGCCCAGACGCTTGCCAATTACAACCGTAAAAAACTGATCCCCGCCTAAAAACAAGACGACGCCCCGCCTGCGCCAGTCCCAGCGATCGCGGGCCTGCCCCCAGAGCAAAAAGCGATTAAAATCAGCCGCCGCTTGCACCCGATTGATCTCTGGGTAGCGACTGGCGATCGCTGCTTCCTGGCCACTCGCATTGACGCAGGGTGACAGCACCAGCGAAATTCTCACCTGATCAGGATCATTACCCAACCGCGATCGAAGGGCTTTAACGACCGGGCGCACCCAGGTTGCCAATTCGCCGGGGCCATTCGAGAGAATCAAAATATCAACGGGTTGGGCGATCGCAGACATTTAACCAGCCTGACAGCAGTCAGTAGCTTCAGCATTTTTTTGTCAAACTCGATCCGCAAGGCTGACAAGCCCATATTTGCAGGTACTTAAGCATTCAAGTCTTTATCTGACGTTGAGGCCTAGATGCCTAAGAAGCCGATTTGACGCACTACCTTACAATAGAGTTAATGTGAGCAAAGCTAGCACGCTCACTTGTTTTGGTGTCATAAACGGAGGTAGTTATGCTTGGCTGCCAGGATGTAGCAAAATATTTTTTATCTTTGACAGATGAAGATTCAGGTGATCTAATTTCAAATCTAAAACTTCAAAAACTAGTTTACTACGCTCAAGGATTTCATCTGGCTCTATACGATGAACCTCTATTTGAGGAGAGAATCGAAGCCTGGACGCATGGTCCTGTTGTACCTGACCTATATTCCGCCTACAAGCATCTTGGACTCAATGCTATTCCGCGCCCTACTGATCTAGACTTCAGTGTCTACGATGAGCGGACGCGAGAACTTCTGGACGAAGTTTACCAAGTTCATGGCCAATTTTCTGCCTGGAAACTCTGTAATATGACCCATGATGAACCACCTTGGAAAAATGCCATTGCTAATGGAGGGGTGATTACAGCGAGTTCAATGAAAGAATTTTTCAAGACTCAGTTAGTTAATAGCGAAGCAGTCTAGTGGCTTCAAGGCGAATTATTGCCAAAAAGGAGAAAGGCAAAAAAATTGCTACTCCTGTTCAAACGCGAGACACTTCTCCAGAGCAACAAAAACCTATTTTCTCCCTGTATTTTTTGAGAAAAGATTATTGTTTATCTGCTTGCAACAAAGATGAAAAAGCAGCCTTTGCTGACACTCTGCATAAGTTAAGCCAAATAACCTGGAATGAAATCAGTTCATCCTCTAGACATGGTGTAGGTTATGAACGAATTAGCAGGGATGCGGTTCGTTCGGGTATTCCCACTCACATGAAAGAAGACGTTAACTTTATTGCATTCCGATTTTTTGGGAAAGCCCCGATGGTCGGCTATC
This sequence comes from Aphanocapsa sp. GSE-SYN-MK-11-07L, assembly GCA_019359715.1. Lineage (GTDB taxonomy): Bacteria > Cyanobacteriota > Cyanobacteriia > Thermosynechococcales > Thermosynechococcaceae > JAHHGS01. Next base: position 27,702 of record JAHHGS010000117.1, on the reverse strand, counting down.
GGGATCAGAACATCTTTCACGTTATCTGGATTGACCGTGCATTTTCTCTGTACAATCACGGTTGATCTCGAAGCCGCTCTCTCGCCAAAAACTTCAGGCAGCATAACTCACTTTAGGGGAAATCACCCCAAAGGAGTACGGTTGCAACCCTGGTAGTCAGACCCCCAAACCGGATAAGGTCAACGCAGGTGTTGCAATAATTTCGGTCATGGTTTCCATTTCTCGATCAGCGATTTCTCCGCCTGACGATCAGGCTCTGACTTGGCAACTCCCCACCCTGAGCCAGGTGCTGGCAGTCCTAGAGCCAGAAGAGATTTCCTTGCCAGAGGGAATTGCTGCTGAGGCACAATGGCAAACTGCGATCGCGGCCCTGACTGGCCTACTGCAATCTTCAACTCACTCTCTTGTCGATGGATTAGTGCTGGCCGGGCCAACGCCTGTGTTTAGTCAGGCTCCTGAGCAGTTCGCGACCTGGCTGTTTACGGCTGCTCCCACCTATCCACTTTTACCTGCCACTGATACCCAACCTGAGACAGATCAGTTACTTCAGACGGTTGCTTTATTAGCGGACGATCCGTTGGCAACGGAGCAATTTTGTTTAGTTTTAACCCGCGAATTTGGCCTCTTAATGGTGCTGGGCACCACCGTCACAGGTCAGGCTAGCTTTCAATTTTCGTTTGCGCCAACAACCCTTCGGCAAGCTTGGCAGGTGCTGCGATCGCGCTTGCTGCTCACCCGCTCTGCCAACTTAGAGCTATTTGATCACTGGGGAGCATCTCTGTCCATGCAAGCACCGAGTTACCAGACGGTGGCTCGCTTTAGTCGGCTGCTGTTGGCCGGCTCTGTTCCCGCCGCCAAGCCGGTTGAAGAAACTTCCAGCCGCAGCCTGACTCCTCAGCCGCCTGTAAGCGGGGACGAAAAAGCGCGGCAAGGGATTGATATTGAGCTGTTACAGGCGATCGCCCACGAGGTTCGCACGCCCCTGTCTACGATTCGCACCTTGGTTAGTTTGGTCTTAAAACGGGCTGATTTGCCGGCTGAGGTGACAAAGCGCTTAGGGCTGGTGCATCGAGAATGTACAGAGCAAATCGATCACTTTAACTTGATTTTTCGGGCCGCCGAACTGGTGACATCGCCCTCTTTGAATCCAAGCACTGGCTTGACTGCTGTTTCACTGGCCGAAATGCTGCAAGAGGGGATTCCGCGCTGGCAGCAGCAAGCCGCTCGCCGCAGTCTCTCATTAGAGGTCTTGCTGCCGCCTCAACTGCCAGCGGTCGTGAGTGACCCGGTGTTGCTCGATCAGGTGTTGACGGGGCTGATTACCCATTTCAGCCACAGTTTACCCACGGGCAGCGACATCCAAGTTGAGGTGATGCTGGCTGGCGATCAACTCAAGCTGGAGCTGCGATCGCAAACAGGCTCCTACTCCTGTGGTGGAACTAGCAAGCCCTCCTCGCCAGCTAATCGTTCAGTTAGACCTGCACGAGCAAATTCTTTGCTCAACTGTTCACCCCTGAAATCGGTTGGACAGGTGCTGATGCTCCAGCCCGAAACGGGCAACCTCAGTCTTAGCCTGCCGGTCACGAAAACGCTTTTTCACGCTTTGGGAGGAAAATTAATTGTCCGCAAAGCGGCGGATCGAGGCGAAACTTTGACTATTTTTCTGCCTTTGGGGAATGACGGTGGAATTTAAGTCAGGTTGGGCGATCGCGGCAACCAGTAGATGGTTGTAATAATTAAATAATTCCAGTCAGAATCAGGGAAATTTTCTAATTCTCATCGTTACCTAATGCATACTAGGAGTGATTACTGGAATTACCCGTTGTCGATGCCTGCTGAAATCTCTGTTACTCCCCTGAGCCAACTTGACTATATTGCTTATGTTGATGGGCAGGGTTTGCTGCCGAGCCAGTTTGCCGGTCAGGTTGGCGCCTACGCTATTTTTGCAGCAGACTATTCCCTACAATACGTTGGCTACTCGCGGGATATTTACCTGAGTCTCAAGCAGCATCTGGTTCGCCAACCGCAACTCTGCCACTGGATCAAGCTCCAGATGATTGATCGCCCCAGTCGAACCGCCTTAGAGCAAATTCAAGCGGCTTGGATCAGTGAAAATGAAACTGTCCCCCCCGGCAATGCAGGCGATCGCCACACCTGGGAGCAACCAATCGACGTCAAAGCCAACATGACCCCAGCAGAACGGGCTGGTTATACCGATCCACAGCTAGAAGAAATTGCCCAGCAAAAAATTCTTAAAAACGCTGCTCGTCGGATTGAAGCTGAAATTTTGGCTGTCTTGCAGGCCCGCCATCTGCAAGAACCGCTGCGCTTCAACCCGAAGCTAAAAGACAATGGTGTCCTTGACCTGAAATAAAGGATTTATCATGCCGCCCTGCTCACCCTGGCACGACCAACAGATTCGTCACAGTTTGCGACAGGCAGGGCAACAGGCCCAGCAGATGGCTCAGAAGCAGTTTGAGATTAATCTCAAAGGCCCGGATGATTTTGTGACTAGCATTGACCGGAGTCTAGATCAGCAGCTCACTAGCAACTTCACCGCCTGGTTTCCCGAAGATGGGCTGATTACTGAAGAAAATCAGGCCTCGGTGCAACTGTTTCAGCAACACTGGTCGCGCTTTTGGCTGATTGACCCCCTGGATGGCACCGATGACCTGATTCAAGGGCGCTCTGGCTATGCCGTTATGGCTGGGCTGCTGGAAAATTATCAGCCTTTAGCCGGTTGGATTTATAGCCCCAGCCGCGATCGCACCTATTTTGGCGGCCCCAACTGGGGATTGTTTGAAGCAACGGGCAACGCTGAACCGCAAGCCTTACACACCCATCCTCCAGCCGCCCCATCGGTTGACTTTTGCCCCATCATGATTGGCTATAAAGACAAGCGGATCTATGGGCCAGCCCTGTCTCAAGTCATCCCAGAAGCTCAGTTTCACTGTTTAGGCAGCTTTGGCTTAAAGGTGCTAGAAGTGATTTACGGGCGGGTAGGACTTTATTTTTACTTGAACAGGCGCGTCAAGCTATGGGATACAACTGGCCCGTTAGCGCTGGCCAAAGCGGCTGGCCTAGTTTGCTGCGACATTAGCGGCCAACCTCTCCGTTTTAGCCCCGATGCCGTTGAAACCGACAGTTTGGCTCATCGGCAGACTATTGTGGTCGGCTGGCCGAGCTACGTTGAACTGCTCCGCCCTCGTTTACAGGAAGTGATTTCTCTCACCCATGCCAATCAGGCGTAAATGTGACTCTTGCTGGTCGCGAGAGCAAGGCTTTTAGTTACAATCAAAGCACCCGATCCCCGCTTGCAGATCACGACATGTCCGGTGAACAACAAATTAACCTGTTTAATTGGGATGCACCTCCTTCAGAGCCAGTCTCTCCAATCCCGGTCAATTTTGATCCTGAGCTGATTCCAACTGGTGCTCAAGTGCCGATTCCCAGTGGCACTTATCAAAGTGTTGCTGATTTGGGAAAGCACTGCGATCGCTGCCAGCGCTGTGATTTAGCCAAGCAGCGCACCCATGCGGTGGTCGGTCGAGGCAATCCTCAGGCCAAAATAATGATTATTGGTGAAGGCCCCGGCCAAACCGAAGATGAAACCGGGCTGCCCTTCGTGGGCAAAGCCGGTCAACTGCTCGAAAAAATCTTGGCTTCGGTCAAACTCGACTCCCAGCAAGACGTTTACATCTGCAATATCGTTAAGTGTCGCCCGCCTGAAAATCGGGTTCCGACTCCTGACGAAATTGCCGCCTGCTTGCCTTACCTGCTAGAGCAAATTCGGATCGTTGACCCCAAGATTATTCTGTTGACTGGAGCAACTGCCGTTAAAGGTCTGATCGGAGACAAGCGGGGCATCACCAAAATCCGGGGTGAATGGATGGAATGGCAAGGGCGACAGTGCATGCCAATCTTGCATCCTGCCTACCTGCTGCGAAACCCCTCAAAGGATGTAGGCAGTCCAAAATGGTTGATGTGGCAGGACATTCAAGCGGTGAAGACAAAGCTTGAGCAACTGCTGGCTGATTGAGGCTTTCTGAGCATCACAGTGTATTGCTCCAGATAAAATCCTGGAGGGCAACAAGTGACTTATTTAAGTTTAAGCAAGTTTAAGCCGATCTAAACGGAAGCCCTAGACTTAGCTGACTTTTCAAATGTGCTTTCGTCGTTGACGTACTGAATCCACAAGCTAGCCAGTTCCTTAGCCTGAGTCATTTTTTCTGCTCTGACTTGATACATGCGACGAGGTCTGCCCCGACCTTCTACTTTCTTCCAGTAGCCAGTGATCATATGCTCATCTTCAAGGAATTTAAGGGCATTGTAGAGAACCGTATCAGACAGCCGATACAGAGGATGCTCCGTCTCTATAGATTGAATCAAGGCAGTGCCGTAGGAATCGCCACTTTCAACCAGAACGTTGAGAACGTAGCAAACGGCCACTTCTTTGCTCAAGTAGATGGGCGGGGGCTGGCGAAAAAACTGATAAATATCTTCAAATTTCATATTTCTAGATGGGCAAACTGCCTAAACGACTTAGTTAAAACTTAAACGATAGTGCAGGAGCAAGTTGGAGTAATACAAATCAAGCTCCTACATAGCCTTCGATTTTACGGGATCGGCTAAACTGACAGGTCTATCCCAGGGCAGAGAAAAATAACATTAACTATAATAATCACAACTTTTACTGGATTTTGAAGTTAATTTTTGCAAACCCTTCCGGGTTTTTGCCAAGGTTTAGAGGCGAATAGAAGCAGTAAATTGCTTCTATTCTCAATTGACTAGAATCATGGTTGTTGCTGTTTTCTAAACATGTTCTGCTTGTTTTCAAATCATCTCAGCAGACTCGATGGTTTATGGGTAAAATTTATGGGCCAAAACAGCAGTGATGTTTGCGAATCAATTAATCAATCAGTCAAAGCCAACCACTTTCGGATCGCTATAGTCCTCTGAAGGCGCAATGATTGCAATAGAATCATTTTTTCTTTGGTTTTGAGATAAGTATATTTGCTGAATTTAAATATCAATCAATCCTGCTTCTATTTGAACCGGACTGACATGAAAGCGAGTCATCCAAAACCTTACTATATTCAGAATTTGGATGCTTCGTGTCAGAGCGTAAATGAAGGAGCTTTGACTCAAGAGCCAAGGGCAGAGGGACAAAAATGACTGACTGAGATTTGGCGATCGCAGATTTCCTCAATCGCTGCCAGCAACTCTGTCTGTCCCCAGTTTTGATGCAGAGTCGCCGAGATCGCGCAGCCGCCCGCCGCTACCCCTTCTTTGACGTAGCCCTGCTCGTAGGCTTGCAGTTGTGAATAGCGAGCAGTGGCGAAACTAAGCTGTGTTGCTAGCAGCGGCACATCGCCAATCATTGCAGCTAAGCCAACAGCATCGGCAGTCGGGTCTTCTGCCACCCAGCGGGTTGTGCCCACCACAATCGCTGCGGGCTGCCAAAACAAGTCACGTGCCAGCGCGATCGCCCTCGCCAGAGCATAGACCGCTAGCATCTGCGTCCCCCCTGCCAGCAAGACTCCGGCTCGCCGACTGGCTGCGATCGCCATCCCCGCTACGACAACTTGCATTGGATCGCCAATTGCGGCTGCTAATTGCAAAGGTTCAGTCAAGTCTAAAGCAGCGGCAGCCTGCAATCCTTGCTGAACAATCTGCCATTTTTGGGCATGATTGCAAATCGGGTGGCTGCTATTGACCCTTTTGTCTGCCCTGTAGCCCAGCCCAGTCAGCACAGCCAAGGCAGTGGTTGTGCCGCCGACGACACACTCTCCCAAAATCAAGTAGGGGTGAATTTGAGCCAACTTTTCTCCCCAGTTGATGCCTTGCTGAAATAAATGTTCAACGATTGCCATCGTCATTGCCTGCCCGGTGGAGACACAGTTGGCAGCCACTCCGCCTAAATCAATCGCAGGCACCGCCGGTGGCTGAGGTAAACCCGCGTTAAATAAGTAAGTTGGCCACTCTAGTCCGGCCGTCACTGCCCGCGAAATCAGCACTGGTGAAGCCCCCACCTCCAAAGGCGGCAGCGGATAGCTAGGGTTAGGGGTTGGCCCGTTCAGCAAAAACTCACCATCGGCGATCGCGGTGTAGCAACGGTCTTTCGGGGTAGCCCCTGCCGCTGAAATGCCAGCAATTAAGCCCGTCTGAGTGAAGCCCAGAACGCAGACCAGTCCAGGCTGACTGTGGCGATAACCCTCTAGCCAGGCTTGTCCCGATTGGGGTTGGGTATATACCCGAATAATCATTGAGCGACTCAAGCAAGTGCAGGGCGAAGGAAGGGAGAAAGTTTATCGGCTTTAATCGGCAGAACTCAAATCCTAGCTGTGACGATCCGCCACCCAGGGTTAGGGCAGATCAGGTTTTGAAAGCCCTGCAAAGCGAGTCCTTCAAAAGCTGACCTTGTAAACCTGAAACAATTCGCCAGAGACCGTACCGCTGATCTTGCCGCCAGCAGTCTGAATCAGTTTTTGCCAGGTTGATAAAGGTTCCAAAAACACCTCTGCCCCTAAGTAGGTTTCTAAAATTGCCCAATTCTCCGCTAAGGGAAGGTCAGGATCAACCACATCAAAAATGAGCTGCCCGCTGGCCTTCAAGACCCGCTTTGCTTCTGTGATGACGGCTGCCCAATAGTCTGGGGGGTAATAGCAGCTAAACCCGGTGGCGATCGCCCAGTCAAACTGATTGTCTTCGGAGCGGAGTTGGTGAGCAGGCGCTAGTTCCACCCGCTTGAACAGTTTCGAGTTAAGCTGCGATCCTCGACTGTTCAGAGCTTCTTGCGCTACCGAACTAATTTCTTGGCCATGAAAATAGACGTTCCACTCCCGCCAGCAAGGATAAATCAGAAAACTCAGCCCACAGCCAATGTCTAAACAGTGCTGATTTTTCTGGGGCTTGATTAACTGCCAGAAGGGTGAGGCAATTTTTGCTTGCAGCGAGCCAGCCGCCCAGTCATGAAAAATTGGCATCGCCTCAATTTCTGGGGGCAGCGTAAAGGCTTCGCGTCGATATTCGCGATTGTAGCGATCGCCCACCTTGCCAATTTGGGTTTGCCAGTCTTCAACCTGTGACCCTGGTAACTTTTGACTAAAAGTAGCCGCCGTCTGAGCAGAGTGATCTGTTTTTTTGGCCATCTTATCTACAGGTCTACAGGTCAACCCTTGAGGGCACGATTAAAATTCTGGCGGTAGGATTTGTTCACCAGCAGCAGCGGCCAAAACAGGGTCAGCATCAGCTTATTTTGGCTAAAGTTGGTGCGGTTAAATCCCTGCCAAAACTTCCAACCACCCCCGGCATAGACCACAATCAGAACTAAAGTTAGCAAGCTGCCCATGTTTTAATTCCTCAATGAACCCAATGGAACTATCTCCAGTGTACTCTTCCGCCCAAAATATCAGATCAATTCAGAGCATATTTTGAAAGCCTTGCGGATAAACGCTTTCAAAACCTGACCTGTCCTAACCTGGGCGGCGATCGCGACAGGTAGAATCAGCAACGTCTTCCTCAGAGAGCCGCTCTCACCTCAAAATGATTGCAGACGAGGCTGGAAGGGTAATTTTTTCCCGATAAAGGGGCACCCTTGTCGTGTATCCCCAAGAAATGCCATGCTAGGGGGAACTGTGTCGTTTGGTCAGAAATTAACAACCAAGCCTTGAACAACTCCTGTAAAATACTGAAATCGTAATTTTCGTCATCAATATAGTCCAATGATTCGAGTTGTAATTGTTGATGATCAAAAAATATTTACTCAGGGGCTGAGTATCCTCCTAGAGTCAGAGCCAGACATTAAGATTGTGGGGACAGGCTTCAATGGACAGGATGCGATTAAATTAGTGAAAGACCTCTTACCTGATGTATTACTGATTGATCAGTACATGCCTGTGATGGATGGCGTTGAAGCGACCAAACTGATTAGCAACAGCTTTCCCCAAGTTTCAATTTTGCTGCTGAGTGGCTCTGATCAAAACGATTTAGTTGCTAAAGCCCTCAAAGCTGGTGCCAAGGGATATCTGCTTAAAGACACCTCCGCTGAAGATTTAGCTAACTCGATTCGATCGCTGAATCGGGGCTATAGCCAACTCGGGCCAGGACTGCTTGAAAAACTTTTAGCTCAGGAAAACGCAGCCGATCCTGCCGATACTCTGCCGATTCCCTCAGATCAGCCTGATACCAGAAAGCAGGTACAGCAATTAATTGGCGATCCAGCTCAGTTTGAGATCGACGCAATTCTTGGCCTATTAGCATCTATCAACGATCGGCTTGTTGCAGTTGAAGTCATCAATCAGCTTGAAAAACAGTTACAGCGAACTCCCAAACATGTCTGTGCGCTTTATCTAACCGGACAGCTCATTTACAAATTCAAGCAACAAGCGCCCCTAGCCATGAAGTACTTCAAAGTGGCTTTTGAGAGCGCTCAAACTCAGGGCTTTGACCTCCTCGTCCGTCTGCATATCTCGCGCGCAGCTTGGTCTGTGAACCCTTCAGAAGCTTTCACTTGGCTGAGCGAAATCTTACAGCAGTGGCCAGAGGAACAATCTTGTAAAATTTTCTTCAATGCCTTAGTACAAGTCTTTGAGCCATCTACGGAGGTTTATCGGCTCCTGCAAGCCTACTGGCAAATTCAGTCCCTAAATAAACTTTGTGAACAGGCTGATGGTTTGGAGTCGAAGCTGCATCCTCTGCTGATTAGTTCTAAACTTGTTTGATTAGTAAAAATCCAAACCAAAGTATAGTTTTTTAATTTTTTTACATTTGTTTACATAAAAATCAGGAATTTTATAGAGTGGCTGAGATTGACCAAATTGAACAGGAATTGTTCAAGTTAAGACAAAGATTTGCCCAGTCTGCACAGGTGTTAGATGACCTTTCTCAGGTGCGATCGCAATTTACGCAACTGTCTCAAGCGCATCAAGACCTTCCTGCCCAGTCCGCCGGGCTTGAAGAACGGGCGTTGCAGCTAGAATCTCAACTTGAAACTTCAGCTCAACAGCTTCAGTCGCAAATTACCAACTTACACTTGGAGTTTGATGCCGTTATCAAGCAACTCCGCGAACAGATCAATTATTCGCAACAGAGGAATAGAGAGCAAAGTCATGAGAGCGACGGAATTCAACCTTTAAAAGATTCGCATGAGTATTTACTTAATTCTCTCCATGCTTACAGTGCCAATCTAGAAAAATTAGAGCGGCGCTGCCACAGCTTAGAAGACACTGTTGGTGTCATGAAGCTAGTCGTGCTGATTGGTTTTGTTTTGTTTATCTATTTGCAGATTGCCTTGCGCTAAAAGCTTGAACTCAGTCCAGTAATCTTAAATTGGTGGTGGAGAGCGGTTTCCAAAGTGACTACCTTACGCTATCATTTTTGCTTACGAATCACGTGATATAAATGTTCAGATTAGGCAGTCAAGCCAGCGATTTCCGTAGAAATACGATGGTGATTAGAAAATTTAGATGTTTTTCGATTAACTTCAGTAAAACTACGCTGGTAGCTGAAGCCAGAGAAGGCTTACAGTTATAAATAAGGGCTACAAACCCCCATGTAGCCTAACCTAAGTCCTCGAAAGGGCAACTTGTTCCGAAAGGGCAAGACGCAAATTAGCAGACCTAAAACGCACATTTCAGGGGTATGGATGCTGCTAATGCCGAAGGACTTTTCTTATTCAGGAAAACTCAATATATACAAATCCAATCATCCGTTTGGTTTCACAAAGTCCTGTAGAACTCTAAATCTGTTTCTAAATCAGTCGCGAGATCTGATTGGTAGAATCTGCTGCTGAGATGAATAGAATTATTGTTTAAAGACGTTGTGGAACAAAACCTTTAAACAAATAATCCGTTCTCACCTCAAGAACAGCTACGATGAATTCACAACAGGTTTCCAGAAAAATCTTTTTACAAGGTCAATCAAGATTGGTCTAGAGTTCCAGTTTGGCAGGAAAAACTTCCGTAGAAATACGGTGTTCCTCGGTAGAAGAACGTATTACCTTCAATAATCTCCGTAAGGTTACGCTGGTGGCTAGAGATAGGAAAATCTAAATTATAAATAGGGCTACATCCCCCCATGTAGCCAATACCAAGTCCTCGAAAGGGCAACTTGTTCCGAAAGGGCAAGGCGCAAATTAGCAGACCTAAAGCACGAATAGGGGTATGGATGCTGCTAATGCCGTAGGACTTTTCTTATTCCCTGTTGCAATCCTCAAGTTATCAATCAAATCACTTAGGACTGCTCTCGATAAAACTGAACCTTTCCCGAATTTAGGCTTGCTAGAGAGACCGCAGATGATCCTCTGGCAAAATTAAAGGGGAATCTAGTTCAGCCCTATTTTTTGGCTCAGTTGATGCAAATTCTGACCGTTACGCTTGCCAACTTCAAAGCTCATGACGATCGCCATTTTGTCTTCCAACCCGGCACCAATGCGATTTGCGGGGAAAATGGGGCGGGTAAGACTAGCATTTTAGAGGCGATCGCTTGGGTGCTGTTCAACCACAGCGACTATCCGCAAGCTGATCTGATTAAAGCTGGGTGCAGCAGTGCCCAAGCCAGCGTTAGTCTGATTTCTAGCTACGATGGACGCTGCTATCAGGTCAGGCGCTGCACGAGCAAAGGCTACGACGTGTATGACCCGGAGCTAAAGGCTAGCCTGGGTCTACGCAAAGTTGTTGATGTGGCGCTCTGGCTGAGGCAGCACTTGGGCGTGCCAATTGATACAGACTTAGCCAAGCTGTTCGCCAACACGATCGGGATTCCGCAAGGGACGTTCACGAGCGATTTTTTCAAGAAAGCAGAAGGGCGGAAGCAAATCTTTGACCCGATTCTAAAAGTCGAAGAATACAGACAGGCATTTACCAAGTCCAGCAGTTTAAAGACCTACGCTGATCAGCAGGTCGCTCAACTGGAGCAGGCGATCGCTCAGTATGAACTTCAGCTAGCTGACTGGCCAGCTCTGCAACAGTTGCAAGCAACCCAACAGCAGGAGATTGCCCGCGATCAAGCTCAGTTGCAGCAGCTCCAGCAAAATCTAGAGCAGCTCGAACATCAGCGATCGCAACTGCTGGCTCAAGCCCAGGTTGCTCAGGCTCTCTGCCAGCAATTGCAGCAGATTCAAACTCAAATTGCTGCCAAACAAGCGACGCAGGTGATCATTCAGCAATCTTTGCGCCAGGCTGAGCAAGCCGTCACCCTCTGTCAGCAGCATCAATCTGGCTATCTGGCTTATCAGCAGGCCAGCGATCGCCTGCAAGCGCTTGATCAACAACAGCAGCAGCAGCAGCACCTACAACAGCAACTGACAAGCCAGCAGCAGCAGCACCATCACCTGCAACTGCAAGCTACGCAACTGCAAGCCCAGTTGGCGACGATCCAACAGGCCAAGGTTCAAATTCATCACCTCCAGCCAGCCCAAGCGCAGCAGCAGGCTCTAGAGCAGCAAATTTTGGTTTTGACTGAGCAACTCCAGCAGCTCAGTCCGGTTAAGCTCCAACTCCAAGCCACCCAGCAGCACTTTCAAGTTGCTCAGAGCGCCCTAGAAGCACTATCAGCAGAAATCAACCGCTTGCAGAGTTTAGCGGCCCAGGTGGAGGCGATTCCAGACTGGGAACAGCAGCGCGATCGCAGGCAGCTTCAACTGAGCCGGATTGAAGCTGCCCAGCAGTTTGCGGCTGAATTAGAGCAGATTGTCAACCAAGCTCAAACCGAGGGCGATCGGGCGGAGCAGCAAGTGCAGGCGGCCCTAAAGACGCTGCTCAAGCTAAAAAATGACTTGCCCAGCCTGGCCGCTGTGATTGATGCTTTTCAAGACAGCCAAGCCATCCACAGCAATGTCATGGCAGGACTGGAGCAAATTTTAGCTGATCTAAGCCAGCAGATTTCACAGGCCGATCTGACCGAAAGCTTGCAGCAACTTCAGACTCAACTCAATGCTGCTTACCAACTGCGGGCAGATTTTGCCAGCCTGAGCGCCAAACAGTCTCAATCCCAGACTTTGCAGCAAGACTGCCAGCGCTGGCAAGCCGAACTAGCCCAACTGCAAGCTCAGCTTGCCCCTGAACCTAAGCTGAAAGCGCAATTGGCAAATTTGCAGGCCCAACTCTCGGCTCTCAATGATCCGAGGGGTCAAATTCGCCTCAGACAGGAGCAAATGGCTCAGCAGTCTGATTTGCAAACGAAAGCGGAGCAACTTCAGGCTCAGCAAGCTGAAATATTAGCCGCGATCGCCGCTTTAGAGCAACAGCTTACTCCCTATCAGCAGCTTGCCAGCAGCATGACCAGTCAGAAGAAAATTCAGCAGGCTCACCTGGCTGGCTATCAGATTTATCTGCAACAGCAGCAGCAAGCCGAACAGTGCCCTGGGCTACAGGCCCAATTCCAACAGGCGATCGCAGAGCTGACGGCGTTTGAACAGCAGCAAACAGACCTCAAAGATTGCTGGCAAGTCGAACAGCAAAACTATGATCCGCAAGCCTTGCCCAGCTTGGTTGCCATCCTTGATCAACGCAAAACCGAGCGCGATCAACTGGCGGGTGGCCTGCCGCCCAAGCTGGCTCAGTTGGCGACCTTGGAGCAGCAGCTTTTAGCGCTAGAAGCGATCGCTCAAGATTGCAAGCAGGCTGAAGCGGAACTAGCAACCCGGCAACAGGCCCAGCAGTTTATTGGCGATGCGCGGATGATTTTCAATAAAAGTGGCCCACGGATTACCCAGTTTTATCTCAGCAACATTTCTCAGGAGGGCGATCGGCTGTTTCGAGAGCTATTGAATCGCCCAGATGTCGCCCTAGAGTGGACAGATGACTACGAAATTAAAGTCCAAACCGGCGGACATTGGCGCAGCTTCCCTAGCCTTTCGGGGGGAGAACAAATGTGTGCAGCCTTAGCGGTCAGGCTGGCTCTGCTCAAAGTCCTCTCCGATATTGACGTTGCCTTTTTTGATGAACCAACAACCAACATGGATCAGCTTCGCCGTCGCCAACTGGCCGAAGCGCTCGGCAATCTGAAAAGTTTTCAGCAATTGTTTGTGATCAGCCACGACGACACGTTTGAGAGCATGACTGAAAACATTATTCGCGTCGTCCGCCCGGATCAGTAAGTTGCTAAAAGTCTCTAACCCACCGGAGAGCTTGATGGTTTAGATTTGCGGCTGCGACGAGCTTTCCACGCCGCGAACATTGCCATGAGGGCTGTACCGACAAACTGCGGTGGGACTGGCACCTGCACAAACCGAATGTCATCCATTCCCAAGCGATCGATCTCAGTTGTCACCCCTGAGAATTGAAACGTAATGGAGGCGATTGCAGGGTCAGTACTAGCAGCGGTAAAGCCTAAGAATTGGACACTACGACCGCTAAAAAAGTTACCCGGTGATTGGGGGATTGTCTGCGGAAACCCAGTCACTGCAGTACCATTAATACTCGCCTCCAAAACGGCATCACTCTCGGAATCACCGTAGTCAGTGATGTACAGGCCAAAAGCCTGCAGTGGAGTGCCGAAGCTAAAAGTAACCGAAGTTTGGGGAGGAACTAAATCCATACCCGTTTGTTGAGCAATCCGCAGTAAACGACTGCCACCACTGGTCGTGTTGTGGCCAATAGCAAAGAAGCCGTTAGTGTTACTAATGCCATTATTAGAACCGCCAATCTGCCCGTTAGTGACCTGCACTGTAATCCCGCTGGTAGCATAATTTAGACTGCCATTGCCCGTAGCGTTAGTATAGAAAGGGTTATTAACCGCTGGTGTTTCAAAGTTTTCAGTCCCGACTGTCCCCAAAGGAGTCGCCGCAGTCACAAAATTATTGCGGGCAGTTAAAGCCGCTCCTGACGGAGGGGGGGCGGATGGCAGAAAAACAGTCTGAACGCCGGTGTAAAAAGTAAAGGCTTGCGCTGGCTGGCTCGCACTCAGGCCAGCTAGCCCAAAAAATGCTAGACCAGCCGCTGCCACTAATTGACCAATCGGTTTGACCATTGTGGATAGACTGCATCTTTCAGGCTCTTCAGTCCCAAGCATGTTTAGATCGTCCCTGTTGTCAATGACGCGAAAACTATGGCACGCCCACCCTCTAGCTGGCAATGATTCTGATCGCGATCGCTTCATTTGATGATGATTCAGCATAGTGATCAGACTAATCAACTTCTAACCGACTGGAGCATCAGCTTGTTTAGACTTGCGTTTACTGCGACGCACCTTCCAAGCCGCCAGGATTGCTGCTAAGGCTGTACCGACAAACTGCGGTGGAACAGGCACCCTCACAAAGCGAACGTCATCCATTGCTAGGCGATCGATCGCAGTTGTCACCCCCGAAAACTGAAAAGTGATTGAGGTAATTAAAGGATCGCCAGGTTGTTGCGTAAAACCAAAAAACTGAACACTGCGATTGGAAAAACCACCAGAGTTGAGTTTAGGAATTGTTCGTGGAAACCCGGTTACTGTAGCACCATTGATCGTCACCCTCAGTTCTGTAGCAGCAGAAGCAGTATTGCCATAATCAGTAATGTATAGGCCGAAAGCTGTCATTGGAACCCCAAAGTTAAATGTAGCGCTCGTTTGAAGCGGGTTTGAACCAGTAGGGTGACCAATTCTGACTAATCGACTTCCACCAACGGTTGTATTGTAGCCAATGGCGAAAGTTCCGTTAGTATTGTTAAGCCCATTATCGCTTTGACCAGTTTCTCCGTTGGTGACTGTCAGGCTAAAGTCAGTACGAGTCAATGTACCCGTGCCAGAATTGTAAAAAGTGCTGTTAGTTGCCGGTGACTCAAAGCCATCTGTTATAACTGGCCCCAACAGCCCAGCCGCATTATTAAAACTAGTTTGGGTAGCTAAAGCCGCTCCACCGGGAGGGGGGGCAGGAGCGGATGTACCAGTCGCCTGACCGCCACTGTAAAAGGTAAAGGCTTGAGCAGGCTGGGCAATTACCGACAGCATCAATCCAGAAAGTACGCTACTCATCGTAATCGCTAAACTCTTTTTCGATGCGCTCATAATCCCTTACCCCAACTAGGCTTAAGAATTTTCGCATATTTAAACTCTAACTAGCAATATTAGAAATACCTATTTTTAAGATGGAGTAGGGAAGATCGAGGGCAGAGCCTCTAGTTTTTCCAGAAATGTTTGTACACCTTTTTTTCGCTAGTTAACTCAGTGATGGTGATCAAAACTCTTTCTGTGTTAGCCTAGATAAGCTGTCTTAAAAACCACACATCCAGGAATTCGGGTGTTTCTTAATCTAGAAATGCACCTGGGTGGAGGCTTAACCCGAATAGGAGTAAAAACGAATATGCCAGTTCTTAGTTTGGCGCAAATGCTGGAAGCCGGAGTTCACTTTGGGCATCAGGCTCGTCGATGGAATCCGAAAATGTCGCCCTATATTTTCACAGAGCGGAATGGGGTTCATATTATTGATTTAGTGCAGACCGCTCAGTTGGTGGATGAAGCCTACGATTACGTGCGATCGTCTTCGGAGTCTGGCAAAAAGTTTTTATTTATTGGCACCAAGCGTCAGGCGGCTGGGATTGTTGCCCAAGAAGCAGCTCGCTGCGGCAGCTACTTTATTAACCAGCGCTGGCTAGGCGGCATGCTGACCAACTGGACAACGATCAAGACTCGCGTCGATCGCCTGAAAGACATTGAGCGGCGGCAAGAAACCGGCGCTTTGGATCTGCTGCCCAAGCAGGAAGCGTCTAAGCTGCGGCGAGAAATGGAAAAGCTGCAAAAGTATCTGGGTGGGATTAAACAAATGCGAAAAATCCCAGATGTGGTTGTGGTTGTGGACGTGAAGCGGGAGTACAACGCAGTTCAAGAGTGCCACAAATTAGGGATTCCGATTGTCTCTTTACTCGATACCAACTGCGACCCAGATGATGTTGATATTCCAATCCCGGCTAACGATGATGCCATTCGCTCGATCAAGCTGATTGTCGGCAAGTTGGCGGATGCGATCTATGAAGGGCGTCACGGTCAGCTAGAGAATGAAGAAGAGTACGAAGAGTACAATGGGGCTGAATTTGAGGATGAACCAGAGGATGTAGAGGCTGCTGCATCCGAGGGTGAGGCAGAGCCAGAAGCACAACCGTAACCCGGCCAGATTGAGGGCAGTTCCGAAACTGGCGATCGCTCTTAATCTGGGGGAGCAAACCCTAGACTAGGAGTGATCACCTCCACACACCAGATTGACAAAGAAAAGACTGAGGCACCACTATGGCTGAAATCTCGGCACAACTAGTAAAACAACTGCGTGACAAGACCGGCGCAGGCATGATGGACTGCAAAAAAGCCCTCAAAGAATCTGAGGGTGACATCACGAAGGCAATTGAGTGGCTGCGTCAGAAGGGACTGGCTTCGGCTGGCAAAAAGGCTGGGCGCGTCGCCAGCGAAGGGCTGGTTGACAGCTACATCCACACGGGTGGGCGGATTGGCGTCCTGGTTGAAGTCAACTGCGAAACTGATTTTGTCGGTCGCAATCAGGCATTTAAGTCTCTAGTCCAAGACATTGCCAAGCAAATTGCCGCTTGCCCGAATGTTGAATACGTCAAGGTAGAAGACATTCCGGCCGACTTTATTGAGAAAGAGCGGTCGATCGCCCTCGGCTCTGATGCCCTCAAAGGTAAGCCAGAAGCCGTTAAGACCAAGATTGTCCAGGGCAAACTCGATAAAACCCTGCGCGAAATGTGTCTGATGGATCAGCCCTTTATTCGTGACCAAAGCATCACGGTGGAAGAACTGGTCAAGCAGGCGATCGCCAACTTAGGCGAAAACATCCAAATTCGCCGCTTTCAGCGCTTCGTGCTCGGTGAAGGAATCGAAAAAGCTGAGTCTAATTTGGCTGACGAAGTGGCAGCCCAAATTGGCGGCAAATAGGATGGCTGGCTGAGGCAAGCGGTCTGCATCCTAACTCTGAATCACAACAAAGGGGGCATGGCCCCCTTTGTTGTGAAGTGGATCTGAAGCCTCGATGATTTTGCGATATGAAGCAAGTTTTTCTACTGATCTTGACTTTACTGCTGACCAGTTGTTTTCGTTCTCCTGCCAGTTCGTCCGCTCAACCAACGGTTGGGATAAATCAAACCCCAAATCAAACCCCCAGCCTCGTCTGGTCTGTGGTGCCTCAGTCCGTCCACGATGGCGATACGATCAAGGTCGAGCGCCAGGGTCAGACCCTCAAAATTCGCTTTTGCGGCATTGATGCCCCAGAGCTAAAACAACCCCAGGGAGAGCAAGCGAGAAACTATTTGCGATCGCTGCTCAATCAGTCTGGCAATCAGGTGCAAATTAACCCCGTTGATACCGATCGATATGGGCGGACTGTAGCGGAGGTGTTCCGACGCCAGCAAGGCAAGCTGCTAAACGTGAATGCCGAAATGACTGAGGCTGGTTGGGCTTACTACTATGCTCAATATGCCAATCATTGCCTGCAAAAAACGGCGATCGCAACGGCTGAAACCGAAGCCAAGCGCCAAAAACGAGGAGTGTGGAAAAACGCTAAATCAGTCCGCCCCTGGGACTGGCGTAAAAACCATTCGTAAATTATTTCATAGGAATAATAAAAAGCAGAAGTTAACAGTTTTAGGGGCAGCTTTCAATTCTGAGATAGCACTCATCTAAAACTCACCTGAAACTTATTGATAGCTTTGAAAAGAATCAGTTTGGACTCCCAATATTGAATTGGCGGGCCGCCAGCTTTAGAAGATTTCTAGCAAAAAAGTTACCCGCTGGCTTCGACTGCGCTCAGCCAGCCGTGCGCTCAGCCAGCCGTGCCCTGAGCGCAGTCGAAGGGCACAACTCGAAGGGTAAAATCTTTCTAAGAAATCTCCTTAGGCTCTGGTCAAGCATCATTAATTCAATACAGGAATCAATTCAATCATGTCAATTCGCAGTCTCGTTCGCTTCCGTTGGCTGATCGGCAGCATTTTGATTGGTTCACTGGGGACGGCTGCGCTTGTGCTGGCTAGATCCCAAACGAAATTGCCTGACCCAGCCACTGACATTGCAGCCACTACTGCTAAAGGCAAACAGACAGCCGTGCTAGCCGGTGGATGCTTTTGGGGTGTAGAGGCTGTTTTTGAGCACGTGAAAGGAGTTTCCGAGGTTGTTTCGGGGTTTTCAGGCGGCACTGCCGCTACGGCTGATTACGAAAGGGTCACATCAGGGGACACGGGTCATGCGGAGGCAGTCAAAATCACCTACGATCCGACTAAAATTTCCTACGGACAACTGCTAAAAATCTACTTTTCAGTTGCCCATGACCCGACCCAATTAAATCGGCAGGGGCCTGATCATGGCACTCAGTACCGTTCAGCCATATTTTTTGCCAACAGTGAACAGCAGCAAATTGCTCAAACCTATATCGCACAGCTCAATCAAGCTCACGTTTTTCCAAAACCGATCGCAACGCAAGTCGTGCCCTTAAAGAGCTTTTTTGCGGCTGAGTCCTATCATCAAAACTTCATTGCCCGCAACCCCAGCTATCCCTACGTCGTTATCCACGATTTGCCCAAACTGGCCCAACTGAAGGTTCAATTTGCCTCTCTGTATCGGCAATAGTGATTTTTAATCACCACCGCCAACCGCTGCTGGCAGCATCCGTGCCCGATCGCAATCTTGCTGAATCTGGGCTTTCAGGGCGGTTAAATCAGCAAACTTCTGTTCCGGTCGCAAAAACTGCTCTAAAGCAACAGTCAAGGTTCGCCCGTACAAATCTCCAGCCCAATCCAATAGGTGCGCTTCCACAACCAGTTTTTTGCCATCCACTGTTGGGCGATAGCCAATGTTCATGACGCCCAGTTGCGGCTGTTCCAAGCCATCACTGGTGACGCGGACGGCATAAACGCCTGTTCGAGGCAAAAACTTTTGCTCCGGCAGCCGCAGGTTTGCGGTCGGGAAGCCGAGGGTGCGCCCCAGGCGATCGCCTGCTCCAACTTCGCCGACTAAAGTGTAAGCGCGTCCCAATAGACAATTTGCCCGCTGTAAATCTCCCTGCTCCAGGGCGGCTCGAATGGCGGAACTGCTGATCCGCTCTCCTTCAAACAGTTGCGGCAGAGCGACATTGACTTGAATCCCGTAATTGGCCGCGATCGCCCTCAAATCTTCAACATTGCCTGCGCGTTGATGCCCAAATCGAAAATTAAACCCAACGCTAATTGCTTTGGCCGCAAGCTGCTGCACCAAAATCTGGTCTACAAACTCGGCTGGACTTAAGGCAGCCAAGGTTTGATCAAACGAGAGTAAAACTAATTGGCTCACCCCTAGCCGCTCTAGCTGCTGACTTTTTTCAGCCAAAGGCGTGAGTAACGTGCGAGCTTGACCCGTAAAAAACTCCTGCGGATGCGGATCAAAAGCAACAACGGTCAAATAACTTTCAGCAGCTTCAGCCAAGGCTTGAATTACCTGTTGATGCCCCCGATGCACACCATCAAAGTTGCCCAGGGCGATCGCCGTGGGTCTGAGAGCCGTTGTCAAGTCAGAAATTATCCACACAGCCTCCATTCTGACATACCTAGCCCAGCCGCAACCCCCTCTGATCTGAGCGGAGAGAGCAATTGCCCACCGATCAAGGGACGCAGTTGCAGCGACATTTCTTCCCTGGCCATGACAGTATTCGGAAAGGCTTGCCTGGCTTCTTGCCCAACTTGATCTAAGAAATCATCGTCGTGTAGGGGGTCATGATGAAAGAGAACTAATTGCTTTACCCCAGCCACCTCAGCAACTTTGACTGCTTCTTGCCATGTCGAGTGCCCCCAGCCGACTTTGCTGCTACCGGCGGCGTAGTATTCGGCATCAGTGTAAGTCGCATCAATGATCATTAGATCAGCTTGGCGGCAGAGTTGGAGGACGTTTTCATCCAGGCGATCGGCAAAATGCTCGGTATCGGTAATATAGCTAACCGCTAGCCCTTGCCAATTAACGCGATAGCCCGTTGCACCGCCCGGATGATTGAGCGGCGCATACTCAACGTGCACATCGTTGATTTGCAGCGTCTCACCAAGCGGCAAATCGTGAAATTTTAAGTCGCCCTGCATCACTTGCAGCGGCACTGGAAAATTAGGATGCAGCATTTGATCGCGCAAGCGACTCTGAATGCCGCGACCATCTGTGCTGAGCATACTGTAAATATTGAACTGATTGCCCTGCGTAAAGGCTGGCGTAAAAAACGGAAAACCCTGGATATGATCCCAATGGGTATGGCTAAAAAACAAATGCGCTTCCAGAGGCATCAACGGCAGCAGATGTTGCCCCAGCACTCGCAAACCCGTACCGCCATCAAAAATCAGCCGCTCTTCTCCGGCCTGAATCTCAACACAGGGAGTATTGCCACCGTAGCGAACAGTGTGTGATCCCGGACAAGCAATGCTGCCTCTGACACCCCAGAAGCGAACGGTTAACGGATTTTGCATGGCATCTACTCAGGTTATGCATAGCTGAATTCTTGCACGCTCTTCTTAGAAATGAAGTGATAGAGATCATCTAAGAATTGTGACGCTAAGCATCAAGATCAGCCAATAAACCCAAAAATTAGCCATATTTCAGCCCCAGATTCCAGATCAGAGTTGCATCAGCTCAGGACTGCTGTAGGGAAATCGAGACAGTTGGCCAACTGTCTAAAGCCTCCAAGCCAGCAGCATAGGTGAGGTTGTACTTAAGCGGTGTGACAGTTATCAGGTTTTTGCGAATCGCCTCAACATCGGTCAAGAAATTTTGATAGGGTTCATTGCTCAGATCTTCGACATCTTCAAGGACTTCGCCAGCTAGCCAGTAGTAAGTTTTGCCTCTGGGGTCAATCCGCTTTTGAAACACGTCGTGGTAGCGCCGAATGCCTTGGCGGGTAATCGCGACCCCAGCCAGTTCAGCCGCTGGCAGGGCAGGCACATTAACATTGAGCAACATAGCTTCCGGCAACGGAGACTTCGCGAGCTGCGCCAACAAATCCTCAGCAAATTGGGCGGCTGGCGTAAATTCTTGGACTGTAAAACTAGCCAAGCTAAAGGCCAGGCTAGGAATGCCTTCAATCACTCCTTCCATGGCGGCGGACACTGTGCCGGAATAAAGAATATCTGTGCCCAGGTTTGACCCCTGATTAATCCCAGACAGGACAAAATCTGGTGGTTGGTCTAGCAGGGCCCCTAAGGCCAACTTAATGCAGTCGGAAGGCGTACCGGAGCAGGCCCAAGCTTGGACGGTTGGTTCAAACAGCGACTCGACCCTTTCGGCCCGAATCGGGTCAAACAGTGTCAGCCCATGCCCCGTTGCCGATCGCTCTCGATCTGGACAAACCACCGTCACCTGATGTCCTGCTTCGGCCAGCCGATTGGCCAGAGCGCGAATCCCCGGCGCGAAAATACCATCATCGTTACTGAGTAAAAGTTTCATTGCCTACCGCATTCATCATCTATCTAAAACCGACAAGTACTCCAACCATAACTGAAAGCTTGGTTGGGGGTGTAGGGCGCGTGAGCCCTTGAAACCTCCTCAGAGTCGAGTTCCGAGCGGAGCGTGGAACAGCGGACACTTGGGTGGTCGGGGTTCTCCCGCTTAAGCAAAGTGTCCAAGACAGCGACGGGAAGAGTAGAGTGACGAGACGAGCAATCAGATGGCATAATTAACACAGCGGTAAAACGCTGAAATCATTACAGGGAATGCCACTCCCCCTTCTAGTCCGGCGGAAGAAATATCGCCCTTGCAATTCTCAAGGTGACGCGGCTTGCGTAAGAAAGCATGAAGCATGGCAAACTCTCAAGACAAAAAACATTCAGATCCGTCCGGCTTGGGGGCACCAAGTGGACGTTAAACAAATTGCCTGTGGAGGCGGTTTGACGGGGAACCAACGGTGGGAGATGCATATCGTTTGTACCAACGTGTTCTAGTTAAGAGCTCAGGAAGCAGGAAATCTTTGAGGTGACTCAAGGAATCTCCATCCCATACCTGTAGGGTTGGGTGGAGAGGATGTCAACCACAGGATACAGAGGTTTCACGTTTGGGCAAAAAAGCGCACCTTTGATAACGACTGATTGGAAAAGAAGTGGTTTCGGATTCTGCTGGCAATGGCTGGGCTTGATCGGCTAGCAATTCTTGACGGTTAGCGATCGCTAAACCCCAACCATCGCCCTAGCCAGAGACTCAGGTTAGGGGGTATTGCTATCGATCGGTTAGATCACTTGTCTAGGCTAGATTAGAGCTATCGAACCGCTCATTTTTGTAATTCTTGCAAGTTGAATGAACCTCAAAACAGCTTCCCACCCAGGCCACGCTTCCTTGACAGCGGGAGTCAAGAAAACCAGCTTAGCGAATGGCTTAACCGTACTGACCAAAGAAATTCGGACTGCCCCAGTCGTCAGCGTCCAGGTTTGGTATCGAGTCGGTTCTCGGAATGAGTCGGCGGGTTTAAATGGCATCTCCCACCAGTTAGAGCATTTAATGTTCAAAGGCACTCAAGAGCGACCGCTGCAATTTGGGCGGCTGTTTAGCGCCTTGGGCAGCGCTTTTAATGCCTTTACCAGCTACGACATGACGGCCTACTTCGGCACCGTCAGTCAAAACAAGCTAGAAGCGCTATTGACTTTGGAAGCCGATCGGATGGTGAATACCCTGATCACTGAAGAACACTTGACCTCCGAAAAACGGGTGGTAATTTCCGAACTCCAGGGCTACGAAAACAGCCCTGAATATCGGCTCAGCCGAGCCGTGATGCAGGCAGCCTTCCCTGCTAGCCCCTACGGGTTGCCCGTTGGCGGCAGCCGAGCCGATGTGGCCGCGTTTCGGCTCGATAATCTCCAAACCTACTACCGCCAGTATTATGCTCCCAATAATGCTGTCTTAGTGATTACCGGCGACTTTGACACTGAGCTAGCCCTCGCCCAAGTCCAACAAACCTTTGGTCAAATTCCACCGATTTCCCTCTCGCTGACAACTGCAACTCAGCCACCTGTTTTTGCAGCGGCAGCTCCAATTGTGCTGCGCGAACCCGGCAGTGCCTTTTTACTAGAGATAGTTTATCCCCTTCCCGATGCCTTGCATCCTGACAATGCCGCGATCGAGGTGATGGATACCATCCTCAGCGGCGGGCGCAGTTCGCGGCTTTACCAAGCCGTGGTTGAATCTGGCTTGGCCAGCGGCATGACGGCCTATGCTGCCACGCTGCTAGAACACGGTTGGTATGATATTGCGGCGATCGCTGCCCCGGAGCAATCCTTGGCTGAGATTGAACAGGCAATTTTAGCCGCGATCACCGACCTTCAGCAGCAGCCGGTCAGCCTGGCTGAGTTAGAGCGAGCCAAAACCCAACTGCAAGCCCACTTCATCCTCAGAAACCGTGATCTTGATAACCAGGCCAGCCAGCTCGCCTATGACCAGTTGATTACGGGTGACTATCAGCACAGCGATCGCCATTTGGCCGCGATCCAGCCGGTGAGTGCCGCAGACGTGCAGCGGGTGGCGCAAGTCTATTTGGATGCAGCCAAACGCACCGTTGGCTGGTTTGAACCCACAGAACTGGCCGATCAGCCTGCTTTGCCTGGGGGTGGGCTGCAAACCAGCGAAGACTTTAGCCCCGGTGAACCCGTTGACCCAGCCGAGGTAGGACGCTATTTACCAGCATTTCCGGCTCAGGTGAGTTCGGCCTCTCAAACTCTGCCCGACCTATTTGTTTTAGAAAATGGGCTAAGGGTGCTGCTGTTACCGGATACCAGTACGGCCACGATCACGCTGGCTGGGCACATCCAAGCCGGTAACTGCTTTGACGCGCTGACTCGCCCCGGTGAGGCTAGCCTCACGGCTGAAAATTTACTGAATGGGACGAGGCAATCCGATGCCCTCGCTCTGGCTGAGCGGCTGGAAAATTGCGGGGCTGGGCTAGACTTTAATGCCTACCGGGAAGGGGTAGATATCGATGGCTACGCCCTGGCCGCCGACCTGCCGATTTTACTGACGACCCTGGCTGAAGTCCTACAGGCGTCGGTTTTTCCAGCCGATCAACTAGAGTTAACTCGCCAGCAAGCCCTCTCTGACCTCCAAATTGAACTAGATGACCCGCAGCGCTTGGGGCGGCGGGTGTTTCAGCAGGCAATTTACCTACCAGACCATCCATTTGCCAGCTTTCCTACCCTAGAGAGCCTACAGGCGATTAGCCGGGCCGAGGTGCTCAACTTTTATCAGCAATTCTACCGACCACCAGCCGTCCTGCTGGCCCTGGTCGGTAATTTTGACCCTGCTGCTGCCCGATCGCTGCTCAAAGATCAGTTTGGGCAATGGCAATCCCCCCGTCAAATCCCTGCCTTAACGTTTCCAGCCGTGGCTTTACCCGCCGCGACCACCTATTTGCATTCCCCCCTGCCGGGCAAATCTCAGGATGTGGCCTATTTGGGCTACCCTGGCATTACTCGCCATGACCCTCGCTTTTATGCGGCCTTACTGCTGAACCAAGTCTTGGGTGGCGATACGCTGTCGAGTCGGCTGGGGGCAGAAATTCGCGATCGCCAGGGCTTGACCTACGGCATTTACAGCTATTTTGCGGCCGGACAGCAGCCGGGGCCATTTTTGGTTCAAATCCAAACTGACCCGGCCGATACAGAAGCGGCGATCGCCAGCACGCTTAAGCTGCTAGAGCAACTGCGCCAGGATGGGATTAGCGCCGCTGAACTGGCAACCGCTCAGCGCACCCTGATCGACAGCTATCCAGTCGAGTTGGCGAACTTAGACAACCTCGCCCGGATGATCTTGTCGAATGCAGTTTATGGTTTGCCGCTGGCAGAAATTCGTCAATTCCCAGACCGACTGGCCGCAGTCACCCTGGCGCAGGTGAATCAGGCGATCGCGGATCTGATCCACCCCGATCAAATGATGGTCGTCACGGCTGGTTCGCCCCGCTAACGGGCTACTTGCCGGAACTTACCTTCAGCCCCTTGCCAAACTCGACATTCAAAGGGAATGAGCAAGCTGCAATACCTGACGTAAAAATTGGCTGGCCGTGGTTTTGGTTCGGACTTGACCGTGGATCTGCCAACCTGGGGTTTGAGTCGGCGATCGCCAGAGGTCTAAATGTCCAACGCCCGGCTCAGCGTAGAAGCGCTGCTCGGTTGCCCCCAACCATTGGCAACTCCAATCCGTAAACCAATCGTGGCTGAGCCGATAAATTGGAAACTGACCCGACAACGGCACTCCCCAACCATCGATCGCAATTAAGGCTTGAATCTGACCCCCGTGCTGTTGCCAACGCTGGGCCGCCCCAATACTGCCAACCACACCAGCGCTAAACCCAATTATCACCAGCGGCTCTGTTAACTGATAGTGGCTTTGTAAAAACTCAAACACATGCAGCGGCGAGTAAACTGGCAAGGACGCCGGGACAATCTGGGGGGCGCTCGTCAAGTTTAGGGCAGAGACAAACTCTGTTGTCAATTGCGGCTCATGAGCACCAGGACAGATGATAACATTCACTAATTACAAGCAGGATTGGTTTGCTCACAACGGAGACATTGAACCCAAATAAATCTTGGATTGCCCTCTTATAAGCAATGTACCGCTATAACGGAAAAATTGAGCGGCGGCAGATAACCTTAAACTCAGCATCAAGATCTCTCGCCCGTCCGCACCAACGCAGTGTTAGCTGGCTGGCAACGACACTACTTCAATCTTGGCACGGATCATCTGTGGGAGGATGCAATCCGGTTTGTATCCAAAACCGTCTTGTTTCTCGAATAGAATCTTCCTCTGGATAACGAGTATCATTTAAATCAAGCCGAAGGCAAGTTGCACGACCAATTGGTTTGGTTCCTTTTATCACAACACCTTGATTTAGCCAGACAAAGTGATCAGCCCACATCTGTTGGCGGGGATTAAAAATAGGAACAATTTCCTGAGTCTCTGGATCAATACCAGCCACAAAGTTATAGCGCCTCTCATTGCAACGACGGCAGGCAAGTGCAAGATTAGTCAGTTGATTGGAACCACCCAAAGATTTTGGAATGACATGATCAACGGTAAACCGATTAGCACTTAACCGCTCTGGAGAATGGCAATACTCGCAGATATATTTAGAACGCTCTCGAATAGCTTGCTTGAGTTCATCATTGATTGACATTTTGAGCAGCGAGCATTGCGTTGATATGAGTAAAAATACGATCTAACTCTCCAATCGCATCCAATTCAGCAATTTCGTCGGGAGTGATTTGCTCGGCTTTTTTCTTTTCTAAAAAGCTCTCCATCCGCAGTTGGAGAGCCTCACTAAATTTAAACAAAGTCCAATTGCCAACTTTTTCAAGTCGGATTTCATGAATCAGAGAAGATGGTTTATTAAGAGTTGTAAACATTTAGCCCCTATCGTATTAAATCTTTGTGAACCAATCGGTATCGATCTCAACTGACTCGATCATTGTTATTTTGACACCAAGCCCCAACTCTTTCAATCGTTGAACCAACTGTTCACCATCTATCAGATCGATGGGTGGTGCTCCATCTCGCGTGGCTTCTTTGATTGCGTCCCTGGTAAATGTACCAGTGGTGATAAATAAGCCTTTGTCAGTACGCCCTTGCATTGCGCCACGAAAGTCCCGAATTTGACCTGCTGTTACTGAACCCTGATAACGCTTGCATTGAAAGAGAACGTGAAAACTCAAAAAGCCGTTGATACGGGCAATCCCAACACCATCAATTCCACCGTCACCAGCTTTACCCGTAACCTGTACCTGAATAAACCCAGACTCGCGCAGTAAACGCTGTGCCAGACGCTCAAATGCAGACGGATCTAACGATAGCAACGTTTTATGAAGCTGTTGATGCCATGCAAGCTCTTCTAAAGCTTCTATGGCTCCAACAGCCTCATCTGATACATCTGAAGATACAGCCTTATTCTTATCCGCATCTCGAACGGTCTTAACAATCTCTTTGGGATCAAGATCGTCAAGATTGATGGATGTTGAAACTAAAGACCATACACCGCGTGCTGAATTCTGCAAAAGCCCATACTTCTTCAGATAAGTTCGACTCCATGCAAGTCGGTATTCAACCTCGCTTTGTGATGTACTGCCATGCAGAATTTCAAGCACCTTATCAGGAACACTGAGAATCTGCACTACTTTTTCATAAATCTCCTCAGTTGTCCCAGACCCACCCAAAATTTGTAGAGCTTGAATTGTGGGCAGAAGCATTGAGTCAAAAGTTGGAACTGAGGAAGCAGATCGCTTCATGTCAAAACTGTTAAGTCGATTTACAAAAATACTGCTCTGTCAAATATAAATCGTCACTCAACGTCTGTAACTATTTTGCGATCGCTCATCCTTCAAACTCAAGAACCTCACAGATAACTTTCTGGTACGCCCCAACCTAAAAATGAAGCCAGCTAACAATCCCGTTGCACTCGACCGTTTGAGCCTATTCGTTAAGTCCGAAAGGTTACTGGCGGCGGCAGAAGTGTTGAATCCAGACATAAAACTTCATACTAAATCAGACCAGCGTCCCTGGGAGTAAATCGTAGCTCCAGTTGAATCCAGACATAAAACTTCATACTAAATCAGACCAGCGTCCCTGGGAGTAAATCGTAGCTCCAGTGGATAATCGAACAGCGACGACTCAATTCCAATTGTAAATAGCGAAACTTATCTAATAATCGACTTCCATAAAATGCTGGAATTTCCATTAACTCTAAAATTAAATATGCAATCAGCACCATGTAGATTTGAAGGGTGACACCATTGCTATTTTTAGTAATCA
>JAHHGS010000116.1 GCA_019359715.1 Aphanocapsa sp. GSE-SYN-MK-11-07L | reverse complement strand
TTGACGATGCGGACGGCCTCCGCTTTCTGCTCGTCTGTAAATAGCCTGCGGGGTTTTTGTGTCATGTGAACTTTCTCCTGAGTTGACGACTCTTGGGAATTGTCCACTTTTTCGGGGCAAGGTCAGAGTTCCCTAATCATGGCTAAAGTTGTTAATCCGATTAGTGCCAGGGTTGAAGTCATCGGCAAGCCAAAACCCTCTGCCTATCAACCCAATACCTTTTACTACCCCACCCTATTTATTGACCTCTCTCAGCCAGAGGGTTCTGAGGAAGCCAAGATATGGAAGTCTCTGAGTGGGGATGAAGTGAGTCAGATTATGCAGGGCGATCGCGTTCAATTGGTGCCAGCGGGCCAGGATAAGAACGGCAAGACTAAGCATAATATCGTTGTCACTCAGCCAGCACAATCCCAAGTCAGCAAAGACTATGAGCAACGCACCATCGCCCCAGTTCAAACTAGTGCGATCAGTGCTGACACCAAGCGGGCGATCGCTGCTTATATCGATGGACAAGCTGACCTCTACCGCTTCTGCTATCTGACGGCTCACAGCAAGTTTGATGGGCTGATTGAAGACCAGGACAGTATTAGAACCATTGCCACAACGTTGTATCTGGGCACGGTTCAGAAGTTTGGGTTAGCCAGATGAGAATCAATGTTGCCGTACGCCACGACGGTAGAGAGTGGAGATTCGAGCTATTTGACGCGGTGGACAATTCTTTCATGGATGAACAGTCGGGCTATCCTTCTCAAGACGCTGCAACCGAAGCGGCGGTTCTGCTGGCAGCCCGCTATCAAACCTGGGACTTGCTGAGCGACTGGGCACATGATGCCTTTAGGTCTGGATTGCTGAGCTTGTCGGAGGTTGACAACCTGATCGATTCAGCTTGGCCGCCCTTGTATATTGACTGAATTCTCAGACCCAATCGCCGGAGACTCCCGCGATTTGGGAATTTCGCCAGAACCTCTTAGGTCGGTGACACCGTGTCACCGACCAAAACAACGAAAACACTTGCGATGGAAGCCAACGGTTTCACCATTGCTCTAAGCTTGAAACTTTCAAACTTAGCGCTCTAATTGAGCCGCCACCCATTTTCCCCTAGCTCGGCTTCAATCTCTGGCGATCGCATATCGGCAACTCCAATATTCACCACGGTTGGCAATACTAGCTCAAACTCTGCTCCAGTCGGGATATCTGGGTCGGGCTGGTTCAACCCAAAGCGCATCATCAGCTTTTCTAAGGCTGCGACTTTGCTATGCATCGTGATGCTGATTCCATGTTGGGTCTGCTTGATGTTTTGAATCGCTACTCTTGCAGATGGCGACCACTGGGATGAGGGCTTAATGATCACCTGGCCGCCCTCTACTGTCAGCACGTCATCAATCCTGGAGAATGCGATCGCCGCTAATTCCTGCATGACTGCCTCAGAGGTAATTTCCAACCTATCGGCTTGAATCCTAACCAACTCGGCGATTTTGGCTTGAATGTTGGGTTTTGTTAGGTTCTCAGTTGCGATAAATCTAGCTGTCTTCTTGCTATACCCAGCCCGGATCGCCGCTTGAGTGCCATTGAAATCGATCATGTATTCTTGGCAAAACCTCAGTTGTTTAGCGTTCATCATCTTCTTATTATCGTTTCGCGCCGTTTTCGATAATAACGGTCTGCTCCAAGGCAGAGATGTAGTAGAACAGGCTAGCGTACTCCTGCTTGGGCATCGTTCGTTCCAGTTGGTCGAGAATCGCTTCCATCTCCCTTTGCAGCAGGATTTGCACCCGATGACTATTTGCCCAGCGCTCAGGGAAGCGCCGCTCTAAGATCCAGCCCTGCGCTCTCCAATCGGGACTGCTTTGGATTTTGCCCAGCAGAGCAGCTTCACTCTTCGCGATCGCGCGCGTAACATCCTCGCAAAAATCGCTAAATTCACGCTTTGGACTCGATGCAGGATGACTTTCAGCGCCTTTTTGCATCCATCTTCGGAACGTCGAGTAGTCGATTCCGGCAAGTTCACAAGCGGTTTCCAAGTGCATTCCATTTTGGATTGCATCTAGGATTTTCTGCTGCACTTGGGGGGTTAACTTAGTGGGTCTGCCAGGTCTACTCATGATCGACTAACCTCGCTTACCTTGCTTGCGGGGTGGAGTGCTAACCAATCCCAACTCTTCAGCTTTCTTCAGTTTATCCATCCCATGCAGCCCTTCTAGCTGCTTGTATTTCTCGGTCATGCTCATGTTCTGAGCCTTTCGCTCTGATGCCCCGCGTCTTTGGCGGTCGGGTCTTAGATTCTGGCTAACAATTCCCAAGCGTTCAGCCTGCGCCAATTTATCCATTCCATGCAAACCCTCTAAGGGGTCGGCTTTTGGCTCTCTCTGTACCCCCATCCCCTGGTCATCCTTAGCCTTTAGCTCTGAGGGTTCATCTTGAGCGATCGCACCTTGTAACTCTACTCCAAACACCTTTAAGACGTTCTTGCGATCGCCAGCAGGGACGGATGCCAAAAGTTGCATCTCGCTATCACTCAAATCCGCAATTGTCTTCATCTATTTGCCCCCTAATAAATACAGCCATTTGCCGCCGTGTTCCGGGTCTTGCAGCCCGAAAAAGTAAATCACGCTGGTGTCGATTTTTGAGAACAGAGAAGCGCGGTAGTCAAGCTGTGGAACGTTTAGGGGGCTGCGATAGTCGCCATGAGCGATGGCGTAATGGTTGGAATATTTGTTAGCCGTTTGATTGATTTGCTTCATGGTTTCAATCAACTCAAGCTGCTTCTGATTAAAGGTTTCAGCCAGAAGTTTTAATTCATCAAGCAAGATGACGGTTTCTCCTTCGGCGACCCTCTGCTCTTGCTTCAGAATTGCCGCGTCAAGGGCTGCTCTCAGATCAGAAACTTTGCTTTGAGTTTGGACGATCGCACTTCTTAGGGCATTCTCTTTGATCACCTTGTTCGTCAGTTGATCGGCTAAATCGCCCACATCTCCACCAAATTCCGGCTGAACTGCCTCAGACTCAGCCAACTGTAAGAGCAATTGGCTCAACAGGCTTTGAGCTTGGTTTAGCTCGGTTTCAAGGTCGCTAATCGAATCGGTCTGTAAGATTTGACTCATTTTTTCTCCTGGTTTTCAACATTTTAGGTGTGCCTGTGGAAAAACGCTGCACTTCTAGGGGCCGGGAGGTTTGCGAATGCTGCGATCGCGCTTGTAGTCAGCGAAAACCTCCAAGGCGTACACGGCACCCATCAGCAGCTTCAGGCAGCCAGGGCGACGGGCAATCACCTCGATCAGTTTGTGGCACTCTGACCGCAAGCTATCTCGCTGCTGGGCTGGGTCGGCGCTGTAGCTGCCGGAATCGCTAAAGGATCTGGCGATTTGCTCGGTCATGGTGCATCCTCCACTGCTGGCCGCAGTTCGGAGGCATAAAATCTGCCAGCGATCGCATCCTGGGACTGAGTTGCATACAAAACGATACTGCCATCGGGGTCAATGCGATTAACGGTCGCGCTTTGGCTCGTTTCAAGTTCTGCCACTCGCTGACCCGGCACAGGCATCCAATGGTGAGGTGATGCTGGAATCTCTAGCCGTGCGATCGCACTGCGAGGAACCCTAATCGCCCCTTTAGGAGTAGCTAGAACCAATCGGTTGCCCTCAACCCTCGCCACAGGGTAGGCAGTGCCGGATTTACCAATCGCGATCGCATTAAAAATCCCCGACATCGATCACCTCCCCTAAATCTTCTGTTTTGAAATCACCAACCTGAAAACTATTTCCCTCTCTCTCGTTTTTGGGTGTAACAGGTGTAACGGGTGTAACGGTTTCTGGAACCGCCTCTGTGTCTGGGTTTTGAGCCTCAGTATTTGTGTTACACCTCAAATCCCCCGGTGTAACAGGTGTAACAGATGATAGGTTTACATCTATGGCTGATGCCTGATTATTTTTCTCTGACCCTGGTTCTGTTACACCGTTACACCCTGGATTTTCTGGTGTAACAGATGGTGTAACGGCTGAGATTCCCTCTATGCCTGTGTTCTGGGTTGGCGTTACACCTGTTACACCCGTTACACCAGTTTTAGAGAGAGGGGGAAACGGTTTTTGAGTTGGCTCGTCCTCGGTTTGCCAAAATTGGGTAAAAACGTAGACTCGCATGGTTTTATTTTCCAGTCGTCGCACGGTAGAGGTTTTCCCCTCGGAATCTGGCCCCAGCAGCCAGCCCCGCCTCAACATTTCAGCCGTCACTAGGTCACGGTCAACGCTCTGGGTCAACTCTCTAAAAACCGCCGGTGGAACCCAGAACTCAGCCCGATTACTGAAATCAACCTTCCTGTAGGCCAACAAGTTGCGAATAGAATCAGTTGGCGGCTTGTCAACGTTATAGATGCGATCGCTGAACTCGTTTTTAACAAACTCGGACTCGATCCGCTCTAGACACTGTTTAACCTCAATTGAGCCAGTTCCACCTCTGAAATTCAGCCAATCAGTGAACAGGGTTGAGACTGCCCAGGGGATTTGATCTAAAGGAAAGGGGAGCAACCCGTAGCTGTGGGCCAGCTCTAAAGCAACCTGCACTAAAGCAAATCGTTTGGCAGCTCGACCAATTACCGCATCCTGAATCTCTCCCATCAGCTCGTTTTCGATCGCCCGTAATCGCCGTCGCTGGCTAATCAACCACTCAGAGTTAGCCTGATCCGCCACTAGCTGAGTCAGGAATGCTTGCAACAGAGCGCCGCGATTCTCACGGCAAGCTGCCTCTAGATCTCTGACAAACTCAGCCGCCGTCGCGTACCCGTGAATCTCCTCAAAAACGCCATACTGACCGTTATGGGGACAGGCAGGAATATCGGGCATTCTCACCTCCTGACCGCCACGCTGATTAATGCCAGCGGTTCGGAGATAGTCAGCCATGCTCAGCTCACCACTGGAAAGGGTTAATAATTGCCACTGCTGCCGCTTTCGCCCCACCAAGTCCCGGCTCATCCGCTGTTTGCCCTGACCATTGGCCAGCATGTAGGCGGCAGCTCCCACATCACGGGGATTGGCCTCACCAATCTCGTCTAATGGCAGTAGCAGATGATTATGAGCGGTTGCCACTGCCTCTAAGCCGTTCACTGTGCTATTCCAAGATGAGAGTTTTTTCAGCCCTGACACTGAACCAGCAACACACAGGGCAGTCGTTTTGCCAGTGGAGCTTAATCCGACGTAGTGGAACCCACCCGATTCAATGTCCAGCAACGGGGCTAGGGGAGCGCCCAGGGCAACCCCGATCGCAAAAATCAGCCTGCTATTGCCACTAGCGAGTTTGCCAACCGTATCCTGCCAACTCTGGGCTGTGCCCTTTAACTCAATAGGGCAGTCGGGCAACGGTTCAACATCGCGGTATTTGAGAGACTGATCGCCAATTGTCAGGTTAGGCAATAAAAACGAACCGTTTACCCAGCCAGTGGCGTTGCTGATGGTGTAGGTCTGGCTGAGTTCAGTGCCTAACTCGGTCAAGTAGCGGGCCAATTTGCGTTTCTGGTCAAACACCAGACCATAGCCGCGATCGAGCAATTCACCGATCAGCACTGCTGAATCACCTCCCAGCGCTCGACGGGGCATTGTCCAGCGCTGGAGATGGACTTGCTGGGTCTTGAGTTCTAGCAGAATGCCAGCTCCATCGCCATCGGGTGAAGCGACGTAGGCGATCGCTGCCAGGTGATTTCCGACCTTGGTTTGGGTCTTAGTCAAACTGCCATTGCTGGTTTTTTCGTGACTAACCCAGTACAGCCCGCCCTCTGGACTGGTTTCATAGTGGGGAGATTGTGACTCACCCTCTACAGCGCTATCTGAGGGTGACTGAACCGGGCTAGAGCACTCTGGCTCAGGTTCCACTGCACTCTCTGGCTCTGGCTCAGGTTCTTTGGCTGCAATCTCATCACGGTCAGGCATCCAAGCCTCTGGGCCGTTAAACGCCCCTAGCGCTGCTGCTTTGCGAGTGATCACTCTAGCCTCAAGGGTTCCTGGCTCTAGTTTTCTCCTACGCCTGCCATTCGTCTTGTAGGGAATTTTACCGGCCAATTTATCGATCGCATCTCGAATCGCATCGCTATCGCAAAGGTTGGCGTGGCAACGGTACGCCCCAGTTTTGGGGCTGATCGTGAGATTCGGATCGCCACAGGCAGGGCAAACGTAGCGGTTTTTCTCTCTGGTGGTGTCCAGTAGTTCCTCGAATAAGCGAATATCGTACGCCATCAGCGCCGCCCCCACTGTTCGTAGGTTTGCCAAAGGTGCCAGACCAATGAGGGCGATACGCCCAGATGGCCCGCCTCACGGCTGAATGCGCCTAGCAACCACTGGGGAGAGTGGGCAATCGCGTACAGCGTTTCGAGGCGATTGAGTGTCTGGGTCAGGGGTGGAGGTGTATCTGTTTTGAGACAGTGATTTTTTGGTAAACTCATGTTAGTCGCGTCCTTTGCGCGGTAATTTTTGGAAAAATTGAATGGCGATCGCCTTCCGTGGTAGAGGGCGATCGCTATTTTTTAGGCGGCGGGATTGGGCAGGGTTGCTAAATATTGCTCAACCAATCGCTGATGGTTGGGGCCGTCGCCGTTGATCAGGTAATCCTGCACTAATTCCCAGTTCCAAAAAACCTTGCGGCCGCCGGGAAACTGAAACCAGTAGAGAGGACAAGGCAATTGCTTTTGGAGTTCAACACGCTGGGTTTTGCGTAGGTCGAGCCGGGCTTCGAGAACTGCGGAGCCAACGAACATGAATTGCTGTTTGGGGGCGATCGTCTTTGCCATAATTGGGGAAACCTCCGGTAAATTTGTAAATTTGCGAGTTTGTCGGTTGGGGTAAGCCGATCGCTGGTGCGTTGGGGAACGAGTAGCGATCGGCTTTGAGTTAACAAAACTTTTGGGCTTAAGAGGCATTAAACCCTCAAAAGCCACCTTGAATTCTGGCTCCAATTTACCGCCCAAAACCCTTGCTAGGAGAGCGTTTCAAAAAATGTGTTTTTGAAACGAGTGTTTCTAGGTCAATAATCGGAATCTGCCGAAGGCTGTTGCCCCTTCCAAAAGCTCGAATTAGTGCCACATAGTCAGGATCTCGGATCACAACTTGCCAATTGCTGCCTTTAACTTCAAGCCGTTCAATCCATCCGGTTAGAGCGAAAAGCAGCCCTTTCTTCTTGGGCGTACCGTGCAGCAAAAGGTCAAAGGGGATTGGTGTAGCAATCTCTCGATTGATGTAGCAAGCGGCTTCTATTAGTTGCCAAAGCTCAGGTTCGTGCAGTTTTGAAAATGGGTTTTGCGGCTCTTCATCCGAATCCTGGTTTGCCTTGTTGCGTAGTATTCTAGTCAGTTCCCTTAATTCCTTGATGTGGTCACTTTTGCCACACTTTCCCTCACGAGACACTAGGGCAATCAACATCATCTGAACAGCGGCGGGAAGGAAGACCTGAGCCGGGTGGCTAACTGGCGGGTTGCACTGCGGGAAGCCCTTTTCTTGGCTATTAAAGACTGCTTCAGCAACCTTCAGAATGACTAGCAGTAAATCTCCGAGCGGTTCAATTCCTCGCCAAAGTTCAGGGCAACCCCCCGTTAGTCGATGTCCTGATTTCCAGCCCTTTCGATAAAGCCAGTGAACCGCTATTGCAACGTAACCTTGCAGACTAAGGGATTGTGAGCGATCGTATAAATCACCTTCAATCAGACAATGTGGGGCACAGAGAAGAGAAAGAACCCTGTCCCATTCAGCATCTTTTGTAGATGGCGGCCATGGGACGACAGCTACATATCCATGCATTTTGGAATATTTGTTTTGCAAGATAGGCATCATTCAAACTCCACAAACAGGGACTGCTGGCTGATCGCATGAGCGTAGGTTGAGAGCAGCACTCGTTTATCGTGCCCGGTCTGCTCTGCTAGGTCGATGGGGTTCACACCATTAGCTAGGGCATGACTAATCGCTGAATGCCTCATCGTGTTAGGTCTTCTGTAGTCAATTCCTAACCGTTCAAGAACCGTTTTCCAGGCTCTTTGATTGAACCGTTTATCATCAATGGGTTTACCCGTAGGGCTGGCAAACACCAAACGATCGGGCTGTGGCTGCTGCTGCAAATAGCGGGTTTTCAGCATTGCCTGGATGGATGGATTAAAAATAATAGTTCGGCTTTTCCCGGTTTTAGTTTGGTTGCGATGGTGCCCACGGCTAACGGTCTGACAGATTTGAGCCGTCCCAAAATCATCAGCAACGTTGCGCCATCGCAACCCGAACGCCTCACCGGGTCTACATCCTGTACCAAATAGGAAAGCTACCACATCAGCATAGTGGCTGTAATGGCGATCGCTCTTGAACCCGTTCAGAATTGCGGTAATTTCAGCCCTAGCAAAAGGCTTGGTGCGTTGCTGGGGTTGGGGTTTTACTTTGGCGATTTCATCAGACCAGGGGTTCTCAGGAGTCGTGTGGTATTTCCCTTGCGCCCAATTCCAACAGCCTCGCAGCAGGAACAGGTAGGGCTTTGCGGTTTGCCCAGCCATTCGCTCCAAAAGATAGGCGGTAAAGTCACCTGCACGGCGAGAGCCAATGGACAGGGCATTAACCTCACCAAAGAACCGCTTCAGGTGGGAAAGGGTCGCCCTATACTTCTGATAGGCATTGGGGGTCAGTCGCTTCTCACGTTTCATCGCCACTGCATAGCGCTCAAACAGTTCAGGAGCGCTGATTTCAGTCGCATTCTTGCCCAGAATGCGCGGTCGATACTTGAGCAAGGTCGGATCAAAGTAGTCATTGAGCAGGTCTTTCTCAATCTGGGCCGCTTTCAGTTTGGCGATCGCGCGTCCGCTGGCATGATCATTCACACCACAGCCCATCGTGTAGCGTTTGCCCTCTTGAGAGCGCCAGCGCAGTCGTAGCCTGCCATTATGGTTTTCGATTGTGCATTTCATGCGGGGTAAATTCCGGGGTAGTTTTACAACCCCAGACAGCCCTAACGACCTATCTTCATTGGCTTATTGACAACAACAAAGACTTTAGGAGATGTCTGGAACATCCCCAAAAGCCTTACTAATTCTTGGTTCCCCAACCAAAGCCCGTGACGAGGATTGAACTCGTGACCTCACCCTTACCAAGGGTGTGCTC
The DNA here is from genome assembly GCA_019359715.1 of Aphanocapsa sp. GSE-SYN-MK-11-07L. Taxonomy (GTDB): domain Bacteria; phylum Cyanobacteriota; class Cyanobacteriia; order Thermosynechococcales; family Thermosynechococcaceae; genus JAHHGS01. The sequence goes on along the minus strand of JAHHGS010000116.1, from coordinate 27,441 downwards.
TACCACTGAGCCACACGGGCAAATTCTGAGGATGGGCCGGGCTGGATTTGAACCAGCGTAGGATAACCAGCGGATTTACAGTCCGCCCCCATTAACCACTCGGGCACCGACCCTTTTTATCCACAGGCTCTGATTTTATCACAGGGGAGTCGCAGCCTACAATTCGAGATTGAAGCGAAAATAATCGCTGGCAAACTTTTATATGTAGAACCGATTCGGGATTGTAGAATCAGCAACATACAGCTTTTTCACTTGAGCCTTGCTAACGGACTGGACTGGGTTGGATAGTTCTCCTGGATTGGCGATCGCTAGCCTGATGGTCGCCATCTGGTTGGGCATTGTCGTTCTGGCAGCAGAACTAGTCAATCGCTACACAAAGTTAGGGGTGGAAATTTCGCGCAAAATTGTCCACATTGGCACGGGACAAGTGATTTTATTGGCTTGGTGGTTTGGAATTCCTGCCTGGATAGGAGTTGCAGCTTCAGCTTTTTTCTGTGTACTAACGCTGATTTCCTATCGTTACCCAATTTTGCCCAGCGTGAGCGGAGTCGGGCGCAAAAGTTGGGGCACCTTTTTTTATGCCCTGAGTATTGGAACCTTGATTGCTTGTTTCTGGACGCAAAATCTACCGGAATACGCCGCCATCGGGGTACTGATTATGACCTGGGGAGATGGGCTAGCGGCCTTGGTAGGGCAAAAATTTGGGTGTCATACTTACACGATCTGGTCGATCGCCAAGAGTTGGGAAGGATCGATCGCCATGGCGATCGCCAGTGCCTTAGTAACTAGCTCAATTTTGTTCTACGTGCAGGGGAATCTTTGGCAAACCTGGGTGATTGCGATCGTGGTGGCGCTAGTAGCAACTGGGTTAGAAGCATTTTCTAAGTTTGGGATTGACAACTTAACGGTGCCCCTCGCCAGTGCCTTCCTTTGTTTTGGGTTGGAGCGGCTTTGGCGCTAGGCCAAGGCATTAAATGCGTTTTTAGCATGATCAATATGTTGCAAACGCATCACCAGTTAATCATTTGTTACAAACTATACATTTTCTGCTCAGATACCCGCATATCTTGTGCTTAATTGATTGCTAATTCTGCGATTTGTCGTTGACGAGCAGAGGCAGTTAGCTTCTGTTCATTCCCTTTTTGGTACGCAAGGTGATGCACTAGCAAGCTCGTCGCGCTTCTGAAGATTCCTCGCACCCTTACTTCTAACTAGCCATGACTACCGCCACTCCTGCACCCAGTCTGAACAAGTTTGAAAAGCTGAAAGCCGAGAAAGATGGCTTGGAACTCAAGTCTGAGATCGCTGAATTTGCCCCCAAGGGCTGGGAAGCGCTATCAGAGGAAGATCGCGACCACCGACTTAAATGGTTGGGGGTATTTTTTCGGCCGGTTACGCCCGGTAAATTTATGCTGCGGATGCGGATTCCCAGCGGCATTCTGACCAGTGGGCAGATGCGGGTCTTGGCTGAAACCGTCCAGCGCTATGGCGAAGATGGCAATGCTGACATTACTACCCGTCAAAATCTCCAACTGCGGGGAATTCACTTAGAGGATATTCCTGACATCTTTGATGCCTTTGAGCAAGCGGGGCTGACCAGCATCCAGTCGGGCATGGACAATGTGCGGAATATTACCGGCTCTCCGGTGGCAGGCATTGATGCCGATGAGCTAATTGACACTCGTGGGATTGCCCGCAAAGTCCAGGACATGATTACTAACAATGGCGAGGGAAATCCCTCGTTTAGTAACCTGCCCCGTAAATTTAATATTGCGATCGCCGGCTGTCGAGACAACTCGGTTCACGCCGAAATTAACGATATTGCCTTTGTGCCAGCTTACCAAGGCGATCGGCTAGGGTTTAATGTTTTGGTGGGCGGATTCTTTTCGGCCAAGCGCTGTGATGCGGCGATTCCGCTCAATGCCTGGGTCGATCCCCGCGATGTTGTGGCCGTTTGTGAAGCGGTGCTGCTGGTCTATCGAGATCACGGGCTGCGGGCCAATCGGCAAAAATCGCGGCTGATGTGGCTGATCGATGAGTGGGGTCTTGATAAATTTCGGGCTGAAGTCGAAAAACAACTGGGCTATTCCTTCCAACCTGCGGCCGCCAAAGACGAACTGCTGTGGGATAAGCGCGATCACATTGGCATTCACGCTCAAAAGCAGCCCGGTCTGAACTATGTTGGGCTACATATTCCGGTCGGTCGCTTGTATGCGCCCGATATGTTCGATTTGTCCAGGATTGCGGAAATTTACGGCAGTGGTGAAATTCGCCTTACGGTTGAGCAAAACGCAATCATTCCTGATGTGCCAGACTCGCGAATTGCTCCCCTGCTGAAAGAGCCACTGCTCCAGCGGTTTTCGATCAATCCTGACCCCTTGATGCGGGGGCTAGTCTCCTGCACAGGCGCGCAGTTTTGCAAGTTTGCCCTGGTCGAGACTAAAAATCGTGCGGTGGCAATGACGCAAGCCCTGGACGCAGAACTAGTGACGAGTCGTTCTGTCCGGATTCACTGGACTGGCTGCCCCAACTCCTGTGGGCAGCCCCAAGTGGCTGACATTGGCTTAATGGGGACAAAAACCCGCCGTGACGGGCAAACCCTGGATGCCGTAGACATCTACATGGGAGGCAAAGTCGGCAAAGACGCTGAACTAGGCACCTGTGTAATGAAGGCGATCGTTTGTGATGAGCTACAGCCCGTCCTGCGGGATTTGTTGATTCAGCACTTTGGCGCTCAACCCAGAGCTGGTGACACTTTGTCCGCTGGCATCACGATCGCCACTTGAAGCGAGTCTACTCCTCACTGCTCAAGCTTGCGGGCTTGACGCTCAATCAACTCTTAATTTTGGGAACTGGATAAAGAACGAATGAGTAATCTTTCAAGACGGAAGTTCATGATCACGGCTGGAGCAGCCGCAGCAAGTACCCTGGTGATTCACGGCTGTAGTTCTGGGAGTGGCCCAACCACGGCTGAATCTCCGGCTGGCTCACCCGCAATGTCTCCAGCCGCTAGCACGGGCGAAGCGCCAGAAGTGGCGACCGCCAAGCTGGGCTTTATTGCCCTCACCGATGCTGCCCCATTAATTATTGCCAAGGAGAAGGGCTACTTCGAGAAGTACGGGATGAAGGATGTGTCAGTGGTCAAGCAAACGTCTTGGGCAGTCACACGCGATAACCTAGAGTTAGGTGCAGATAAGGGCGGCATTGATGGGGCACATATTCTGTCGCCCATGCCTTATTTCATGGCCCTTGGCACAATTACCAAGGGTAATACACCGGTACCGATGTACATCTTGGCTCGCCTCAACACGAATGGCCAAGGTATTTCGCTCTCGAATGAATATCTTGATTTGAAGGTAGGCGCTGATACCGCTGTCCTGAAGAAAAAAATAGATGCAGCAAAAGCGGCTGGCGAGAAATTTAAAGCCGCTGTCACCTTTCCTGGCGGCACTCACGACCTATGGATGCGGTATTGGTTAGCGGCGGGTGGAATTAACCCAGACGATGAAGCCGATATCGTTGTAATTCCGCCGCCTCAAATGGTGTCGAATATGGAAACTAAGACGATGGACACCTTTTGTGTGGGTGAACCCTGGCCGCAGCGATTAGTGACGAAAAAGCTCGGCTACACTGCCATTACCACCGGTGAACTTTGGAAAGATCACCCAGAAAAAGCCTTTACGATGCGGGCTGATTGGGTTGATAAAAACCCGAAAGCCGCCAAAGCGCTGCTGATGGCCGTCCAGGAAGCCCAGATTTGGTGCGATGACAATGCCAACAAGCAAGAAATGTGTGAGATTATCTCGGCTGATAAGTACCTGAAAGTGCCAGCCAAAGATATTGTCGAGCGGATGAAAGGCAACTTTGACTTTGGTGACGGGCGCACGCTCAAAAATAGCCCCCTACTGATGAAGTTCTGGCGCGATACGGCCTCCTACCCTTACAAGAGCCACGACACCTGGTTTATGACCGAAAACATTCGCTGGGGCAAACTGCCTGCTGATACCGATGTTAAAAAGCTGGTCGATACGGTCAATCGCTCTGACCTCTGGAAAGAAGCTGCTAAGGCGATCGGGCAGGAAGCAGTGATTCCGAAAAGCGACTCGCGAGGAGTCGAAACCTTCTTTGATGGGGTCAAATTTGATCCGGCTAACCCAGCCGCTTACTTAAAGAGCCTCAAGATTAAGACGGCCTGACCTGCCTGAATGCTTGGCTTTGAGTTCTGTTCAGTAGAGAACAGAACTCAAAGCTCAGATTTTATAACGTTAAGTCTAAAGCAATTAGACTCCTGATCTTGGCCACTGATGCAAGGAAATCCTCCACCATGACCATCGACTCACCCATTCGCTCAGATACATCGGCTCAAATTTTACCCAGGTTGGGCAAGCAAGGAAAACTGCTGTTTCCGCCCCTGCTCTGCACAGGAGCTGTGCTGCTGATCTGGCAATTGCTTTGTTTAAGTCCTGAGTCTCTGATGCCAGGGCCAATTCAGGTTGTGCAACAAACTTGGAACTACATTATCAATCCATTTTTTGATAATGGCGGCACCGATAAAGGTCTGGGTTGGCAAATTTTAATTAGTCTCCAGCGGGTGGCCGTTGGCTATGGCATTGCCGCAGTGGTTGGCATTGCCGCCGGGGTTGTGATTGGCATGAGCACGTTTATGCGCCGCGGATTTGATCCGCTGATTCAAATCCTGCGCACCGTGCCTCCCCTGGCATGGCTGCCGATTTCCTTAGGGGCGTTTCAAGATAACAATCCGGCTGCCATCTTCGTGATTTTCATTACGGCGGTCTGGCCAATTGTGATCAATACGGCCATGGGGGTACAGCAAATTCCCAAAGACTACAACAATGTCGCCAAGGTGCTGCGCCTGTCGAAGCTGGAGTATGTGCTGAATATTTTGGTACCCTCGACCGTGCCCTATGTCTTTTCTGGCTTGCGAATTGGGATTGGTTTGGCTTGGCTGGCGATCGTGGCAGCAGAGATGCTCAAGTCGGATGGGGGAATTGGCTTCTTTATCTGGGATGCCTACAACAGCGGCGGTGATAGCGGCAATGGCCAGATTATCCTAGCGATTATCTATGTCGGTGTGGTGGGTCTGCTGTTGGACAAATTGGTTGGTTTTGTCGGTTCACTCATTGTTTCAGAGAAGTAATTAGCGCCATGTCAGTCTTTGTCGAAATCGACCACATTGATAAGGTTTTTCCATTGGGGGGTGGCAAAAGCTATACCGCCCTCAAGAGTATTGACCTCAACATTAAGCAAGGGGAATTTGTCACCCTGATTGGTCACTCTGGCTGCGGCAAGTCCACCCTGCTGAATATTGTGGCTGGCCTAGACCAGCCCACTCAGGGTGGAATCGTGCTGGAAGGGCGGCAGGTGAAGCAGCCTGGCCCCGATCGGATGGTCGTGTTTCAGAACTACTCGCTCTTGCCCTGGCTGACGGTCGAGAAAAACGTTGCTCTGGGGGTAAACAAAGTCTTAAAGGATCTGCCAGCCGCCGAGCGAAAACAGATTGTTGACCATCACATTGAGATGGTCGGTCTCAAAGCCGCCGCCCACAAAAAACCCCACGAACTATCTGGCGGCATGAAACAGCGGGTAGCGATCGCCCGCGCCCTCTCCCTCCGTCCCAAACTGCTGCTGCTGGATGAACCGTTTGGGGCCTTGGATGCCCTGACGCGGGGACACCTGCAGGCTCAGTTAATGCAAATTTGCCAGGAAAGCAAAGTGACGTGCCTGATGGTAACGCACGATGTAGACGAGGCGCTGCTGCTTTCCGATCGGGTTGTGATGTTGACCAACGGCCCAGAATCGCACATTGGACAAATTTTAGCGGTGCCAATTCCCCGCCCGCGCCTGCGCTTAGAAGTCGTCAATCATCCCAGCTATTACGCACTCCGGGGTGAGATGATTTACTTCTTGAACCAGCAAAAGCGAGACAAGCAGCGCAAGAGCAAGCAGGCTGTGGCGGCGATCGAGAGCAAGCCATTGGCGATCGCTCGGCATGGGCTAGAAAAAATCAACCTCGACCTCGGCTTTATTCCCCTCACCGATTGCGCTCCACTGGTGGTGGCCAAAGAAAAGGGTATCTTTGCGGCCTACGGCTTAGAAGAAGTGACTCTGCATCGGGAACCCAGTTGGAAGGCAATTGTGGAGGGCGTGGCCAGCCAGCGACTGGACGCTGCTCAGATGGTGGCTGGAATGCCCCTGTCAATGACTCTCGGACTAGGGGTGCCCGCCCCACTGCCAATTGTGACGGCGCTGGTGATGTCTCGGAATGGCAATGCAATTACCCTCAGCAAGCAGCTCTACGACCAGGGCGTGCGATCGCTGGCTGACTTCAAAGCCGTGATTGAGCAAACCCCTGACAAAGTGCATACGCTGGGGATTGTTCACCCCGCCTCAATGCACAACTTGATGTTGCGCTACTGGCTGGCAGCCGGCGGGATTGACCCCGACCTAGACGTAAATTTGATCGTGATTCCACCTGCTCAGATGGTGGCCAACCTGATGGCAGGCAACATTGACGGCTACTGCGTCGGTGAACCGTGGAACACGCGGGCGATTCAAGAGGGATTAGGGTTTGCGATCGCCACTGACCTTGACATCTGGCCGGGGCATCCGGAAAAGGTGTTGGGGGTGCGAGAAGATTGGGTGAACCAATACCCGCAAACCCATATTGCCCTAGTCAAAGCGCTGCTGGATGCCTGCGAATACTGTGATGATCGCCGCAACCGAGCCGAGATTGCTGAACTGCTGGCTCAACCCCAGTATGTGGGAGCAGCCCTAGAACATATCCGACCAGGACTGATTGACCCTTATCTATCAGTGCCAGGCGGAGAGCCACAGCCGCTGTTGCGCTACAACCAGTTCTTTGTCAACCGGAGTGCCTGTCCAGAACGGGCTGAAGGATTGTGGGTGCTGACTCAACTCGCCCGCTGGGGAATTACCACCTTTCCTAAAAACTGGGTAGAAGTGATTGAGCGCACCCGCCGGGTTGACCTTTACGGTGAAGCCGCCCGTCAATTGGGATTATTCGACAGTGAGCCTGACGCCAAGCCTTTTGCGCTGTTTGATGGCGTTGTTTTTGACCCCAACGATCCGGTGGGCTATATCCATCGCTCGACGATTCAGCGACCGATTTGCGTTGATGAATTGAGTATGGACAATTCGATGGAAACCCTCCCCAATCCCTCTCGTTGATGATGAAGCGTAAGCGCCCTTGAGCCGTTGTTTAATTGAGCTAACCATGACACAGACCCTTACCACTCAACAGTCCGCTGAAGCTATGCCTGGGCCTTTTTTGGCGATCGACAATGTTTCTAAAATTTACCCGACGCCCCACGGTTCCTTCACCGTTCTGGAAGGAGTTGATTTAACGGTCGAAGAAGGCGAATTTGTCTGTGTGATCGGGCATTCTGGCTGTGGTAAGTCCACTTTGCTAGACATGGTTTCTGGCTTTAATCAGCCGACTCAGGGCGAAGTCAGACTGCAAGGAAAGCCAATCACGCAGCCTGGGCCAGACCGGATGGTCGTGTTTCAAAACTACTGTCTGCTGCCTTGGAAGACTGCCTTTGAAAACATTTACCTGGCCGTGAAGGCGGTTTATCCAGAAAAATCGAAAGCCGAGAAGGTCGAAATTGTCCAGCAGCACTTAGCAATGGTCGGTTTGGAACAGGCAGCTCATAAAAAGCCGCATCAGCTTTCAGGCGGGATGAAGCAGCGGGTTTCGATCGCCCGCGCCCTCTCAATTTACCCCCAAGTCCTGGTCTTGGATGAACCCTTTGGCGCTTTGGATGCAATCACCAAAGAAGAACTGCAAGAAGAACTGCTGCAAATCTGGACGAAGCATCAGGTGACAGTGATGATGATTACCCACGACATTGATGAAGCCTTGTTTTTAGCCGATCGCATTGTGATGATGACCAATGGCCCGGCAGCCAAAATTGGTGAAGTCTTAACCGTTCCCTTCCCCCGCCCCCGCAACCGAGCCCAACTGATGGAAGACCCGCAGTATTACACCCTGCGGAATCATGCCCTTGACTTCTTGTTTGGCGGCATGGAGCCAGCCCACTGAGTCGCCCTCAAGCAAGTCTGAATCAGTCAAGGCATACTGAGCAAGGCAATCATGATGCTACCTTTCTCTTGTCCAATCCCAGAGCAGCAGCAGAGATTTCTGTGTTGCTATCAAAATCCGAGTCAGCAAACTCAAGTTGCCCGGATTACCAATGTGCCAGATTGGCACTTCGAGCGGGTGATTTTTCCAAGACAAACTTTGCTGTTTGAGGCGGTTTCAGAGGGTATTTTGGAAGTTTATGCCCAGTCGCAAGCCGGGCCATTGTTACACCGTCAGATTGCCTGTAACCACTTGAAAGTGAGCGAGATCGAACCCAGCCATAATGAGTATTCCGACTGATTCACCGACTAAAACCCTTTGTCCCTACTGTGGGGTGGGCTGCGGGTTGGAAGTCTTGTCCGCCAGTCAAGGCAAACTTGGCGATCAGGCAGACAACCCGATTTGGCAAGTGCGGGGCGATCGCGCTCATCCTTCTAGCCAGGGCATGGTCTGCGTCAAGGGAGCAACGATCGCTGAATCTCTCGACAAAGACCGACTGCTCTACCCCATGCTGCGAGACTCCCTTGACCAGCCCTTCCGGCAGGTGAGCTGGGATCAAGCGCTGGATCGAATTGTTCAAGCAATCCAAACAGTGCAGGCTAACTTCGGGGTGGATGCCCTTTGCATGTATGGTTCAGGGCAGTTTAACACCGAAGATTACTATGTCGCCCAAAAGCTGTTCAAGGGCTGCTTGGGCACCAATAACTTTGATGCCAACTCTCGCCTCTGTATGTCTTCCGCCGTGTCGGGCTACATCCAAAGTCTGGGGGCAGATGGCCCACCCTGCTGCTACGAAGACCTGGATTTAACCGACTGTGCGTTTTTGATCGGCACGAATACAGCCGAATGCCATCCGATTATCTTTAATCGCCTGCGGCGGCACCACAAAAAAAATGCCGACGTCAAAATGATTGTGGTTGACCCCCGCCGTACCCAAACCGCTGAGGTGGCAGATTTACATTTAGCGATTCGCCCCGGCACTGATATTCATCTCCTGCATGGGATGGCTCACCTGCTCTTAAAGTGGGGAGCGATCAACCCAGACTTCATGGCTAAATGTACCTCTGGCTGGAGTGACTATGCCGAACTTGTGCGTCACTATTCGCCGGAAGCAGTCGCCCGTGAGTGCGGCATCGAATTAGCAGACTTAGAGCAAGCGGCTCGCTACTGGGCGAAAGCAAAGCGAGTTCTGTCCCTGTGGTCAATGGGGGTCAACCAGTCCAGCGAGGGCACTGCCAAGGTAAGCACGCTGATCAACCTGCATTTAATGACGGGGCAGATCGGCAAACCGGGGGCAGGGCCGTTTTCTTTAACCGGACAACCCAATGCAATGGGCGGGCGAGAAGCAGGCGGACTAGCCCACTTGCTGCCCGGTTATCGATCGATTAAAAACCCTCAGCACCGGGCCGAAGTGGAACAGTTTTGGGGCTTAGCAGCAGGACAAATTTCGGCCACGCCGGGTCGAGTCGTCTGGGACATGATCCGGGGGTTAGAAACTGGAGAGGTGCAATTTCTCTGGATTGCGGCTACTAATCCAGCGGTCAGTCTGCCTGACCTCAAACGGGTGCAGGCAGCGCTGCGCCGATCGCCGTTCACGGTCTACCAAGAAGCCTACTACCCAACCGAAACCTGCGAGTATGCCCACCTGCTGCTGCCAGCCGCCCAGTGGGGAGAAGCGACCGGCTGCACGACTAACTCAGAGCGCGTAGTCACCCTCTGCCAGCAGTTTCGCGATCGCCCTGGCGAGGTGCGCCCCGACTGGATGATTTTTGCCGAAGTCGGTCGTCGCTTAGGGTTTGAGTCGCAGTTTTGGTTCACGGAGCCCGCCGAAGTATTTGCTGAATTTAGCCAATTAACCCGCGATCGCCCCTGTGACCAGACTGGGATTAGCCACGATCGGCTGCGATCGGAGGGGCCGTTACAGTGGCCCTGCCCAGAGGGTGATCTCAGCACCAGCAACACTAAGCGCCTCTACACCGATTTGCAATTTCACACCCCAGATCGGCGGGCCCAATTTGTGGCTTATCATCCCCAAGGCATGGCTGAACCCCCCAACCCCGATTATCCGTTTGTGTTTACGAATGGCAGGCTGTATGGGCACTGGCACACCCAAACCCGCACCGGCCGGATTGCCAAAATTCGCCAGATGCACCCGAATCCGTTTTTAGAAATTCACCCGCGAGACGCAGCCAAGCTGAATCTGGAAGCTGGAGATTGGGTCAAGGTGCGATCGCCGCGATCATCAGCCCACTTTCCAGCCAAAATTACGGCGGCGATCGCCCCTGGCACGGTTTTTGCGCCGATGCATTGGGGGCAACTGTGGGCTGACCAAGCTGAAGTCAACAACCTGACCCATCCCCAGGCCTGCCCGCAATCTCAGCAGCCGGAGTTGAAGGCCTGCGCTGTCCAGCTCGAACGATTGCCCAAGTTAGCGGCATCACCAGCAATCGCAGCCGCATCTAACCTGACACCGATCTAGAGAGGCGATCGCTAGACCCTTATTTTCTAAGCGCAGCCGACGTTTCAAAGTTGCTAGCCCCAGGTTGTGCCTCTAGCCGACTCCAGTGAAAGTCTTCTAGGAGAGGATCATGTTTTTTGTGGACAATTAAATCGGCAATCAAGCGGGCAGTGATCGGAGTGAGCAAAATGCCGTTCCGGTAATGCCCCGTTGCTAAGACTAGGTTTTGGTAGGGACTCGGGCCCAAAATTGGCCACTCGTCTGGGGTAGCGGGGCGAAATCCCCACCAACATTCTTGAATCGGCCAATCTCGCAAGGGCGGATAGAGGTTAATTGCCCCTTCTAGCAGCGATCGCATCCCCTCTGGCGTGTTGCCAGGACTAAACCCCACCGGCTCGCTGGTCGCCCCCACAATCACTTGCCCATCTCGGCGGGGCACCAAATACGTGCGATCGCCAAAAATAACTTGATGCAAGCTTTGAGTCGTTTCATCCCCTAAAGGCATCTGCACCGAGAGCATCTGACCCTTGCGAGGCACCACGGGAATCGGCAAGATTTGCCCTGACCAAGCCCCGGTCGCTAAAACATAGGTGGCGGCCTGCCACTCGCCAGCCGTAGTGCTGACGCCAGTTATTTGCTGTCCTGAACACTGCAATGCTTGAACAATCAAGTTTTCGTGAATCGTCACGCCTACCTGTTCAACTGCCACCCGTAATGCTTTAGCTAAACGTCGATTGTCAACCTGTCCATCGGCCGGAAACCACCAGCCGCCAGTGATTTGCTGATTTAGTCCTGGCTGCTGCTGTCGAATAGAATTTGAGTCCAGCCACAGGCTAGGGGTAGCTGATGTCGCAGAGAACTTCTCCGAAGGGGAGTCACTCCCAGCCGAAAACACTGGGGCTAGAATCCCACAGTTCCAGTAGCCGCAATCAATTCCAGTTAGGATTTCTAGGCGCTCAATCCAGGCTGGATACAGACTGCGACTGCCCAAACAAAGGTCGAGCATTGGCCCCGGCGGCAGTCCTTCCGCTTGCGGGGCCAGCATTCCGGCAGCAGCGTGCAGGGCAGCTTCCGCAAAATTGCGACTCAGCACCGTTACTTTGGCACCCTGCCCGGCCAGTTCGAGGGCGGTAGCCAGACCGATCGCCCCCCCACCTATGACCAACACATCAGTGCTTAAGCTCATTTCCAACATGCCTTGCGCTTGCATTCATTCCCAGACGCGATCTGAAACAGAATTGACTTCTGGTCAATCTCTCAAGCATTGCCATTCCCCGATCACAGTTTCTCTAGCTTGCCACGAACCTTATCAAAACTGGATTTTAAGATGATTTAGGTAACAGTCAGCCGTCAGATTCGCTCTCAAAAATACGTCGGGTTTGACATACGTTATTTTTGACGTACAATAATTTTAACGTATAATCAACCAAGCGGATGAAGACAAATCCTGGTGGGCAACTTGCGCCAGATGAGGTAGTGGGGCGTGATCGCTTGATTGCAAAGCTCTGGCGGATTCTAGAGCGACAAAGCTTGGTACTGACGGCTGAGCGCCGGATCGGTAAAACCAGCATTATCAAAAAAATGACAGCACAGCCGCAGTTTGGGATGCGTGTATTTTTTCGGGACGTGGAAGCACTACGAACTCCTTTGGAGTTTGTGAACTGCGTGTTTGAGGATGTGTGGGCAGATCTGAGCCGCAAACAGCAAACGATGAAGCGAGTTCGGATATTTTTTGAGCAAGTCAGTGGCGGGGAGGCTCTGGGGGTAAAGTTGCCTCAAACAGTTGCACCTCATTGGAAAACTCTGCTGACCAAAACAATCGAAGATTTAGCGGAGCAGCAAGCGGGATTAATTGTTTTTTGCTGGGATGAAATGCCGATGATGCTCGACAACATCAAGCGGGATCAGAGCGAATCTCTGGCGATGGAAGTGTTGGATGTCTTGCGATCGCTGCGCCAAATGATCCCTAATCTGCGGATGGTGTTTACTGGCTCGATTGGGCTACATCATGTCATAGCTCGCCTGAAGGAGACAGGCTATGCCAATTCCCCTATCAACGACATGTTTGTGGAGGATGTGGCTCCATTAGCGCTGATAGATGCCTGCGATTTGGCAGAAAAGCTCTTGCGCGGAGAACAGATTCGAGTTGTAGATGAAAGGGTGCTGGCTCAGGCGATCGCAGAAGCTGTGGACTGTTTTCCGTTCTATATCCACCATGTTGTGGATGCGCTGAAATGGACAGACGAACCGCAGACGGCTGATCTCGTAGCAAAAATTGTCCAAATGAGCCTTTGCGACGATGCGAATCGCTGGGATCTAGCCCATTTTCGAGTACGGATAAATACATACTATTCAGCAGTAGAACAGCCGCTAGTATTAGGCATCCTAGACGAGTTAGCAGCGACAGGTACGCCCTTGTTGCTGCGTGAATTACTGGAGCGACTCAATCTGCAACAGGTCGTATCAGAACCAGAAGCAGAAGCAGAAGCAGTCCGCAAGCTCCTAGATTTACTTCGGCGTGATCATTACATTGTGCAGCAGCCAGACAGCACCTACAGGTTTAAGTTTGGGCTAATTCAACGCTACTGGCAGCTTCGGGGGCTATAGGGTATGGATGGAGCAAATTTATTTTCCTTTACGCCTAGTTTGATGGCTGGGGAAACCTTAGAAGCGATTTTTGTCCAGCGCGAAGCACTAGCGGCGGATTTAGTGGAGCGGATTCGGGAAAGCGTTTTAACACCAACGAAACTGCACACGCTGATGATTGGAGCGCGAGGGATGGGCAAGACCCATCTTGTGTCATTGGTCTATCACCGTGTCCAAAAAATGTCTGACCTGAAGGAGAAGCAATTAATTGCTTGGCTGCGGGAAGAAGAATGGGGAGTTACTTCATTTTTAGACCTGCTGCTGCGGATTTTTCGAGCATTGGGGGAGAACGACCCAACGATTGAAGAGCAAACAGAAGCGTTATTCGATCTTTCAGCAGCAGAGGCTGAAGCGGCTGGGCAAAAACTGCTGAATGAATTGATTGGCAAGCGGACGCTGTTGTTGATTGTTGAAAACCTCGACGATTTGTTTAGTGGTTTAGGCGAACAAGGGCAGCAGCATCTGCGGGCATTTTTACAGACCTATGCCAACTGTACGATTTTAGCCACGTCATCCAGATTATTTAATGGCGTACAGCGGCGGACAGCTCCGTTTTATGGGTTTTTCCGTCCGGTGCATTTGAGTGAGCTAACGGCAGCGGAAGCTCAACAACTGTTAGTCAATATTGCCAGATTGCGACAGCAAACAGATTTAACCGAATTTTTACAAACTTCAACCGGCCAAACACGAGTCCAAGCCGTGCAGCACTTAGCCGGAGGCAACCCACGCATTTATATGATTTTTGCCGATTTTTTGACTCAGCAATCCCTAGCAGAATTGGTGTCACCATTTATGAGTTTGGTGGATGTGCTGACCCCCTACTACCAGTCGCGGATGCAGTTTTTATCGCCGCAACAGCGCAAAATTGTCGAACTGCTCTGCGAGAAAAAGTCTCCTCAATTGGTTAAAACGATCGCGCAGCGCTGCTTCATGAGCGCTCAAACCGCTTCCAGCCAGCTCAAAGAATTAAAAGAGAAGGGCTATGTCAAAGTTGAGGCGATCGGGCGAGAAGCATTTTACGACATTGCTGAACCGCTGATGCGAATTTGTCTGGGTGTAAAAAAGGAGCGGGGTGAACCGCTGCGGTTAATCGTTGATTTCTTGCGGGTCTGGTATCCACAAACTGAGCTGCAAGCAATGCGACAGGCGTTACTAATGGCTCCCAAACAGTCTGCTCTGATCTGCCGCTATTTAGATCAGGCAATCAACCACGAAGCAATAACTGATGAAGATCCACATCCTACTTATTACAAAGCTTGGGAAAGTCGGGGTGATGATTTGCTTGATTTAAATCGTTATGAAGAAGCGATCGCCTGTTTTGATCAAGCCCTCAAAATTAATCCAGAAAATAAGCTTGTTAAATTTCTGCGCTTTAGCGTGTTGAGAACTTTGAACAGTTGGGCTGAAAACTATAAGGCTTTAGAGGTATTACTGAACGAGGAAAAATCCATCGATTACGAGGTTTTAGAACCAGTCGTTTGGAGCTTATTCCGAACAATTGAAGATCCTCAACAATGGCAACCCAATGTTGTTAAGCTAGTCAACCTGCTTGAAAAACGCTCACTCCTAACTGAATTGGGCGTGGCGCTGGTGAACACTATTGATGAACTCGTGTCAGAGCTGATCAGCTTAACCAAAGCCGCTGCCTGGCGAGATGCCTGGAAAGCAGTAGTTGGAAATAAACCAGAATTTGAGATCCCGCTCCGGTTACTCAACACTGCTCTGCACTATAAGCAAACTCCCAATGACCCACGGGTTTTGCTAAAACTGCCAGCAGAAGAGCGCAAAATTCTGCGACAAGCTTTGAAGATTAACGACTCGGCTATCCACTACTGATCAATTCACCGTGCCCTAGCCGGGTTTAGCAGTAATTAAAACTTCACCATTCAGCATTCGGTTGGCGGCATCCAGTAAGGATTCTTCGAGGTAGGGCTTTGTGAAGTACGCTTTGGCACCGAGTTGAACCGCGACCTGCCGGTGCCGATCAGCGCCACGGGAGGTCAGCATGGCGATCGGGAGCCGATTTAGTTCTGGGTCTTTTTGAATTCGCGAGAGCAGCTCTAAGCCATCCATGCGGGGCATTTCAATGTCGCAGAACACAAGGTCGCAGGGTAAGCCAGAGCGGAGTTTTTCCCAGGCTTCTTGCCCATCGCGGGCTTGCTCAACTCGATAGCCAACCTTATTGAAGGTCAAGGACAGGAGTTCGCGAACGGTAATTGAGTCGTCCACAATCAGTACTAGTGGTTCCGTCTTGCTGGGAGCTTTATCTTTAACGGATCCATCAGTCCAAAGGTTATTGCTGACTTGGAGGCGACCGAAGGAGAGGTCAATCAACTCTAGGACATCGGCGATCGGCATCACCCGCCCATCCCCTTGAACCGTCACACCGGCAATTCCGACTGGCTTCGGCACCGGCCCACTTAGTTGCTTGATCACAATTTCTTGTTCACCCAGTACGTGATCAACTTGGATCGCAATCAGGTCATCAGCACTGCGGAGAATCACCACAGACAGGACATCCTCATCCGAGGCAGCCGCGTAAACGTTGCCGCGGCTAATTTGGCGTTGATAGGGCAATAGCTCAGACAACCGATGGAAAGACAGCAGGCGATCGCGCCAAGGCAGCACCGTGCCAGAATCAGTCACGTGGAGCCGATTCTCGGAAATATCGACCATGTCTTCGACGCCATCGATCGGGAAGGCAATCCGACAGTGGTTATCAACACAGCAGAGCGCTTTGGCAATGCTCAGGGTCAACGGCAAGCGAATCGTAAAGGTTGTGCCTTTGCCAATCGTCGAATCCGTCGTAATGACGCCGCGAATTTCTTCTATGCTGGCTCGGACAACATCCATACCGACGCCCCGTCCAGCCAGTTCATCCGCTTGCTCCTGGGTGCTAAAACCAGACCGGAACAAGAGTCCATAGACATCTTGGCGAGTCATCGCTTCCGCTTCCGCTGGAGTGATTAGCCCATCATGGAGCGCTTTGGCTTTAACTTTTTCGGGGTCAATCCCCGCCCCATCATCGGTAATCGCAATGATGGTTTGGCTGCCTTGGTAAAACGCCCGGATTTTGATTGTCCCTTCCGGTGGTTTACCCAGGGCCCGGCGAATTTCGGGGGACTCAATCCCGTGGTAGATCGCATTGTTGACTAAGTGAGTCATTGGGTCGTAAAGACGCTCTAAGATGCCTTTATCGACCAGGGTTTCTCGCCCTTCAATTTCTAGTTTGGCCTGCTTACCACACCTGAGAGACAAGTCTCGCACGGCGCGCGGCAGGCGATCGGCAATTTGTGAAAACGGCATCATCCGCGATCGGCTTAAGCCCTCTTGGACTTGGGTAGTGACTTGCCGGAACATGCGGGCAGTTTGCTCGGTTTCATCCACCACAAATTCAATGTCAGAAGCGGCTTCTCGGACTCGGACAATCCGCTCAATAATCTCTTGAGAAAGCGTATGAAAACCCGTGAACCGATCCATTTCGAGGGCATCGAACTCATTGCTGCCGGTGTAGCTTGAGCCATTCGATTGACTAGAACTGTTGCGGATACTGGGAATAGAAAGCAGTGAGCTTTCTAGCAGCGATCGCTCATACAGGTCTTGCATCTGTTGACCCGCATCACCCAATTGCTGTACCTGATAAAGCAGGTTATCAAGGAACTGCCGCAGCCGATCTTGGCTGTCTTCCAGGCTGTTCCGGTTAACAACCAGTTCTCCAACCAGGTTGCCCAAGCTATCTAAGTGCTTGACCGGCACTTTCATCGTTTGCTCAAAGCCAGAAGCAACCGTGCGACGAGTTGTGCGGGGGCGGGGCGGCACATAGGATGGGCGAGGCTGATCGTTAATAAACCGCTCCAAATCGGCAGTGATATCGTCTTTATCCGCGGCCGATTGATCCAGCAGAGCATCAAGGGCATCAAACTCAGTTTGCTGACTTGTGGTTAGCTCAGGGGCATCGTTAAGCAAAGTTTCCAGAGACTCAAAGTCTGCGCTATCAACATAGGCTTCTAAGCCACTGGAGACAGGTTCCGGCAAAGAGAAATCGGCATTTTCTGTCCAGGGATCTTCGAGCGGAATCGCATCGGTCAGCGACTCAGATTTTGCAGTCGGGGCAGCAAATAGATCATCTAGTTCGCTGGTATCTGCGCCGTTGGCTAAGAGAGCATCCAGAGACGCTAAGGACTCGCTGCTCAAGGGAATCGCCATTTCAGACTCAGACTGCAAGCCAGCCAAAAATTCAACTAAATCTTCTTCTTCCTGCAACGTCGGCGCAGTTAGCAAATCAGGATCAAGATTTGATAGATCGAGTTGAGCCGATTGGGTTGTGGTTGCAGTTGTGAGAGCCGTTAGATTGGAACTGGGCTGAATGTCAGTCGAACGTCCAGATAAAACCAAGTCTTGAGCAATTTTAATTTCTCTAATTACCACAGACGCGATCGCAGCATAGGAAGCACCTGGGTTGGCGATCGCTTGCCGAGCCGCCCCAATCAGATTATTCCAGGCCTCCAGTTTAAATTGGCTGCCCAGTTGAGAGAGCTGCTGGCAGGTTGCTGCCAGCTGTTGGCGATGGGCAGGACTATCTCCCTGCCTAAACAGTTGCAGCATCTCCCGGAGCTGCTGCGGAATACTGGTTTGAAAAGCTTCCTGTAGGCTGCGCTCTGACGGAGCGGCGGCGACGGGCGTTTCAAACTCGACGGGTAGACCATTTGCCTGCTGAACCAGGCGGGTCAAGTGGGTTTGCAGGTCAGCAAATACTGGCTCTACCTGTTGGAGGGCTTTCTCTGCAACCTCATCCGACAAACCGAAGGGACTTTGCAGTTCTTCCAGCAGTTCGTTCAGCGTATCAAAGCTCTGCAAAAAAAGCGTCTCCAGCTTTTGATCAACCTGGATCGGATTTTCCTTTAAAACTTTGAAGTAGTCTTCCAGCTTGTGGGCTGTTTGCTGAATGCTATAAATACCAAGCATCGCGGCACCGCCCTTAACGGAGTGAGCCGCCCGAAAGACCTCATTCATCGATTCTTGGTCTTCTACAACCGTTTGCAGGTTGAGTAGACTATGCTCAATTGTCTCCAGATGCTCTTTTGCTTCTTCAATGAAGTAGCCTAAAATTCGCTTCTGTTGTTCCGGCTGCATGGCAGTTTCCCTCGGATGGCTCTTTTGCTGAAAATCAATGTCTAAACGAAGTAACCAGTCTTGCGATCGCTAGCGGCTAAGCCTCTGCACCGTCAACTTTGAACTTCTCTACCGACCCTTGGAGGTCGCGGGCAACCGTGACTAGGTTTTGCAGAGAATCAGAAACGCGCTGGGCTTCTTGGGAGGTGGATTGGGCAGTTAATTCTACCGATTGCATCACCTGAGCCATCGAGCGGGCGGTTTCAGTCTGTTCAACTGTGGCAGTGGTAATGGATCGCACCAAGGTATCGATTTGACTTGACACTTGAATGATATCCTCCAGCGATCGCTTGGCTTGTTCAGCTAGTTTAGTCCCCTCAATCACCTGTTGGGTGCCTTCTTCCATCGCCGTCATCACAGAGCCAGTTTCGCTTTGAATTTGCAGCACGATTTGCTCAATTTCTTTCGAAGACTTGGCCGCCCGGTCCGCCAACTGCCGCACTTCGTCCGCCACGATCGCGAACCCCCGTCCAGACTCACCGGCGCGGGCTGCTTCAATACTAGCGTTGAGGGCTAACAGATTCGTCCGCGAGGCAATTTGCGAAATCAAACCAACAATTTTGGAAATCTCCTGGGACGATTCGGCCAGCCGCTTCACCTTGCGGGTGGTTTCTGCCACCGTTTCACGAATAGCTAGAATTCCCTTCACGGTTTGTTCCACCGCATCTCCGCCCTTGAGAGCAATCGCAGAAGCCGAGCGAGCCACTTCATTTGCTTCTTTGGCGCTCTCAGCCACCCGCTGAATCGCGTTGGTCATCATTTGGACTGAGTTTAGGGTTACCGCCAGTTCTTCCGCTTGCCGCAGGGCATCTGAAGAGAGGTTACGGGCAAAGATTTCGTTTTCTGCCGCACCGCTATTGACTTGGCGAGCCGCCACTTTCACCTGCTGGACAATCTTTTGCAGGTTAGTAATCGTCAGGTTAAACGAGTCAGCCACGGCGCCCAGCACGTCGGCCGTCACCTCAGCTTGCACCGTCAAATCGCCTCTGGCTGCGCCTTCCACATCGTCAAGCAGCCGAATCACCTGCCGTTGCAGGTCTTCTTTTGACTTTTCGTTTTCTTCCGCTTTTTGCTGAGACTCACTAGTGACAGCGTAGATCACTCTGGTCATTTTGTTAAAGCCGCTGGCCAACTGACCAAATTCGTCCTGAGAGTATTCTGTGGCTTTGGCAGTCAGGTCGCCTCGGGCAACGGCGCCAAACTGGTTCTGTAAATCATTGGTGCAGCGCTTGATGTGAGCCAGATTTTTTTGCCCCATCACAAACGTCGTGCCACCCCCGGCCAGGCCGGCTCCCAAGGCGGCTAAAAGCGCTCCTTGGTTACTCCTGGGTTGGGCCACCGCTAAAGAGACAGCCCCAGCCACAATGGCCGAAATGGCTCCGGTTGCGATCGCGCTGACCAAGTTGCTTTTTGCTAGAGAAAAAGGCTGAACTACCGCTGCCGGAGGCGAGGCTAGTTCAGCGCTCGGCAGAGTTGCTAGGGGGGCTGCCGTCGAGGACGACTCTCGGCGATCGTCGCTAATTAAGGAAGGCACACCCGCCAACGACCCAGAAATATCGTCTAACAACGCCACTGGTTCTGGTGGCTCTTGACGCGGGCTAGGCACATAACCCGATAGCTCCGTGCCCATGTCTAAGTCATCGTCTAGGTCTTCTGGATCACCGAGATCACCTGCGAAGCCAAAATTGGTATTGTTAAGCCCAAAGGTTTTCGATGAACCTAAGCCAACATTTTGATCTTGAAATGTGTCTTGTTCAAGTGGGGAGACTGTGCCTCTCTCAGCCCCTAAACTCGATGCAGTGCTTTGTCCACCCATGAATAGAGTCAGATCGTCTGCTTCATCTAGCAACTCCATCTCCTCAACATCAAAGTTCTCTGCTTCTGGAGCAGGTACACCTGCACTAGGCGTAGAGGCACTACTAAAATAATCGCCGAATAAAGATTCCTCAGAGGGTGCATCTTCAGATAGCCAAAGATTTTGGGTTTCCAGGCTCAGATCGGCAAGACTAGGCTCAGCCGACGCCGGTTCAGGAGTTGAATAGTCATCAAACAGAGATTCATCCTCTGCTGCCGATCGCTGATCCTCTGGGGCATTAGAGTCAATTTGATTGCGTAGCTCGGCGGCATCGGCTGGAGCACCATTAATCGAGGGCCCACCATGCATCAGTAGAGTCGCTTCCTCATCTAAGTCTTCTAGAGAGAAGCTACTATTCCGCTCAACTGGGGTTTCTTGATTGAAAAAGGGGTCTTCGGACGCGGTAGCTTTGGGGTCTATCATAGGACTTGGGGGATTGACAGGATTCTGGGTAAAAGGGTCAGCAAATGGTGTGGCATCTTCAGTCAGGTTATCGGTCTGAATATAGGTAAACTGCTCTAAATCTGCTCCACGCGATCCGGTCAGATTAAAACTGGTTTCACCTCCTTGAAAGGCGGTAATATCTTCTGGTTTGTCAGGATTGCATTCGCTAAGGCGCTCTGCTGCAATCGGCGCCACTGAAGGTTCAGCCATATATTGGCTAGCATTATCCAAGCTGGTGTTCGCACAGTCAATTAATTCAGGATCAGAAGTCAGGCTCAGCACGATTTGGTACTGTTCACGAGCCGTTTCATACTGATTTTGATAGCAATGAATGTGTCCGCGCAGCAAGCGGAGATTTGGGTCATCAGGATAGCTTTTAACCAAACGGTCAGAAATTGCCGCCGCTTCTTCGTAACCACCGTTCATGTAGGCGCTTAGGGCTTGCTGATATTCTTCGGTATATTTGGTACTTGGTGCCATCAATGTACTCCTATCGAAATGCTCTTAAATACAGGCTCTCTAAGCTTGCCAATGGGTCTGAACTGGGTAATCTAAACTGCAATGTCTGTCTATCCTGCCCAGCGGGCCGAACGTAAAATGGCTACAGGATCAAGAAGCCGTAAACACCGATTAGTTTCCGGGTCAATTAACCACTCTCCCTGTAGGTAGGGAGCCATGCTATCTGGTGCATCCGTAGACAGTCTTAGCTTGTCTGGGTTCAGCCAGTCCATGCCAATAATCTGATCAACCGCCAAGCCGACCACGACTTCATCTTGCTCGATCGCAATCACGGAAATTTCGGAACGGTCGGTGTTAAGTGGCGGGCTATCTCCGAGAAATTGACCAATATCTGCCACCCAAATCACTTGTCCCCGCAAGTTGAGAATGCCTAAGAGTAAGGGAGACGAATTGGGGACAGGCGTAATCCGGCTGGGAGCAGGGGCAACAACTTCCCGCACATCGACGGCAGGCAGCGCTAATTCAGTGCCGGAAGCGGTATAGAACTTGAGGTGCAAATCGCCTTCCGGGCTTTCCAAGCTCTGAAAGCCAATCCCTGGCTCGGAACGATCGTCGGTCAGAAAATCGGGACTGCTGATCATAGTGACTAACCTCGGAGTAGCTGCTTGACGGTTCCAACCAGTTCTTTCGGCTGGAAGGGCTTGGCGATATACGCATCGGCCCCTTGTTTCATGCCCCAATAGCGATCGAAGTCTTCTCCCTTGGCCGAACAAATCACAACCGGCACCCCTTGGGTTTGTGGATCAGATTTGATCTGGCGACAAAGTTCGTAACCATTCATTCGAGGCATGACAATATCTAAAACTACAATGTCAGGCTGCAGCGTTTGGATTCGCTCTAGGGCCTCCACGCCATCATTAGCGATATCAACGGTCAAGCCGCTTTTCTGCAAAAGCTCGCTGATCATTTCCCGTTGAGGGGCGCTGTCTTCAACAACCAAAACCTTGCTCATAAAGAGATACCTGCGATGGGATAGCCTTCAGTTTTTGAGAGGAGAGCACTTGGACGATTTGCAACCTGATCAACTGTCTGCGGTTGCTGCTCTAAGCACTTGCCATAGTCAAGCTGACTAGAGGCGAAAGAACTACCAAGGTTAACATATTGACCAATTAAAGACAGAAGCTCCGCTGCACTTGAGGGCTGACGGAGGCAAGTTGTCGCACCGGAGGAAATGACTCTGGAGCGATCAACGCAATGAATTTCGGTTGTTAGCAACACAATTGGAGTGTAACGAAATAAAGAGGTAGAGCGGAGCATTGCACAAACATCGTAGCCATTTAGCTCGGACAAAGTGATGTCACAAAAAATAAAGTTGGGACTAATTTGAAAGATTAGGCTCAAAGCGCTCAGAGGATGGGCGATCGCCGTCACCTCATAACCGCTTGTCCTTAGCGTACCCTCAACTAATTCTTGACTTGACATTGCCTCACTAATCCAAACAATTTTGGCAACCTGGTGATTTAAAATTACTGAATTACCGACTGAAGCATCAGCAACATAAAGCCTGACTAGCCCTTGCTGAGCATAGGGATAAATAGCCCTCGCTACAGCCAGACTATCCTTATTTAAAATTCGTCCGAGTCGGCGAATGGAAGTATGCTCTTGCACCCAAGCCTGCAAACGATGAAAGGCTTTAGCAGGCAGGAGCGTTTGCAGCCGGTCTGGGTAGGGAATATGCAAGAACTGCTCTGGAGAGCGAATGTAGGGAAAAAAACGCTTCCACTCCTGTAGTTTGGTTAACAAATCTTTTGACAAAGCAACAGAATCGTAGGTTGCCAGGATGGGCGTAATCGATTGCTCGGCAGCAAACCAAAAATGCCCCTGAGACAGACTAAGCACATCAAACAAAGTTTCTTGCACCATACTTTGTAAGATGAACCGTGCCTTCTGAGGCAAGAGAATTTGCTTTTGGGTCAGTAACCATAGACAGCTATATTCTGCATCAACGCCTTCAAGCTCTACCGAGAGGGATTCCCAGTCAATCTGAGGCTGATGAGATCGCAGGTAATCTTGGAGCCGGGTTAAGGCTGAATGGCTGAGGTTGAGAGCGTAATAAATTTCTCCATTATGTAAAAAAAATAACCAGGCCCAATTCGAGGTCGCTTCAATGTAGAGAGTCCCTGTACGTTGACCCAACGCCAGCAGTTGAAAAATACTGCTAATATCAATTTCTGTTAATGCTCCCTGCATTTAGCCAGCCATTCTCCATTTGCTCAAACCATCTCTGATAGTTTTCAGATAATAGATAATTTTGAACTATCTCATATAATTTACAGAATACTAAATCTCAGCTTTACCAAATTTTAGCTGGCAGACAATTGCTGTAAAGCGGCTTCGTGCTTTGAATCGCTTGCAACAAAAATCTGGATGCTCCTGTCAGAACATCCAGATTTTCTGTTGTCAAACCCCAGGAAACCGTAGAACCGAGTGCTAACGCTGGTTGGTTGCTCGATCTCTTTGCCGATTGAGATTACGAACTGGCTTGCGGCTGCGTTCTGACTCTGAGTTTCCGCTAGGGGTGGGAGTCGCTTCAGTTTGGTTAGGCAGAGGGCGGTTTTGATCGAAGGCCATCTGGAGGGCAGCAGCAGCGATCGCTTGCACGTCATACTCTTCACTGAGCTGGGAAACAATTGGCAAGAAAGAAGCCATCCGTTCTCCCATCAGCGCGGCTTTTACCTGGTCTTTCATCCGCTCTAAGCGGCGGGCTTCAATTTGAGCCCGGCTAGGCGCTTCTAACAGCGTCAGCTTTTGCTGAACGTGCCGCTCAATTTGACCCAGCTTATGGCGATCGAGGGGATGAATTAGAGTAACAGCAATCCCAGTTTTACCGGCTCGACCCGTCCGACCAATCCGGTGCACGTAGCTTTCCAGGCTATCCGGCAGGTCATAGTTAATCACGTGCGTCAGGTCTTCGACGTGTAAGCCACGCGCCGCAATATCTGTCGCCACTACCCAGCGAATTTGTCCTTGCCGGAACCGATTAATTAATCGCTCTCGCTGGCTTTGACTGAGGTCGCCGTGGTATTCATCAGCGCTGTAGCCTTCCGACTGAAGCAGGTTCGTCAGTTCAGCCGCAGCTCGCCGAGTCCGAACAAAAATCAAGGCTGATTCTGGGTCTTCCAGCTCCAAAATCATTTGCAGGGTGCGGGGCTTAGAAGCACCGCGCGGCATTTTGTAGGCAACTTGCTCAATTTTGGTTGGTGCAGCCTGGCTTTGCTCAACGCTAACGGTGACAGGCGACTGCAAAAACTGTTTTGCCAACCGATAAATGGCCGGCTCCATCGTGGCCGAGAAAAAGGCGGTTTGGCGCTGGGCCGGCACCTGAGTCAAAATCTGCTTCACATCAGGGATAAAGCCCATATTCAGCATTTCATCTGCTTCATCTAAGATGAACCAGGTGAGAGTGCTGAGGGGCATCGCTCCCCGCTTAATTAAATCTAAGACTCGCCCAGGCGTGCCGACCAAAACTTGCACGCCCCGCTTCAGCCGATCAATTTGCCGCTCAATCGGCTGACCACCATAAATCGCTAAAACTCGGATGTTGGGGTCAGATTTTAGGTTGAAAATCGCCTGACTCACCTGCACCGCTAGTTCGCGGGTAGGTGTAAGAATCAAAGCCTGAGTATCAAAGGATTGGGGATCAATCCGCTCTAGCATTGGCAAGCCAAAGGCAGCAGTTTTACCTGTGCCGGTTTGAGCTTGCCCAATCACATCTCGCCCCGCCAGCAGGGGTGGAATGGCTTGAATTTGAATCGGGGTTGGTTCAGTAAACCCTAAGCTCTCTAAATGTTGAGCGTGGGCATCTGAAAGGCCAAGTTGGCTAAATGAGGCAGTCATGAAATCTCCTGAAAAGGTCGTGAAAGCTGTGCCGCCACTCTGGAGATCCCTAGCCTATTTAGACTTGAAACCTGGGGAGAGATGTTACTCACCCACTCGCACCCAGTCGATGCCAAGGAGCAGCAGCCCTGAAAAAATTTGTAAGTTCTATGGTCTGACCTTAAATCAGCTTGCAAACTTTTCAGTCTTTTAATATCTTGCAACAAAACGTAACTAAATGGGGGATTTAGCCAAAATTAATTTGCTGGCACAGCGGGGAGCGCCATCTTAGGCCACCCGATCAAGTCGGCTGCGATCGCCACTTGACCATAAAGGTCATAGGGATCAGCATCTGTGATCTTAACCAGCGCCATGCTGCCGAGGGCAGCGCTGCCCTGCACGTAAACTAAGCCGTCTACGTCGGGAGAAAAGCGATCGCTGCGGCCGATTAGCTCCCCCGTCTCTGGATTTTCCTGTTCAATCAGCACGTTAATTACCTTGCCGATTTGCTGCCGATTTCTGTGCAAAGAAATCGGTTGCTGTAGGCTCATCAGGCGATCGCGACGCGCCTCCATCACTTCCTGAGGTAAGTGACCGGGCAAGCTGTAGGCAGGAGTCCCTTCTTCTGGGGAAAAAGTAAACACGCCGACATGATCAAACTGATGTCGCTGGACAAACTCGCACAAATGCTCAAACTGCGCTGCTGTCTCGCCCGGAAACCCAACAATAAAGGTGGTTCGCAAAACCGCTTCGGGCAGCGCCGTTTTAATTTGCTCAATGATCCAATCGTTGACTTGACCCTGCCAAGGACGATTCATTGCCCGCAGAATTTCTGGGTGAGAATGCTGCAAAGGTAAATCTAAGTAGGGCAACACGTTCGGGGTTTCACGAATTGCTTCGATCACCGCTGGGGTTAACCCAGTTGGATAAGCATAGTGGATCCGAATCCAGGGCACATCTACCTGGCCAAGCGCCCGCAGTAGTTCCGCCAGCTTTGGTTTGCCGTAAAGGTCTAAACCATAGTTGGTCGTGATTTGGGAAATTAAAATAATTTCCTTCACTCCTTCCGCCGCCAGTTGGTTGGCTTCGGCCACAATCGACTCAATGCTGCGCGATCGCTGATTGCCCCGCAGATGAGGAATAATGCAAAAGGCGCACCGATAGTCACAGCCCTCGGCCACCCGCAAATAAGCTACACCCTCAGTCGTGGTGCGGTAGCGAGGAACGGTTTCATCGGCAATGTAGGTTGATTCCGAGCTAACCTCTGTCACTCGTTGCCCAGCTTCTACCCGCTCGATCACATCGACAATTTTGTGATAGTCGCCAGTGCCAACTAAGGCCACCGCCTCCGGCAGTTCTTCTAGCAATTGCGCTTGGAAATGCTGAGCCATGCAGCCGGTAATCACAATTTTCTTATCGGCTTCTGCCAACTCGACTAATGTGCGGACTGACTCTTCACGGGCAGCCTGAATAAAGCTACAGGTGTTGACAATCACATAATCGGCTAACGCTTCATCGGCATCCACGCCATAACCCGCTTCTACCAGCAAGCCCAGCATATGCTCAGTATCAACGCGATTTTTTTCGCAGCCTAAATGAGAAATGGCGATCGTGGGTTTCGGGTTCATTGTTGGCTGTTATCAAACCTGGTTGATGGCCAAGCAATAGACCCACAACCGTCGAAAGTGCTTGTCTAGCCTAACTCAAAAACAGTCATGCTGCTATGGCGGCCGGAATCTAAACAAGTTTACTCAGTTCTAAACTTGCCATCTCAGCGATGCCAAACCCCTGTATATCCGCCAAAAGCTAGATTCTGGCGATCGCTGCTGCTGATTAGAATAATCTAGCTGTCAATGATTTTAAAGATATGTAGAAATTGTCGCAAAGATGACCTTAGGTTCCCCAAAAAGCTTTAATGTATAGGTACAAAGTAATGTGTTTTCCTATTTCCTACCGCTTTCCTCAGTAATTTCGTTGGGTTTGGGGGGAATGAAGTTCTGTCTCCGTGATCGCAGAGCTTCGTTTTCTAGCTGAGATGCCGTGTCAGTGCCAGATTTTTGTGATTTAAATTAATTGGTTTGCTTAAATTAGGAGTTAGCCGATGTTGCGTTTTCTCTCTCACAATTGGCCCAAGTTGGGAATGCTTGCCATGTTTTATCTGGTTGCAGCCCTTGGCCTAAACATGCTCACCAACGCTCAAATTGATACCGTTAAAGGGCAGACAGATAGTTTGCAGTTTGTCGATCATCGCACAACCGATTACTAGATCCAGCAAGATTTCTGATGGGTGCGGCTCTTTTGAGGTAACAAAACATTACGAAAAAACAGGCACTTTAGTAAATAATCTTGTCTAGGGGCCGGATTTGAGTGTCATGTATATATTTTTTGGGAGATAAGTTAGGGAGTAGA
>JAHHGS010000115.1 GCA_019359715.1 Aphanocapsa sp. GSE-SYN-MK-11-07L | reverse complement strand
TAGTTCATCCGAGAGCGCCTGGATTTAACCCCCCATTTCCTGTCGATTTTCTCCCCTGCCAGGGGTTGCTTTTAAGAGGGTGCCGAAGTTCTGACTCAAGGTGCCGAAGTTCTGTCTTTCAGCAAAGATTGCTTTCTTTGATTAGCTCGACAATCCTAATGACAACTGTAAGTCCTGCACAAGCGGGTGAAACACGACTTACACCTATCTCAAATCTGCTTGCTCAGCAGATGACTGAGAATAATTGTAAGCAAGCATTTCTAGATTCAAAAAAACGTCTTGAAAAGATGCGTGGGGTTCAGGTTGTCAGGGCTGAAACCCGTAAACATGGCTACGCGAACTTTCCTTCAGGGCGATCGCAGGAGTATTTTATTGTGATAGCCAATAACCAGCTAGGGGAAAATGTCATGAATTCGCCTGTTTTATTGACTTCAATTGCTTCGACAATCACATCTGCTTGCAGCGCGATCGGTTTTGTTAACTTTGCGATTAATCAAACAGACTGGGTTCGTGGTTATGGCGTTGTTGGTAATCGAGTAACTGCGTTCAAGTGCTTAGATTTAGATATCCGCAATCGTGAACAAACATACATTGATGGCCAAGGAAACATATATCAGGAAGTTTCCTGGGGATATCAACGATATCTATAGACAATCGGCTAAGAGGTGCAGCGAGTCTGTTTAGGCTTAGAGGTTTTAGTCGGCAGAACGGGTGACTGGCCAACCCAACTGGGTCGGTTGCTCATAAACTCGACGCAGCGTATTCATGTCTCTGGTGGAAATTGGCGGCGGAGTTCTGACCTGCGCAAAATAGAGCACATCTGTATTGACTGGGCTATGCCCCCAGATCCCTAGCGCATGACCCAGCTCGTGGCGAAGCGCGGCTAACACGTACTGCGGCGTCTGATTTGGGCGCACCATGACGGTGAAGCGCTGGCTGAGAATACCCTGATCGTTAACAAAAATTTGATAGGTAGTTTCCGCCGATCGGACGCGGCTGCCACTGCGCTGCTGAGGTGCCGTCGCCTGAATTGTAATATTGGCGTGCGCTGGGGCTTTCACGAGTTGCAGCGGGAGGTAAGCCTGCCAGTCTTTGACTGCTTGCTGGGCTGAAGCTAACCAAGCCTGGGCATTGCTAATTTCGGGTGGAGCAATATAAACCTGAATTGGAAACTGACTCCAAACCAAATACCCAACATCAATCGGTTTGACTTGATCGAAATAATCGCCCTCGGTAGCGGGAGATGCGATCGCCGCCAAGGAAGCAGGTAAAGGATGAACCTGGGCAAGTGGCAAAACCACTGGCTGATCGTTTTTGACTGAAATCGCAGAACTCAAGCTAGCAGACGATAGTAGACAAAGCAAAACTGATAAAGCCAGCAGCGTTTTCTGCCCCTGTCTCCAAATTAGTCGTTTTTGAGCACCTCTTAAGGTCTTAAACGATCTAGCTAATTGCTTTACCCGTTGCAAAACCAATACTACCGCTAACGATTGTGGCAATAATACCAGTCGCCCATTTTTTGTCATCCACCGTGGACTGAGCTGATGTATCCTCTGTTTCAGTTTGACTCGACATACTCTGCTAGAGCAAAATCTCTACGACTGGAGTTCGATCTTGCTCTGTGATCACCAACTTGCGACCTTTTTGTTTTTCTTCTGCTGCGATCTGCATCAAAGCAATAGCGCGACGAAGAACTTCACTTTTTGAGCTACTACCAGTATCTTTAACCAGTTTGGTCATTACCTGGTCAAGATCATTGGAAACATCAAAGTTAATCCGAGGCATAATCTCGATCCAGAATTCAGAATCGGCTACCCCAACCAGCCTGCGCTCAAAACTGTGGTTAAGCCCATGAACAGAATTGTTAGTGTCCAAGTAACGCGGTTAAGGGTGACTTCAGCGCTCTTATTGCTAGTAAAAAGTTGAGCCTGCCCACCCAATGAGCCAAGTCCATCACCCTTCGGACTATGCAGCAGCACCAGCACGACAATCCCGATCGCTGAAAAGACCCAAACTCCGGTCAGAATATTGACAAGCATAGTATTAACTTCAGCCGACTTATTAGTAATGTAATTATAACCGGACACGTACAGGGCTTCGACTGGGGCGCAAATCTACCTCGACTGGCTCAAGCAGCGATCGCCCAGTCATTTCCTCCGGTTGAGGTAAATTGAGGATCTCCAAAATAGTCGGGGCAATGTCGGCCAAACAGCCATCAGCGCGCAAATTTACTTCCGCCCCATGACCGGGGATCTTGCGTTTTTCGCCTTCCACCACAATGAACGGAACGGGATTAGTCGTGTGAGCAGTCCACGGGTGTCCCTGCGGGTCAATCATACACTCAGCGTTGCCGTGGTCAGCCGTAATCAGCAGCGTACCGCCGACTTTGATCACGCTCTCAATCAGCTTGCCCAAATTGCGATCGACGGTTTCGATCGCCTGTACGGTAGCCGGGATTAGTCCTGTATGACCCACCATATCGGGATTGGCGTAATTGATCACGACCAAGGCGTAAATCTGTTCGGCAATCTTGGCGCTAACGGCTTGGGTCAACTCGTTTGCCGACATTTGCGGCGCCTGATTATAGGTCGCCACCATTGGGCTGTTGATTAACAGCCGATCTTCCCCTGCCAGCGGGTCTTCGATGCCGCCGTTAAAGAAATAGGTGACGTGGGCATACTTTTCAGTTTCGGCGGCCCGTAGTTGCTTTAGGCCATGCTCAGCGATCACTTCACCCAAGATGTTGCTCAAGTTTTGGGGTGGAAAGGCGATCGCCGTTGTCAGACTGGCATCGTACTGCGTAAAGGTGACAAATTCTAGGGGAGTAATCTGCGATCGCTCAAATCCTGTGAAATTGGGATCAATCAATGCATGGGTCAGTTGGCGCGATCGATCGGGGCGGAAGTTGAAGAAAATTACGCCATCTCCAGCCGTGACGGCTCCGGGTGCAAGCCGAGTCGGCAATAAAAATTCATCGGTCATCCCAGCAGCATAGGCCTCCGCCAGCACATCCGCAGCAGATTTAGGCTGGATGTTTTGGTCAGAGGTGATCACGTCATAGGCTTGCTGAATTCGATCCCAGCGCCGATCGCGATCCATTGCGTAATAGCGCCCGCTGAGGGTGACAATTTGTCCGACCCCAACTTGGTCAATTTTCTCCTGTAAGCGGAGCATGGCTAATTTGCCATCGGTGGGCAGGGTGTCTCGCCCATCGCTAATCGCGTGGATACAGACGTTACTGATCCCCTCAGCTTTGGCCAAATCGAGCAAGGCAAACAGATGGTCAAGGTGAGAATGCACACCGCCCTCTGAGCAGAGACCAATCAAATGCAGCTTGCTGCCGCGCTGCTTGACAACTTGACAGGCTTGGACAAGGTTAGGGTTGGAGAGCAAGCTGCCATCTTCGGCAGCATCAGAAATTCGGACGAGCTCTTGGGGGACAATTCGACCCGCCCCAATGTTGAGATGCCCAACTTCTGAGTTGCCCATTTGTCCTTTAGGCAAACCGACTGCTTTGCCAGAGGTGTGGATCAGCGTGTGGGGATAGGCATCCCAAAGGCTATCCATGACTGGCGTGTGAGCAGCAGCGATCGCATTGCCTTCAGTCTGCTCACGATAACCCCAACCATCTAAGATGACAAGAACGACAGGCGAAACGGGTGTTAATGCCATGCGGGTAGACTTGCCTCCCACTGAATGACTTCGTAAATCATATTCGTCGCCCAATGTAAGCTGAACAAGTTGGCGTTTGATGGCTAAAGGCAAAAGATTTGATTAATCCAGAGCTTGATTCTAAATTAATCCAGCAATTGTATCAAAAATCACGCTGTCGTCTACTGTATCGTCATAACACCCTGAATTCATGAAGCTCGGTTGACCTAGATTGATCGGGTCAGGTAGGAAGCACAAAATTGAGCTGTCAAGAATCAGGTAGAATCAGCGATCCCCTTCTTTATCGGGACAATCATCAGCGATCGCAAATCCCAGACTGATCAATGGTTTTTGAGTTCAGCATTAATTATTTCAGGGGTTAAAAAATAATCAGTTGGGAGCAAAGTTCCACTAATCAAACCGATAGACATTTCAACAGGTTTCTAAAACCAGGGGCAGCACGGAACGATCTCGTCTGTAGAAGCTTGCAGTATCGGTTCGCCGGTGGCTGGGGAATTAGAAAATATTGCTCAATGATAAATTGGTTCAGCGCCACCCCATTACGCCCTCAATGATATCAATGCTATCATTGTAAGAAATTTAGGATGTTAACGTCACCCTGAAATCAAAACGGTCTATGGCAAATTTAATCGTCCGCAACATCAATGAAACCATTGTCAAGGCACTCAAGCAGAGAGCGAGTCAGCATGGGGTCAGTGCCGAAGCCGAGCACCGCAAGATTTTAGAACAAGTATTAATGCAACCGCAAAGAAAATCTTTGGCAGAAGTGCTCAGCCAGATCCCTAACGTTGGCAACGATTTAGACTTCGAGCGAGTGCAGGATGACACAGCCCGCCACGTATTTGATTGACACCAACATCATTAGCGAACTGCGTAAAAGCACCAAGGCAAACCCTGGCGTTCTGAAGTTTTTCCAGCTTGCGATCGCCCAAAAAGCCCCTCTCTATCTCAGTGTGATCACGATTGGCGAACTACGGCGGGGAGTAGAACTGATCAGGCATCGGGGCGATCGCAACCAAGCAGAGCTGCTAGAAACCTGGCTGCAAACCGTCGTGGAAGACTACGCCGACCAGATTCTAAATTTCACAGCGCTTGAAGCCCAGGTTTGGGGAAGATTGCGCGTTCCCCAGCCGCAAAATGCCCTCGATAAACAGATTGCCGCTACAGCCCTCACCTGTGGATTAACTTTAGTCACCCGGAATGCGAGTGACTTTGCAGATACAGGAGTTCTCCTGCTCAACCCATTTGATTCGATCAGCGATTTCTGACGCTATGAGGAGATTAGTCGTCTTCACGATCGCTTTTTTCATCATCATCTTGATCTTGATTTTGGCGATCGCTGTCTTGGGCAGGTTGTGAGTCTTCTCTTTCTGAGTCTCCACCACCGCAGCCTGCAATGAAGACACCACTCGTCACTACTGTTGCACTAGCAAGTATTGCTGCTAAGAACTTTGTTCGCAAATCAATCATTATGTCTGGACGCCCATTGTGAGAAGTTGTGGATATTGTAATCTCTGAAGTATCTCCAGAAAAAGTTATGGCGAAGGCAAAACTTAAGCTGATTCAAGAAAGTAGGTTTTCTGCTGGCAACTCTGCCTCTATTGTGTAACTTGCAGACGACCAGAACGATGGGAGAGTTCGAGGTAAACTAGCAAAGCATTAATATCCGCCGGGTTGACGCCACCAATCCGACTCGCCTGCCCGATCGTCAGCGGTTTAACCTTGGTCAGCTTTTCTCGCGCTTCCATTGACAGAGTGTCAATGCTGGCATAGTCCAGGTCTGGAGGCAGTTTGCGGTGCGATTGCCGAATCACTTGTTCAATTTGCCGCTGCTGCCGTTGAATGTAGCCAGCATATTTAATGTCGATTTCAGCCCCTTCCTTTTCGCTTGGCTTCAAGGCAGAATTGCCCAGCCCGTAGTGTTCCAGATCAGAGTAATGAAAGCCTGGGCGACGCAGCAGTTCGGCTAGGGTCAGCGAACCTTTAATTACCTGCTGAGCTTGGCTGGCAATCGCCAGCCCGATCGGGTCAAGTTCTTTGAGGCGGGTGGCGTGCAGGCGCTCTTTTTCAGCCGTGATATTGGCATATTTGGCGCTAAACAACTGCCAACGCCGATCGTCAATCAGCCCAATTTCCCGTCCCAACGGGGTGAGGCGCTGATCGGCGTTGTCCGAGCGCAGCAGCAGCCGATATTCCGAGCGACTGGTCAGCATTCGGTACGGCTCCCGTAGGTCTTTGGTGCAGAGGTCATCCAGCAGCGTACCCAGGTAGCTTTGCTCCCGCGCAAAGACAATCATCTCTTGGTCTTGCACCAGGCGGGCGGCGTTAATGCCGGCCACAATTCCTTGGGCGGCCGCTTCTTCATAGCCGGTGGTGCCGTTAATTTGTCCGGCGCAGAATAGCCCCTCAATTTTTTTGGTCATCAGGGTCGGGTAGCACTGGGTGGCTGGCAGATAGTCGTACTCAACCGCGTAGGCGGGGCGGAGCATGGCGCAATGTTCTAACCCCGGCAGCGATCGCAGCATCGTCAGCTGTAAACTTTCCGGCAGTCCGGTTGAAAAGCCCTGAATATACAGCTCTGGAATCTCTCGCCCCTCTGGCTCAATAAAAATCTGATGGCTTTCCTTGTCGGCAAACCGAACAATTTTGTCTTCAATGCTGGGGCAGTAGCGGGGGCCCTTGGCATCGACCCAGCCGCCATACACGGGCGACAGGTGCAGATTTTCTCGAATCAGCCGATGGGTTTCCGCCGTGGTGCGGGTAATGTAGCAGGGCATTTGCTCCCGCTCCACCCAAACGGCGGGGTCAAAGCTAAACCAGCGCAGATCGGGGTCGGCGGGCTGAGCCTCCATTTTGCCGTAGTCAACGGTGCGGCGATCGACTCGTGCCGGTGTGCCAGTTTTGAGCCGCCCAGTTTCAAACCCCAGCCGATTTAAGGTTTCGGTTAGCCCCTCTGCGGCAAATTCGCCAGCCCGCCCGGCCGGCATTGATTTATTGCCAACCCAAATTCGTCCACCTAAAAAGGTGCCGGTGGTAATCACGACGGCTCGGCAGCCAAAGCCGACCCCAAAGTAGGTTTCCACCCCAATCACTTGGTCATGCTGGCCCAAGACTAAATCTGTCACCATGCCTTCCCGCAGGGTCAAGTTGGGCTGGTTATCCACAATCCCTTTCATGACAGCGGCGTACTCTCGCTTATCGGTTTGGGCCCGCAGCGCCCAGACGGCTGGCCCCCGCGAGTCGTTCAGCAGCCGCTTTTGTAGGTAAGTGCGATCGGCAATTTTGCCAATTTCACCCCCTAGGGCATCGACTTCGTGGGTCAACTGCGACTTGGCCGGCCCACCCACCGCCGGATTGCAGGGCTGCCAAGCAATTTTGTCAAGATTGAGCGTTAGCAGCAGTGTTCGGCAGCCCAGTCGAGCGGCTGCGAGTGCCGCTTCACAGCCAGCGTGGCCGGCCCCGACCACAACAATATCGAACTCATCTTGAACCTGAATCGAGTCAGATGGCATGGCAAAATCTGCATTTTTCTCTTATTATCCGCCAAAATCAAGTTGACCGAGTATCAGGTTGAAAGTGTTGAATCTGTCTAGACTTGGGTTCAACCGATCTTGCTGTTAGAAACACCGAAAAATCTTACCTTCGCTATTTTTTCGGGGTAAGGTCAGGGAGTACGATCGCGAGAGAATTGCTCAAAATAGAGGGTATGGGGCGATGAAATTTGTCAGCGATCCCGCAATCGCGGTGAAGATTCAGAAGATGCAGGAGCGAGTGCAGTGGCAATCGCCAGCGATTCATGATCGAGGGATTGACCAAACGCGGCTAGTGTTGGCAGATCAGCGATCAGACGAGCCTGAATTTTCCTTTCTTGTAATCGGTGATAGTGGGACGGGGCAGCATCATGGTTTCAACCCACAGCGACGGATTGCTGAGCAAATGTTGCACCATCGAGAACAATGCCGCTTTGTCTTGCATACCGGAGATGTGATCTATTTAGTCGGCTCTAGCGAGTTCTACCTCAAGAACTTTATTGAACCCTATCGAGAATTTCTAGTCGGTGGCGAGAACTATCGGCAGATTGCCCACGATCGGATGGTGTTTAACCTGCCGTTCTTGCCGGTGCTCGGTAATCATGATTATTATGATTTGCCATTGATCTATGGATTGGCGATTCAAGCCGCTTATCCTTTTCGTCGCTTGTTTGAGTCAAAGCTAGATTTTGATGTGGGTTGGCACGGTTCTTTTCAGGGCAAGGCCTACGCTCAGGCGTTTCTCGATCCGCTGCGTGAGCTATCGGGTCAGGGTCTTTTGTCAGAACATCTCGATCGGCACTACACTACCAAAACAGAAACAGGTCGATGTCTGACCTATGAGCCAGGAAAATTCACCCGGCTGCCTAACCGCTATTACATGTTTCGGCAAGGCGGCGTTGATTTCTTTGGCTTAGACTCCAATACCTTTAACGAGCCAGCCCCCTTACCCAAAACTCGCGCAGGACAAGCTTACCGCCGAACGTTAGAAACTCGTTACGCTGCGGTGGAGTTGGAAATGCAGCAACTGATCGCGGAATCTGGGAAATTAGATCCGGATCTAATGGAACAGGCAGAACGAATCGATGATATTCGCGTCAAACTACAGCAACTTGAGGAGGTGCAGCGGGATATCATCAAACAACTGACCGCAGACGAGTCCATCGTCACAGACATCGCACAACTGGATTGGCTACGGGATCGTTTGATCCAATCTTGGCAAACCCCGGAGGTGCGGGGGCGAGTGCTGTTTTTCCACCATCCTCCCTATGTGACTGAGGCGACTAAGTGGCATCAGGCGCAAACCATCGCCATCCGCCGCCGCCTCAGACAAGTCTTAGATCAGGTGGGAGCCAAAGTCGGGTTGCTAGCAGAGGGTCGTTCGATCGTGGATTTGGTTCTCAACGGTCACGCTCACTGCCTGGAGTATCTGAAAACAGGCGACACCGGGCATGGGGATGCCAATACTCACTGGCTGATTTGTGGCGGCAGTGGCTATAGTCTGCGGCGGCAACGCGCTGAGGGGCCAATCCTGACTGAGAGGAGAGGCGATCAGCTAGAGCAAAAGGTTGCCCAGTCTCATCTCTTTGTGGGACGTGAAGGTCGAGGGTCGCAGAAGCACCGCCCCTATTCGTTTCTGCGGATTGATGTCCAAGCGGGTGAGCCACTCAAGTTTTTGGTGCGTCCCTATGTGTCGGAGCGGTTGCACGGGGTCTGGAACGATCAAGCACTGCCGGAGTTTTTAATTTAGGCATGGCCCTCCCAGCTTGATCGGCATTAGGATAATTATCTGCAATCTCACCTGATGGTTCAGATCCAACTATCATGCCCCAGAATAGAGGACTACACTTAAATTTTGCTGCTAAGCACTCATGCCCAAAATCCCTATCTTGCTATCTTCTTTGGCTCTCGTGTTCTTGGCTGACGCTGCCCAGGCAGGGAGTGTCACGGGGTCATGGGCGTATGACGGCCCGTCTCAATCAGGACTGTGGCTAAAGACCGAGCAAACAGGCAACACGGTTCGCTTCCAACTTGAGTTATCAAAGGGTGCCCCTTCATACAATTCAGGTTGGGTTGAAGGCCAGTTTAAACTTGAGGGAGCGGTTGGTGTCTTTGAAAGCGACGAATATGGTGCCTGCGAAATTACCTTCAAATTTACGCAGACTTCAGTTCAGGTCGAACAGTCGCAAGAGCGAAGCGAATGTGGCTTCGGCAATAATGTTCAAGCTGATGGAACCTTAGATCGCAAAAGCGAAGATCAGCCAAAGTTCTCCAACGGTGATCCACGAGTCGGTGCCCAGTGAATCAGTCGCCTAAGCCGCCTCCGTTCGCTACATTAGGACTTAAATTTTACAACAAAGATATGTATAAGTTTGCAGCGGCTTCAGAGCACGAACTCATCGTATTTGGCTCTGCTCGACCGGGATACAGTGATGAGCAAGTTAATCAGTGGATTGAGTTCATGCAACATCAAGACATCAAGCGTGTCTGCTGCTTGCTGACTGAGTTTCAACTCATTCGCTACACAAATTTGCTTGAAGTCTACCAACAAACCTTTGGCATTGAGCGGGTTTGTTGGGCCCCTATCCCCGATTTTCAGCTTGTCAAACGCAATACTTTGATGGGTCAGATTTTGCCATTCTTAGTGGCTGCCGACCAGAGTCAGGAGAAAGTAGTTGTCCATTGCTCTGGCGGCGTTGGCCGCACCGGGCACATTTTAGCGGCATGGCTTGTGGCTGGACGAGGATTCTCGAACGAAGCAGCGATCGCCGCTGTTAAACAAATGGAAAGAAACCCCTATGAAGCAGTCATTGCGGCCCCCTTCAAAGGTCTAAATCCCTGGAAAATTGCTGCGGAACTCAATACTCTTCTAGATAAGTGCAGTTGTAGTTAAGGTTACAGGTTCTGAAAGTAGCGGAATTCGTACCCAGTTTTTGAAGCGGATGGTGGAGTTCGCCGTATCCCAGAGGCATTTCTCTCACCCAACAAGAAATCCGACCCATCGAGACAAGATTAGAACGCAATCCTCTGCTGCCCAAATGAAATATCCTGATCCGGCCGATCTGACTGGTATTCTCTTTGATGGCGATCGCCTTACTCACCCTCAATTTTCTGGCTTGAGGGCAAAAGCTCACTTGACTGTAATTCGATAATTACAGGCGCATGATCGCTGGGCTGGGGGAGCTTGCGAGGGGTAATGTCAATTTGACAGCCGATCGCCCGTTCATACAGTCCTGCCGTCAGGTAGTGGTGATCAATCCGCCAGCCTTGATTGCGGCGAAAAGAAGCGGCTCGATAATCCCACCAGCTAAACTGCCCGCCGTCGGGGGTGAATTTTCGCAGGCTATCGGCAAAGCCTAATTCCAGCACAGATTGCAGGGCTTGCCGCTCCAGATCGGAAGCCATAATGTGCGTCTCGCGCCCGGTTGGGTCATGAATATCGCGGTCTTCGAGGGCAATGTTAAAGTCACCGCAGATTAAGATTTCATTGGCTTTGGTTGACTGTAACTGCTGGAGATACTGGCGCAGCATGGCTAGCCAGCTCAGCTTATAAAGATATTTTTCGCTGCCGATCGCCGAACCATTCGGGACATACAAATTGACAATTCGCAGATTGCCTGGCAGTACGCCTGTGATCACTCGTTTTTGCTCGTCTAGGCTGAGGGCGGTGGAATGCAGTTCGGGGTCAGTCAGCACGGGTGCAAAGCCAGCGCTCACCTGCTCTAAGGGGGCGCGGCTGAGAATTGCCACGCCGTTGTAGGATTTTTGCCCAGCACAGTAGAGGTTGTAGCCCAAGGCTTCTAGGGGCGATCGCGGAAAGTCAGGATCGACCACCTTGGTTTCCTGCAAACACAGCACCTCGACCGGATTAACCACTAGCCACTGCATGACCTGATCGAGGCGGGTGCGGATAGAGTTGACATTCCAGGTGGCAATTTTCATGGCAAGTTGGGGTTGATCACCTCAGCGATTTTAATTCAGAGTGTTGACTTGCAAATGGTTTGTTAACTTTGATTCCAGCGCCAATTGCCTCGGTTCCACTCATACATACCGTGAATGTCGTATTCCAATCCATTTGCCATTCGCACAGTGCAGCCAGGATAACTCGCCTCTGCTTCGCTGTCATCAAACACCCGAATGACGGTACAGCCGTACCATTCTTGCCCATCGGACTGGGCTTCCGGTACCCACTCCCAGAGTGAGCTAGCCACTTCTAGTCGATCGCCGAGTTTGACTCTGACCGCTTGGTCATCGGCGTAGGCTGCCAAGTGAACCGGCCTCACCTGCTCTAGCCACTGCAAACCGCAGCGATCGCGGATAAATTGAACGTCACCCGAAGGCAGACCTTGCAGCCAATTATTCAGCAATTGGGCTTTCCAATCGAGGTTGTTTTGGTCACAACGGGTGACATACTCAATCAATGCTTGTCTTTCGGCGGCACTGAGGGCATCTAGCGGATTCTCGGCGTCAGCA
Organism: Aphanocapsa sp. GSE-SYN-MK-11-07L; assembly: GCA_019359715.1. Classification (GTDB taxonomy): domain Bacteria; phylum Cyanobacteriota; class Cyanobacteriia; order Thermosynechococcales; family Thermosynechococcaceae; genus JAHHGS01. The sequence goes on along the minus strand of JAHHGS010000115.1, from coordinate 25,514 downwards.
AGGTCTTTAAAAAAAGATGACTCCAGTCGGTGCAGCAAAATTTCTTGCTGAGTGGTGTTGAGGGGCAATCCAGCGAGTTCGCAGGCTCGAAAGGCATCTTGTAAAATCGCTTCTAATTCTTGCTGATTCATGTTCAGCCCCTCACTGCGGCCACATCCTCTGCTATAGGGATAAGTTGTGTGGGTGCAACAATTAAATGTGCCATCCACAACTTATTTAAGATCTGTTTATTAAAGATCTGTTTGACTTTAACAATGTATATCGCACTCTGATCTGATTTGTGAAATTTAGGGGCTTTGTGAAGCGGCGATCAGGGCGATCGTCATCGAACCTAAGACAGGGTAGACCGCATCCAGACTGAAAAATAATCTGTCCCCAACCTGTGGGCGATAGTGCTAGAACCAGAATTAGGAGACTTAATGCTGTACGGTATTTATTGAAAACCAGTGGAGTTCAGAGAATGCGTGTGAAGCCAAAACTATTAATCTTAGCTTTGGGCGGAGCTGGTTTATTGATTGTTGGCAGTGTCGGAGCTTTAGTTTGGCTCAACTCAAATCGCACCCTCCAAGAGTTAATGCCCGCCGGGACAGAGCTGATTCCTCAGTCTGCTGTGATGACTGTTTCTGTTTCAACTGATCCTGCCCAGTGGCAGCGACTGCGACAGCTAGGAACCCGCCAGACCCAGCAGATGATTGCTGACAAACTGCAAGCCTGGCAAACTCAGTTTTTTAGCGATCGCGGTCTGGACTACAGCAAAGACATTCAGCCCTGGATTGGGCAGCAGGCGACCCTAGCCCTGATTCCGATCAGTGCGGCCACGGCTAGCGAAGCCAAACAGTCTCTGCAAATGTGGGTGCTGCCGATCGCCAATCTGGCCGCCGCCCAAACCGTACTGTCTCGGTTGGGCAGCACAAGCTTGGCCAACCGCACTTACAAGGGAGTCACGATTCAGCAAACTGGCCCCCAAGCGGCCCATCCTTACGCCGTCACTGTCGTCAGTAACAAATTTGTGCTTATTACCTCTGGCCCCAAGCTGATGGAGCAGGCGATCGACACCCAGCAGGGTCAACCTTCTCTGGCCCAAATTGCCCGCTATCCGCAGGCGCTCAGTCAAATTGAAGCGGGACAACCCTTCGCGCAGATTTACCTGAATTTGCCAACGGCGATCGCTCAAACAACCCTCACTCCCACTGGAGCATCGCCATTGCCGTCTCCCAGCCAAGCCCTAGAGTATCAGGGGCTGGTTGCCAATTTCAACCTAGAGTCCCAGGCGATCCGGATGAGCAGTGCGCTTTGGCTGAATCCGATCAGTCCGGGGCAATTAGCCCAAGCCAGCGGCGGAGAGAAAATTGCCCAGCGCCTGCCATCAGATAGCCTGTCGATGTTTGCAATCGGTAATTTTCAGCAGGTTTGGCAAAACTATCTTCAAGGCAGCAATTTGCCCTACAGTGACTTGCCGCGTCGGCTTAGAGATCAGTTCAATACGAGTACAGGGCTTGATTTTGACCGCGAATTTGCCCCTTGGATGACGGGTGAGTTCGGGGTAGCATTGCTGCCGACGAAGGGTAAAGGGGTTCAGAATACTGGGATGATCATCCTTGCCCAAGCGAATGATCAAACCAGGGCTGAAAAATCTCTGGCTAAACTGGATCAAATTGCTAGCGATCGCCTGCGCTACATTGTCAGCAAGGAAAAAACCGACAATGGCACCCTCGTTACCTGGAAAGTGCCGCCCACAATACCGCTGGCCAGTCGCGGCTGGCTAGCGAATAAAACTGCATTTTTTACCTTTGGCGGTAGCATCACTGACCAATTTGTGCCTAAACCTAAGGCAAGCTTAGCTAATGCATCCCCATTTCAAACGGTGACTCGTTCTAGTCTGAGCGCCATCAGCAGCCAGTTCTTTTTTAATTTGCCGGGTACCTTTGCTCAGTTGGCTCGAAATCCGATCTTGCCCAAGCCAGGTTCCAACCTGCGTAAAACGACTCAAGGCGTAACTGGGATTGGGATTACAGCCAGCAGCCCCACAAATTGGAGCAGCCGCTACGATATTCGTCTCCAGTTTGAGTCTGCCCAGTAAGGCAGTGCTCAACCGAAAATTAAGATTGCTTGCCCCGCCTTCATCGGATTCTCCGAAAGACCCTACGCTCAGCAAAGCGGCGTAGGGAGGGATGCTTCGACAAGACTTCGGCGTGAGGCTTCGACTGTAAGCGCTCGCCGAACAGCTCAGCCGAACGTTCGATACCGCGTAGATTGACACATAATCTTTGCCACTGACAGAGTGTTTTTTGGTACAATCGAACCCATAGACAAGCCCACTCCTTTAACAAAGGCACGACCTGCAGGACTACGCACTACAGGGGATACAGTTTCGGAAGCAATGCGCTTTCTGGGAGAGAGGGACGAGAACACGATGTGGTTGCTCCTTGCAAAAAAACTAAACACTTTGGGCTGCGGTCAATCAGCCTATTGCAGTCTGCTCGGAAACGGGAACTTGAATTGCAAGCCCTAAGCTCAGCGTTAGCGGCTTAGGGTAGTTGACTAAGGTTGGTATCAGTTTCTTTGCTTTTGTCGTCTTTGGGTGAAATAAGTTGGCAGACAAAAGATACTAAGTTTAGGCTATTAGCAAATCTCAAAGTCCAAAGTTTAAGGTAAGAGAAAGCGCCTTCGTAATTAACCTGGTCTCTTGTTAATCGGAAGGGGGTTGGGTCTAAATCGTGCGTGTTTTTGCCCGCATCGTTCAAGACAATGCTAGATACCAGTCCATAAAATAATCGCTCTCTCAACGCTAGTGAGGATGCCCTGATGAGTGTGAACCTGCGACAAATTGCTACCTATCTAGACAACCAGGGGTTGAAATATAGCCTCAACGAGACGGATGCCCAGATTATGACCGGGGTTGAGTCGAGCAGTGTCGAGCAATTTTTGATTGTGATTCAGCTTGATGAGAACGGAGAATTTTTGAAGCTCTTTGCGCCAGAGATTTTGGCCGGGGTAAAAACGCATCGCTACAAGGAAGCGATTTTGGAAACCATGCTCAGCATCTCTTGGGAAACCAAAATGTTGCAGTGGGAGTACGATCCAAGTGATGGCGAAGTGCGGGCGATGATTGAATTTCCGATCGAAGATGCCACCTTGACTGAGCGTCAGTTCTTTCGCTGTTTAAGTGGTTTAGTCGAAACGGTAGACAACATTGCCATGCCTCGGCTCCAAAAAGTGATGGACTCCGGGCGAGATCCAGCCGAGGTAGAAGTGGGAGAGCGGTTGCTGCTGACGATTCAAGAAGAAGCGCCGGGCTTGTTAGATGTATTGGAAAAAGCGATGGAAGCCCGCAAACGACGGGGGAATTTTTCCTGATTTCTAATGTTTTCGGGACATACTGCCATCCGGCTAATGATTGGTCTGAATCATGGAATACTGTCATTGATCGCCTCTTGATCGCGCAATAGATCGAGCAGCTTATCCTTGTAGCCCTGAAAGATCAGGTTACGCTTGACCTGATAGGTTGGTTCGCTGGGTAAGTCCGCCAAATTAATTTCGGCTTTGACGGTACCAGGATGGGCACTCAGGACGTAGATTCGCTCTCCCAGAAACACGGCTTCTTCGACATCGTGGGTGATCATAAAAATCGTGGTACCGGTGCGTTGCCACAGATCAACTAAAAACAACTGCATTTTTTCTTTGGTCTGGACATCTAGCGCTCCAAAGGGTTCATCCATCAGCAAAATTTTCGGCTGAGAGACAAGGGCACGGGCGATCGCTACCCGTTGCTTCATCCCGCCAGATAGCTCTCTGGGCAGAGCTTGGGCAAACTTAGACAGCCCAACCACATCCAGGTAGTAGGAGACTTGCTCTTGAATCACCCGCTGGCTTAGCCCCCGCAGCCTTAAGCCAAAGCCAACATTCTTGGCCACGCTCAGCCAGGGATAGAGGGTATAACTTTGAAAAATCATCCCCCGGTCTGCGCCTGGGCCAGTCACGGGTACGCCATCGACTAAAATTTCCCCGGCGGTCGGCAGGTCTAGCCCGGCAATTAGGCGCAGTAGGGTAGATTTACCTGAACCAGACGCCCCAACGGCACAGACAAACTCCTTTTCTTCAACGTGCAGATTAATATCTTTGAGTGCCACCACAATTCCTTTTTGAGAAGGAAACTGCTTGTGCAAGTGGGAAACCGTCAGGTGCATGGCAAGGCTAGAAATGGCGTTGAGCTAAGCATTGATCTAACCACTGAATCTAACGCATTCCTCTGGCGATCGCACATAGAGTTTGTGCCAAAGGCAAAAATGACGATCAGGTTGGCTGGCTATAACCGTGGGGTATGGTTGCTGGGGCCGAATTGCGATCCAAAGCGTTGGCGCAGAAAGTCAACTACTAGGCGAATTTTAGTCGAGAGGTGTCGATTAACCGGATAAAGCAGATCAATCGAAAGCTCAGTCGGTTGATAGTCTGGTAGCACAATTTGCAGTCTGCCCTGCTGGAGGGCTACCGCCACAATAAATCTGGGCAGTAAAGTAATTCCCAGCCCTTGAATTGCCGCATCTCTGAGCGCCTCGCCATTGTTAGAGCAGAGTAGACCTTGGACTCGAATCGCATGTTCGCCATCTGCTCCTGTGAGGGCCCACTGGTTATCGACAGCAATTTGTCCGTAGTGTAAGCAGGAATGGGAGCGCAGTTGATTGGGGTGGGTGGGAATGCCGTGGGTGGCCAAGTAAGCTGGGGCAGCGCAGAGGAGGCGCTGGGCGGGGGCCAAGGGTTGGACAATTAAACTGGCGATCAGTCGCGGTTCTGCGATCCGGACGGTGACATCAAAGCCTTCTTCAATTGGGTTAATAAACCGATCGCTGAGCGTCAGTTGCATTTGGAGGTCGGGATACTGCACCAGAAAATCTGCCAAGGCAGGGGCCAAGTACATTGTGCCGAAGGTCATTGGTGCATTGACCCATAGCCGTCCTTTTGGCTCAGCATGAAGCTGCGTGACTGAGCGCTCTGCTTCTGCCAGGCTGGCTAAAATCTCCAGGCAGCGGTCATAAAACGCCAACCCAGTTTCGGTTGGACTGACCACCCGCGTACTGCGGTGCAGCAGTTGCACGCCCAATTCGTTTTCTAATCCAATCACCAGCTTATTGACCGCCGATCGCGATAGCCCCATGCTGCGAGCTGCGGCCGCAAATCCGCCCGACTCCACCACTTGAGCAAAAGCCCGCATTTGTTCAAACTTATTCATCGTTGCTAAATGCTAGATTGACTGACCGAAGATTGTAGAACAGATAGAGACAATGTGTTTATATTTTAGTATATTGTCTTTTTTGTGGACTCAATTCATAATAGTAGTGTTGAGAGCAATTCGCCGACTGCACTTAGGAGGCCCCTGCCATGATTACGATTCGACCCGCCCAGGCCAGAGGCACAGCTAACTTTGGCTGGCTCGATAGCCGGCATACGTTTTCCTTTGGCGAATATTACGACCCAAACCAGATCGGATTCGCCGATCTGCGGGTGATCAATGAAGACAAAGTAGCTCCCGGTCAGGGCTTTAATACTCACGGGCACAAAGACATGGAAATTATTTCCTATGTGCTGGAAGGTGCCCTAGAGCATAAAGACAGCATCGGCACTGGCTCGGTCATTCGCCCTGGTGATGTGCAGCGGATGTCGGCTGGCACCGGCATTCGCCATAGTGAATTCAACGCTTCTAAAACTGAACCCGTTCATTTCCTGCAAATTTGGATTCTGCCAGAGCAAAACGGAATTGCACCCGGCTACGAGCAAAAAACGTTTACCGCAGCAGAAAAACGCGGTCAGCTCCGGCTGGTTGGTTCTCGTGACGGTCGAGACGGTTCGATCACGATTCACCAAAACGTTGATTTTTACGCCGCTGCTTTGCAGCAAGGTGAGTCAGTCAGCTACACCCTGGCTCCAGGTAGAGTTGCTTGGCTGCAAGTGGCGCGTGGATCGGTGCAGGTGAATGATCAAACCCTTACCGCTGGCGACGGGGCCGCAGTTGATCAAGAATCGCTGATTAAGCTGCAAGCAACCGCTGCCGGATCGGAAGTCCTGTTGTTTGATATGGTTGCTTAAATTTACTGGAGAGGATCGGTCTTACTTATCCTCTCCAGTTGAAAGCGTACTGGCGTTTTAGGGGGAATCACTGAACTTTACGATCGCTGCTATGAAACCTGCATCAGGGGTGAACATTAAGTTCATTCGTTCCCTGAGATACGTTCTATGGCTTCAATCAACTGCCCTGCCTGCCATCAGCAGGTTGGCAATCACGCGCCTATTTGTCCGCATTGTGGCAGCCGGTTAGAGCGATCGCGGTCTCCCCAAAAAGTAGCGGTCAAACTGGTAATTACTTTCAGCTTGTTAGCCATGACCGTTGGTATTATCAACACTCTATTTAGTGAGACTTACAAACAGTTTGAAAAGGCAACCTCACAACCAAGGGCGGTGCAGTTGAGGCAAGCCTGTAGCGATCAAACAATCTTGCCTTCCGAGCAGCGGCTGGCTTGTCGCAAAGCTAGTCTTGACGGTGCCCAACTGTCACAGTAGTTTCCAGACCCCAGCTAGAAAGCACTTGTAATCCTGATCGCTATCGCTTTGCTAAACTTGACGGCAGAAGGCTTATGGCAAGTCTCATCTCGCCCTCAACGAATACGACAATGCTGAGACTGGCTCTGTTTGGCACCAGCGCTGATCCACCCACGTTTGCTCATCAGGCGATTTTAGAATGGCTGGCTCAGCAGTTTGATCAAGTCGCAGTCTGGGCGGCAGACAATCCTTTTAAGCAGGGGCAGACTCCCCTGCTGCATCGACAGGCCATGTTGGGTTTGCTAATTGAACACCTGCAAAATCAATCTTCTAACCTGACCCTGGAGCCAGAACTGAGCGATTGGCGCACCCTGCGAACCGTAGAAACGGCCAGGCAACGCTGGCCAAAGGCAGACCTGACCTTGGTAGTTGGGACAGATGTCATCGCAACGATGCTGCACTGGTATCAAATTCAGAAATTATTGCCGCAGGTGAAGCTGCTGATTGTGGCTCGTCCAGGGGTGCAACTGGTGGAGTCTGACCTGACCTGGCTCAAATCTCAAGGCGCTAGGCTAACGATCGCTGATTTTACCGGCCCCGAAATTTCTTCCACTGCCTATCGTCAGCAGGGCAGCACCCAAGGCTTAATTTCAGCCATCGCCAATTATATTCAGCAAGAAAACCTCTACGCCGCCAATCCGTCTGCACCCGCTCTACCCAGTTTTAGAGTTGGCGTCGATAACGTGATTTTCTCCGTTGATACCCAACGCGATCGCTTGCTGGTTTTACTCGTCAAACGGGATCAGGCTCCGTTTTTAGGCGAATGGTGCTTGCCGGGCACTTTGGTTCGGCAGGGAGAATCCCTGGAAGCCGCCGCCGATCGGATTCTGTCGGAAAAAATTCGCGTCCAAAATCTTTATCTAGAGCAGCTCTACACTTTTAGCAACCCGCAGATCCAGCCTGGAAAAACCCCGATCACTGAAGAGCGCTATTTGTCGATTAGCTACTTTGCCTTAGTTCGCTATGAGGCCGTTGAGCTAATTCGCGATCGTGGTTCCATTTGGTATCCGTTAGAGCAAGTGCCAACCCTAGCCTTCAATCATCAGCAAATTTTGGCCTATGGGCATCAGCGGCTGTGCAGCAAGCTGGAATACAGCCCGATCGCCTTTGAGGTACTCCCCGAAACCTTTACCTTAAACGACCTCTATCAGCTCTACAGCACCGTTTTAGGGGAAGATTTCGCCGACTATTCTAACTTTCGGACTCGCTTACTCAAGCTGGGCTTTTTGCAGGATACGGGTCAAAAAGTCACTCGCGGCGCAGGTCGCCCGGCCAGCCTTTATCGATTCGACTCAGAAGCCTTTGCACCGCTCAAAAATAAGCCGCTCGTGTTTGTCTAAATTGCCCCTCTTAAATGACTAGTTCATTGAGCAAGGCAACCCGCTCCTGTTTTCCTGCTTCTGCCTTTACAACTGGGCTGCGGTAAATTAAAAGCTGAGCTTTTGTGACTAGAAGGTAAGACTGTGACTGATCCGTGCCGAATGCTGCTTTCCCATAACTTTGACCTTTCGCCCGACATTCTGCCTGCCCTCAGCCGAGCAGAGTTTACGGCTGTGTTTGCCGAAGGATTAAGCACCGACCTGCAATGTTGCCCCATTGATCATCCGCATTGGATTGTCGAGATTTTATTCCCAACCGACAAATTTTCACCGGCCCAGGTGGGCGAACTGTGTGCCCATGCCCTAGCAGCCAAGCGGCGCGATTCTTTACAGGACGGCCACGATCGCCAACTGCCAGCGATTTTGATTTTAGGCGGTCTGAAAACGACTCCAGCCACTAGCAGCTCACCGGAGGCGCTGCAACCCAATCAGTGGGGAGTGGATGTGGTAGAAACGCTCTCTGCCCAGGCTTTTTTACAGGCGATCGCCTGGGAAGCCACGATCGCCCAAAAACCGAGCGACAGCATTTTCAAAGTAGAACTCGACCATGGATAGCCAACTGATTCGAGCGATTGTCCGTGGCGATCAGGCAGGTGTAGCCACGCTGCTAGCCGAGGGCGCAGATGTAAACGCGATCGGTGGCGTTACGCCTGTCGGTGAGAGCAATACAGCCTTAATGTGGGCGGCGGCGGAGGGGTATTTAGAGATTGCTCAACTGCTGATTGAGCATGGGGCAGAGGTGCAGGCTAAAAATGCGGCCGACTTTACAGCCCTGATGTACGCTGCCGAATCAAACCATCGTGAAATTGTTGCTCTTTTGCTCGATCAGGGAGCTGACATTCACAGCCGCAACCGCTATAGCGAGACAATTTTGATGTCAATGGCCCGGCATGGCGAGACGGATCTGGTGCAACGGCTGGTGCAGATGGGGGCAGAAGTCAATGCCAGGAATAAAATTGGCGACACAGCCCTTTACCTAGCCGTCGATCGCGGACATTTCTATACCGTCAAAGCGCTGATTGAACTCGGTGGCGAGGTCAACACAGAAAACCTGGGCGGCTGGACACCGCTGATGATGGCCTCCGCCAGAGGCGAATTAGAAACCATCACCCTCCTGCTAGAGCACGGAGCCGATTTTCGCCCTCAAAACCGCTGGGGAGCAACGGCCTTGAGCGAAGCGCGGCAGTCTTTTCGGGCGAGCCAAGCCAGCGAATTGTTAATTAGAGCTGGCGCAACGGAGTAAACATGGACAGCGATCGCCTAGCTCAGCTTGAATCTTTACTGCGCTCTGGCTCCCTTGATCAGTGCAAATTGGCTTTAGATGACCTGGCTCAGACTCCCTCAGATTTGGCAGTGCCAATTTTGCAGCGGCTCTCGGAAAATCCAGATTTCCTGCGTCGTCGCTTTGCGGTGATGGGACTAGGCAACCATCAGACACCCGAATCGTTAACGATTCTCAAAGACCTCTTGGCCAAAGAGCAGGACAGCAATGTGATTGCCGAAGTTGCTAACTCGCTGTTTGAGTTTGGTAATTTGGCTATCCCTTTACTGGAGCAATTGTTTTACCGCGATCGCAACTGGCTGACCCGGCAAACGATTTTGGCCATTCTCACCGAAGCCAATCAAGATCAGGTGCTCCTGGCAGTGATTAAAGAAGCGCTGATCGACGAAACTCAAACCGTCAAAGAAACCGCAATCTTAGCCCTCGGAGGGTTGCTTGACCGTCGGTACCATGAGGAAGCTTTGGAGTTACTCACGTCCCTGGCGCAAGCGCCTGACTGGCGCGATCGCTGGCGAGCTGCCACTGCCCTGCGGCGATCGGCTGACCCCAAAGCCAGACAAGTGCTGGCAGATCTGCAAACCGATCAAAATCACTATGTCGTTGCGGCTGCTTTGGAAGGAAGTTTGTAGGTGAAGGCAGAGGGCAGGAGGGGATAGTTCCTTCGACCTTCTGCCCTCTGCCTTTAATCTAAGCTGCCAAAATTTGCTGGCACTCCGCGATAGATTTGCCTGATTGCATTGCTGCGACGAGGGCTTGGTAGGTTGACCAATTTGTTTGGAGTAAGTTCTTGGCTTGAAAAATTGCTAGGCGCTCTTTTTGCTGCGGGTCAAGGCCGAGAGGTGCGAGTAGTCCTTGCAGCTTGGCTCGATCATCGCTGCCGCCTTCAGCGGTTTGATAAACAATTTGCTCAGCGGCGATGCCAGCCATCCAGACGGTGCAGTAGCGATCGATGTCCTGAGCCGAAAGTTGATTGCTGGTCGGTTCAGCCACGCTTACCCCGCCTAGCCCCGGTTGACCTTTGCGGCGGGCTGACCAGGCAGACAGGCTATAGTCTGTAACTGTCATTCCGAAGTGATGAGCAACCAAAAAGTGCCCCGCTTCATGGTGAGCAATTCTGGCTCGGTGGGCGGGCGATCGCTGAGCAAACCAATCCACCAGCAAACTGCCGCCTTGTCCTTGAAATTTAAAAGTGTCCACAGTCGCCAACCCTAAAAGACTGATGGTGGCGATCGCCGGCAGTTCTGGCGGAATCGACAAAAACGGCCCCAGCAGAATGCTAAAGGTGATCAAGAAAACGCAGATGGCAGCTAAATTGAGGGCAGTTTGACTCATAAAGGTAACGCAAGAACTATTTTCAGTCTGCATTAATTTCGGCCCAAAGAGCGGATCAAAACACTACCCTGAGTCGATATGAAAACCCATTTCAAAAAATCCTGGTCAAACGCGATTCGCCTTGATGGCACCTTCTGCCCTCTGCCTTTCCCAAGCGATGTAAAGAACTGTAAACTAGACGTATCCGCTTGCAGATGCTGACTTAGTTTAAGAACCCAATGACCTACTCACCGCCAACGATTGATCCTGCAACCTACGACCCGGAAGATTGGCAAGGGGGAACTGCTTCCTTAACCGAAGAGTATGACTACTGGATTGATCAGGTTGAGGGGGAAATTCCGGCTGACCTGCACGGCACTTTGTTTCGAAATGGGCCAGGGCTATTGGAAGTGGGGGGTATGCCGCTCCGACACCCCTTTGATGGCGATGGCATGGTCTGCGCGATCGCCTTTGACCAAGGGCGGGCCCACTTCCGCAATCGCTATGTCCGCACCGAAGGCTATTTGGCAGAACAGGCGGCTGGCAAAATTCTCTATCGGGGCGTGTTTGGTACCGACAAACCTGGCGGCTGGCTGGCGAACATGTTCGACCTCAAGTTCAAAAATATTGCCAACACCCAAGTGATTTACTGGGGAGGGAAATTACTGGCCCTCTGGGAGGCCGATCATCCCTATCGGCTTGATCCAGCCAGTTTAGAAACTCTGGGGGGAGAATTTTTTGACGGCGGATTGCAGCTAGGCGATGGTTTTGCTGCCCATCCGCGGATTGACCCTGGCGATCAGCAGCGTCCGCCCCGGCTGGTTAACTTTGCCCTCAAGCCAGGGCTTTCGACTGAAATTGTGATCTACGAGCTGGATTTGGCGGGCCAAATCGTTGAGCAGTACAGCCAGACTGTGCCAGGGTTCGCCTTCATCCACGACTTTGCAATTACGCCCAACTACTGCATTTTTTTCCAGAATCCAGTGCAGTTTAATCCGTTTCCGTTTTTGTTGGGGCTGCGATCGCCAGGGGAATGCATTCAATTTCAGCCCCGCCAGCCGACCCGGATTTGGCTGATTCCCCGCCACGGTCAAGGCAAAGCCAAGAGCTTAGAAACGCCGGCCTGCTTTGTTTTTCACCACATTAATGCCTACGAGCAGGGCGACCAAATCATTGTTGACTCGATTTGCTACGATCGCTTCCCCAGCCTGGAACGGGAGCAAGCCTACCGACAGGTTGATTTCAACAGCGTCCCAGCCGGACAAATTTGGCGCTTTCAGCTTGACTTAACCACTCAAACGGCTAAGCAGACTTGCCTTAATTCCCGTTCCTGCGAGTTTCCAGCCGTGCATCCGGGCTTAGTTGGTCAAGACTATCGCTATGCTTATTTGGCGATCGCCCACCAACCCCAGGGCAATGCCCCCCTGCAAGGCTTACTGAAGCTCGACTTAGTTACAGGTGAGCAAGCAGTTTGGAGCGCTGCACCGAGAGGATTTATGGGGGAACCTGTATTTGTCCCCAAGCAATTAGGACAGCAGCTTTGGCAAGCCCCAGACTCAGCTAAAGATGAGGATGATGGCTGGCTGCTAGCGTTGGTTTATGATGCCGCCCACCACCGCTCTGATTTAGTAATTTTAGATGCCAGCCGCTTGCAGCCCGGCCCAGTTGCTCGGCTTCACCTCAAGCATCATGTCCCCTACGGATTGCATGGCAGCTTCACGCCGCAACTTTTTGAGTCAGCATAAAAACTCTGGATTATCAATCTGTTAGTTCCTGACTTGTAGACACATTGCTCAGCCCTCTGGACACCAAGTTAAAATTTTCTTAAGCTAGTCAAATCGGCTATGACTCTAAACATTCTTTTGTTAGGCTATAGCTCTACGGGGGGATCTTGTGTTTCTTCAGCCAATAATCTGTAATGAACCAGCAGTCTGAGACTGGGTTCATGCGAGTGCTGATGATGTGATTGATTCTAGTCTCATTAGAGTCTAGATAACGAGTAAACCTGTTGATAGAGGAACTGATCAGTGACGCTTTCAAAACTAGCCCCCCAAGTTAGAAGAGCCTATTCCATGGCAGCTTTTAACAACCCTTCGCCGGATGATAGCCAGGTGACTGAGCCAAGTCCTAAGCTGTCTGAACGTAAGCCCTCTCGATCGATCCAGTCGATTTCAGATCCGCAGCAATCCTTGGACGACTGTGGACTAATTCGGACATTTGTGGATGGCTTTGCTCAAGGTCAATCTGTATTGCTCTGCAATGGCAATCTGCGGACTGAGCCAGTTTGTGGCAGTGTCCAGCTTCTCTCCAAGAAAGAAGGAATCATTTCAACCGCCAAGCTGAACGAGCCAACTCTGAATGCAATGGTCAAGAGCACGTCGTCCTATTGGGCGCTGGTGCATCAGGCTTTGGTCGAGCAGAGCTTTTTCCCGCTGATGGATTTAAAGGTTAAGACCTGCTATAGCTATCACCGGCGCGATATTCCGGAGGGATATAAAATTCACTGCACAACCGCCAAAGACCTTTGGCGGGTTTGTTGGGGACAGGGCTACTCTAGCCGCTATGGCATTCCGATGGATTTGCTGATCTACAGCCGTGGGCCAGCCGGCCGAAAAGAAACTTGGTATCCGATCAAAGGCATGGACTGTCGGCATGGGCAACTGTTTATCAAAATGCTGGGCGGCGAAGTGTCGTTTGACTCGACTGACATGGTGGTTTGGCTCAAAAAGACCAGCCATGAAACGGCTTACTCTCGATCGCACGCCCAAAGCCACATCCGCCCCGATTTACGCGGCTACGTGAGACGGCTCAACAACTAGTCCTAGCTTTGTCCCTCGGCTTGGGCTGCTAGGGCATAGTCACGAAAGCGATTGAGGCTGGATTGCAGGTTAGACTCAACCAAGCGACCGAGAAACAGATTATCCATCAGTTTCCCCAGAAACCCAGGAATCGCATAGGCGACCGTTAGCTTAACAATGCTGCTGCCGTGGCGATCGTAAAAGCGAATCGCTCCTTGGTTTGGCAAGCCATCGACTGATTCCCACTGGATAATTTGGTTGGGCACCTGCTTGAGAATCCGAGACAGCCAGCTAAATTCCAGACCACCGGCGGCCAACTTCCAGCGCGACAGCTCCGGCTGCTCCTCTAGGATATTGACCGAGTCAATCCATTGCATCCAGCGCGGCATTTGCTCTAAATCTGACCAAAGACTCCACGCCAACTCAATCGGCACCGTAACTTCAACTTGGACACTGTGTTCGAGCCAATCGGACATGAGAAACCCTACCTCTCCGATAAATTGATACTTGATTAATACTTAAACAAGCCTGTGCCTTTGACCTTGTAGCCGGTTGGCTCCAGAATTGCCGCCGCTGCCTGCATTCCAGAAATTGTTGCCCCTTCCATACTGTCGATATAGTCTTGTTTGGTATAACTACCGGCCAAGAAAAAGTTAGGAATCGGCGTTTTTTGGTCTGGACGGTAAGGATCCATGCCTGCTTGCTCACGGTAAAGCGATTGAGCCAGCTTAACCACACTGTACCAAGTCATATTGAGCTGACGGGCAGAGGGAAACAGGTCATGAATTTGTTTGAGCGCATGCTGAGCGATCGCCTGATTGCTCATTTTGACAAACGGATCGCCGGGGGTGAGGACAACTTGCATTAACGAGCCTTGTCCGGGTCGGTAATAGTCTTGGGGGCTAGTCAGGGCCAGGTCGGCAAAACAGGAGAAATCAGCATCGGCGCTGTAGAGCAAATTGTCAATCCCGGCAGCATGATTGAGCTGCTGGCGTTGCTCAGGATCATTCAACTCTGTTACCCAGCCATCGAACCGCAATTGCACCGTCGTCACGGGCACGCCTTCGAGTTTGTAAATATTGTCGAATTCTGGCCAAGTCCGCCACTCTAGCGGCAACAGGCGCTGGATGCCGGGAACATCGCAGGCGGCCAAGTAGGCATCAGCCGTGATGGTGGCTTCGCTCTCACCATCAGCAATCAGGAGTCCTGTGACCTGGGTGGTTTGGTCAGACTCGGCAAATAAAATTTGCCGGGTCTGGCGGCGGGTATAAATTTTTGCCCCGCGCCCTTGCAGGTAATCGACGATCGGCTGATGCAAGTGTTGATCCGGTGAACCCGCCAGCAGATTGAGTCGCGAGGCTTCTGTTTTGGCGGCAAACATCATAAAGATGGTTAACATGCAGCGGGCAGAAATGTCTTCTGTATTGATAAAGCCAAGGGCAAGGGCAATCGGATCCCACAGCCGCTTCAGGCTGTGCTGTGAGCCACCGTGGCGACGAAACCAGTCGGCAAAGCTAATTCCATCCAAAGCCCGGATAATTTTCATCCCGAGGTCATAGTTGACCAGTCCAGCCACAATCGGGCTGGTGCCAAGGGCGATCGCGTTTTGCAGCTTGTCTTGCAGCGTCAGTTGCCCGGTCGTGAAAAATGCTTTTAGCCCGTGGAAAGGAGCGCCGAGCAGAAATCGAAAATCGAGTTTTCCAACTTCTCCACCCCGATTAATAAAGGTGTGAACGTGCTCTTTCGGCAGCAGGCTTTTGTAACCGCCGACCTTTTGCATCAAGGCGAACAGGTTGGCATAGTTATTAAAAAAAACGTGTAGTCCCATCTCAATATGGTTGCCGTCAGCATCAACCCAGCTCCCAGCTTTACCGCCAACAAACGGACGCGCCTCATAAATTTCGACTTCATGCCCAGCATCGACTAGCTCTACGGCGGCTGCTAGACCCGCTAACCCTGCTCCAACGATCGCAACTCGCATTCACCCTTTCCTGACTCGTATCTTTCTTGCGCTTTGAGTATTGTAACGATATTGGGTCAGTTGATTTTCAGTTGATTGCCAAGCCTGCTGCAATTAATTATCTTTTGGGATGCCTGTAGCTCAATTGCTGAGTGATCACAAACACAGCTCAAGCCTGTTTAGATCATCGTTGAAGTTGGGCACCCTGGGAATAATAAAGATGTTCCCTCTGTCAGGATAATAACAATGATCGCTAATGCCTTGAAGCCCCTGTTCCACATGACGTTTTGGGTTTTTGTCTCTTCATTGGCGATGTCGCTATTAGCAACGCTCTAAGAGCGGGGATACGTCTCAGCGATCCGGTTGGGAAGTTAGGTTTGCGGCTGGACGCGATAATGCAAGAAAACTTCTTGATCGACGGGTTTAACTTCTAACAATTGCAGCCGAGGGGCGGCGGACTCTAAAAATCCTTCTCCGCCAA
Organism: Aphanocapsa sp. GSE-SYN-MK-11-07L; assembly: GCA_019359715.1. Taxonomy (GTDB): domain Bacteria; phylum Cyanobacteriota; class Cyanobacteriia; order Thermosynechococcales; family Thermosynechococcaceae; genus JAHHGS01. The sequence continues at coordinate 9,712 of JAHHGS010000115.1, read as the reverse complement.
TTGGCGTTGGGGCGGTTGCTCCGCCTAATAGAATTGGGCAGACGGTGAGCCAGAGTTCATCAATCAGACCCAGGTGGAGCAGAGAGGAAATTAACTCACCACCGCCTAAGACGGCCAATTGCTTGACTCCGAGGTCAAACATTTGCCTAAACGCCGATCGCCAGTCAATCTCGCCGTTGACCGTAAATGCTAGCACTTGGTCGAAGCCTGGATATTCTTGTTCTGATTGGCTGGTGACGAGCCAGCGGGGCACGGGTTGCCGAAAAAAGGTTAACTGGGGGTCAAATTTGCCGATCCGGGAGCAGACAATCTGGACAGGTTGCGGCGGCTTGCCCGCTCCAACTCGGCTAGCAATTAACTCTGGCTGCAAAACCCGCATGGCTGAACCGCCTGCCCGCAGGGTGGCTGCCCCAAACAAAACTCCGTCAGCCGCCGCAACTTGTTGCTCAAGGTGGGCGTAGTCATTGGCCGAGCCAAACTGAGGATGCGATCGCCACTGATCAGAAATTTTGCCATCGGCACTGATTGCTAAAACGACGGTCGTATGCGGACGCTGGCTGATATTTGGCTCGTGCATGGCTGATCAAAAGTAAGGGCAATCTGTGTGAGTCCGAAGCGCTATTGTGCTTTGGCTCAACTGGTAAATCTTAATCTCCTAAATTCATTTCCCCTCTACCACTCGCGATGGGCTGATGCTGTAACCTTAACCCGATTGCTAAGCTGGCACACTGAAGCTGTTTGAACGATGCTGCGATCGCTACAGTAGGTTCAGAAACTGCACAGGAGATCAGCTTTGCCCCCATCTGTTCGCCCCGCTCAACCCGCTTTGAGCTTCGTCCCCCAGCAGTTTAACTCAGGGGTGACGGGCTTTGTGCAGACATTGTTGCCCCTGTGGCTGCGTTCCCAAACTTCCATCACTAAAGTTGAGGCCAGAAATGCCGAGCGGCTGGTGGATCTTTACCAGCGATTTCAGGCGGGTAAACTGCGGTTCTTTCTGGCTTTTCGCCACCCTAGCACGGATGATCCGCTCTGTATGTCCTATCTACTGGGGCGAATTGTCCCCCGGGTGGCACGCCAGCAAGGGATGCGGTTGCGATCGCCGGTTCACAGCTACTTTTTGTACGATCGGGGGATTCCGCTCTGGGCGGGGGCGGGGGTGGGCTGGCTGTTTCCCCGCATGGGAGGCAGTTCAATTGTCCGGGGCAAATTAGACCGCCAGGGCCTCCGGGCAGCCCGAAATTTATTTGTGAATGGAGAATTCCCGATCGCCGCCGCCCCGGAAGGAGGCACCAATGACCACAGTGAGTTAGTTAGCCCTTTGGAGCCAGGCATTGCCCAAATGGGGTTCTGGTGTATGGAAGATTTGTTAAGTGCTGGCCGGATAGAGCAAGTCCTAATTGTGCCGGTGGGGATTCAATATCGCTACTGGCAAGCCCCCTGGCAGCGGATGGCAGAGGTGCTCAGTCAGTTAGAACAGGATGCCGGGCTAGTTGTCTCCGCTGACCCAGCCAGCAGCGTAGAAGAAAATCTATACCGCCGTCTGCTGGACTTGGCAGAGCATTTGCTGGGACTGCTGGAAGATTTCTACACGCGGTTTTATGGGCAAACCCTGCCAGAACTGCCAGCTTTCTCAGAGGCAGACCAAGACAGACAGAATTTGCTTTTAGAAGCCCGCCTCCAGCGTCTGATGGCGATCGCCCTTGGGGTATCAGAAGCTTACTTTGGCGTTAAACCCAACGGCTGTTTTGTTGATCGCTGCCGCCGTTTAGAGCAAGCAGCCTGGGATCGGATGTTTCGGGATAACCTGGAGCAAATGTCAGCAGTTGAACGCGGGCTGGCAGATTGGTTGGCAGAAGAAGCCAGCTTGTTCTTAGGGCACATGCGCTTGGTGGAACGCTTTACAGCAGTCAGCGGTAGGTATGTGCTAGAAAAGCCAACCGGAGATCGGTTTGCGGAAGTCCTGGTCATTCTCTGGAAAGTGACCACTTGGTTGAAGGGTGGAAACCCTTACCAAACCTTGAAATTGGGCAAGCGACGCGCCACCATGACGATTGGCGAACCGCTATCTATCTCTGATCGCTGGCCCACGTATCAGCGCGATCGCCGCAGTGCCAAGCAAGCCGTGACAGACTTAACTCAAGACCTGCAGACCGCCTTGAAAAGCTTGATCATTTCTTAGTAATGGCAAGACTGCGAACCGCCCCAGAGGTGATCTCGATGGCAATGAAAGTCAGAAGTGAAGGACTGGGCATCAGAGCCACAGGCAGAGTCAAGCATCATCACTTGGGAGAAACGCCGCTCAGGTTACAAATTGGTCACCTCCTGCGCCATGCGGCAGTGAAGTGACCCTTGAAGGAGAGGATGTCAATCAGGTCAACTTCAGGCGTTTAGACCCATCGGTTGATTTTTGTCAGCTTTGGAGAGCAAAGCTGACAAAAATCAACCAATATTTCATCCCCAGGAGGGTTGCGATAAAAGCTACCAGGGGCTGCCAATCATCGTGAAAGCTGACCAGTAGTAGGGGTGAGAAAGTACGCGATCGCCCTGCTGCGCGATCGCTGGCGGCAGGGCAATACTTTCCCCTTGGGGAAGCTGGAGCTGCCCATTGCTGACCTTAATCTGTCCTTGCAGCATGGCAATTTGCGCCTGCCTGAGCGCTTCTGCCTTAATTGGGGCAGTGGCAAGCTGATTGTAAAATTCGGTCATCAGCCCCAAGGTTCCCTCATCGCTGACGAACCAGAGGCTGGCGACGGCTGTTTTAACTCCAGCCTGCACTGCCAGCCCGGCAAAGCCCAGTTCAGCCTGCTCATTACCGATCGCACTCCGACAGGCGCTCAGCGTCAGCAGTTCAGTGGGCGGTTGATTCAGATTTAACTCGCGCAATTGATTCAGTTGCAGCTTGCCATTGAAAAACTGAATGTATGAATCGCTCGGCGTACCGGGATCAAAACTGCCGTGGGTAGCCAGGTGAATTACCCCAAACTTTTGCCGCTGCCGTTGGGCTTCCAAGTTGGCGACCGTAAAGTCTTGATTTAACAGCGACTGCCCGCCGCCCAAGTCTTGACTAATCGTTGCGACTTCAACTGGTACGGAGGGCAAAGGAGCTTGATCAGAAAACTCGGAAGACCCCATCGCCAAAATCCGATCGCGGCGAATATTCCGGTAGCGAGTATCGGTCAAATTGATGCTGGGCATTAGCCCCAAACTGTACTGTTCGACCAAAAACTGCTGTCCATTGTGGAGGGCGGCTACAGGTAGCGATCGCAAACCGGCATCCATCGCAAAGGCAATGGTGTTGATGTTTTGGGCTTGTAAATCGGCTGCTAAGGGCTGAATCAGCCACCCATAAAGCTGTTGCGCCGACTTTAAATAGCTGGTGCTATTGATGTTGCGGGGGTCTTTCACCTGATCGGTAAAAGTCTTGGCCATCGCCAGCAGGGTGGCCCGATTGGCTTCCGTCACGGTTTTGTGGATCGGTTTACCCTCTGGCGTCACCAGCAGCAGTTCGAGTTGCTCTGGACGACTGAGCACGTACACGATGGCTGGCTTTTTGCCGGTTTGGAGGGTGATTTTCTTCAAGACATCTTGCATACCTGCGATCGAGAGCGGACTTGTGCCCAAGCTTTGGCCAAAGAAATCTTCAAACTGCTGATCCCAAACCTGCCCAATCAGCAGGATTGCTTGGTCGATGTTGCCTGCTGCCAAAGCTGTATCAATCTGGGTCAGAGCAATCTCAGCCCCAGGATACAAAACGGCAGTGACTAGAGCCGGTGTAGCCAGATTAGTGATTGTCGTGAAAGGAATTTGTTGACCCTGTAAATCGGTGGCGACTTGGGCTAGCGTGTTGGCTAGGCTGAAGATGGGGAGTGGCGATGAGGGCGGCACAGGCTGAGGCTGAACTGGGGTTGGAGATGGGTTTGGAGAAGGCGGTGGTGCTGGAGTTGGATTCAACCCATTCAAAATTCGAATATTGCCCTGCTGAAAATTACCCAAAAAGCTGCGGGTGGGCAAAATTGAATTGTTGGCTCCTGTACTAATTGCCGCGGCTGTCCCATTTGAGCTAGCATCCCCAACGATAAACGGGGTTAGGATGCCGCCGTGTCGAATTGAAATGCTGCCATCCCCGGTTGCCCCAGCGCTCGACAAGCTGGTCGTGAGTCCATTCTGGTCTGTAAAATCGCTCGTTGCTTGAAAAAACTGTCCGGTTGAAACATTAATTGTGCCACCTGTGCCGCTGGTGCCCCCCTGAGCATTGATCAGGTTAACTTGGGTATTACCGCCTGAATTTAAGGTAACTGTGCCACCGGTGCCCAACTCAGCAAAGGCAGACAAATCGCCGGTCGTAATGCCAGTAGCAGCCTGGAGAGCAATGCGGCCACCATTGCCTTGAGGCGTGCCACTCAAACCAAAACTGGTGGTGGCCGCCGCCACCAAATTGTCAGTGCTAATACTGCCGTTCTGGCTAGTGATTTGAATTGTGCCGCCATTGAGCGAACCAGCATCAGCAAATAGCGTGCCGTTGATTTGAATGTTATTGGCAGCGGAGATGTTAATACTTGCTCCCTGACCAAAGTTACTGCCTAAGTCTGTGCTGCCCAAGCTGATCGCCCCATTTTGGCTGGTGATGCTGACCGTAGCCCCGGTGCCATCAGAGCGAGTTGTGATTGAATCAACGGTAATGTCTTGGTTAGCCAGGATGGCGATCGCCCCTTGCGTGCCCGGGCTTGAATTTGCCTGCGAGTTGATTCCGTCCACATTAATGCTGCCTTGGTTCGCCTCCAATCCAACACTGCCGCCATTGGTTGAGCTAGAGGCATCAAGGGTGCCACTGACCGTAATGCTGCCCTGGGTTGTGTCGAGGACAATATCGCCTCCGTCGGTTGTGATGGAGGTCACGGCAATATTTTGACCCGCAAGCAGTTGGACATCGGCACCAGAAGTTGTGAACGAGCCAGTGCTGGCCGTGATACTGCCAGGGTTGCTGACTAAAGTAATCCTTTCCCCGGTGGTTCCGGTTGCCGTCAAGCTAGCTGTCACAATGTTGCCAGAGGCATTGACCTTAATTTGCCCCCCCTGGATCAAACCGCCGCTGGTATCGATCGGGCTAGCAGTTGTTGCTGCAACATTACTTAGATCAATGACTCCGCCCGTCCCAGAACTGGCAGTAGAGGTCAAAGCGGCTGTGGTAATTGGGCCGACCGCCGAGAAGGTGATGTTACCGCCTGCGGTTTGCCCGGAAGCATCAACACTGCCAGCAGTGGTATTAATACTGCCCCCAGTCGTCGAGAGGCCAATGCCTCCCCCAGTCCCGTTGGAAGCAGCAGAGGAAAGATTCGCAGTGGTCATGTTGGCTAATGCTGTCAAAGTAATTGAGCCAGCGTTGCCTGTGCTAACGCCAGTGCTCAAACTGCTGCGTGAGGTATCAATTTGACCTGTGCTGTTCAGGTCAATGTTACCGCCAGTCGTCTCAATATTGGCTCCGCTGGCGCTAGTAATTGTTTGTCCTGTGGCTGTAAAACTGCCGCCATTCGTACTGACTGGGGCATTGAGATTGACGGCGCCCGTTGCACCGAGTGGGTTGCCTCCAGCAGTGCTTTGGGCATTCAGTGTGACGTTGAGCGGGCCGTTGCTGGCAGTAATCCCACCATTGAGCGTAATGTCATTGGCGGCTTCCAACACCAGTCGAACATCGGCAGCCGTGCCGGTATAGCTAATTGGCGCTTCCGCCAACTGCGTGATGTTGCCTGCGTCTGAACCTTCACCAATATTGGTCGTAATTACAACACTGGTGCCTTGGTTGAGGGCAGTATTGATTGCAGACACTGCCACAGTTGGCTCGCCAATCCTACCCCCTGTGGCAGCGATCGTAATATCGGTTGGATCCAGCAGCCAAGTACCCGCCAAGCCCGCCGGGGCGCTGGCGTTGACGGTAGCATCTAGCACCTGGAGGCTCTGCTTACCAGAGGTTTCAACTAAGCCGCCATTGCCGCCTTCTACCCCACCCTTGGCGGTGATCTGTCCTGAAAAGCGAGTTGTCCCATCTGACCAAACCACAACTTGACCGCCATTGCCCTGCTTGAGCGCGTCAGCCTGGATGATTGAGTCAGGGCTAATGGTTGTCTGCTGAGTCGTGGGTAGGCTGCCTTGTCCTTGATAGTCACCGCCAATGAGGACTTTGCCCCCACCTGTTAGACCAGAGGCGTTAATGTTCGCCCCGATCGCCTGCACCTGATCACCCAGCACCTGCACGGTGCCGCCCACCTGGGAACTTGAAACATCAATCCGGCCCGCGGCGATCGCCAGTCCAGTAGTCGGGGCGATCGGCTCGCCCCCCGTCAGTTGCACCGTGCCATCGGGATTCACCGTCACGCCTGTCGCCTCATCTGCCCCTGGCCCGGTCAGCAATTGCGGTAAGGAAAGAACCGGAATTGTCCAGGCATTGGGCTGACTGGTCAGGGTCGATAGCGGCTGAAACTCCAGACTCAACAACTGCCCAGTTTGGCTGAGGCGGACAAAGCTCTCGCCAGGCACAGCAGCTAAAATCACCTGCCCAGCCGGGGCGTTCAGTTCACCAGTGTTAACGACAGTGCCGCCAATCAACGCCAGACGCTGGGCGCTGCCAACGCTCAAATCACCAGCATTAATGATTGCCCCTGGCTGCTGCACCGTAAACGCAAACCCGATCGGGTTGCCCACCAGTTGACTGTAGTTGCTGGGCCCACTGGCGCTAAACCAGCCATTGCCAAACCCAATCCCGTTGGCGGTGGTGGCAATAAACGCAGCCGGGACATTTAAGCTGGCATTGGCTCCAAATACAATCCCGGCGGGGTTCATCAGGTAAAGGTTAGATTGCCCACCACTGACTTGAATTAAGCCGTTAATAATCGATGGATTGCCGCCCGAAACGCCCGCTAAGATGTTCTGGATCTGGGGATTCGATAAGAAATTAGCAATTTGATTTTTGCTCAGGCCAAACTGACTGAAGTTATGAAACAGGTTGGCCTGATCAGCCGAGAGTTGGCCGCCGCCGATGTCGTAGCGATCGCCGTTGACGGTGACGTTTGTGCCTGTTGTATTCGGGGCAGCCACAGGCTGGGCTTGAGCCGCCTTGCCCGTTAAGCTGCTGAGCAAAGAAATTAAAAGTAAGCGCTGAACAACTATTTTTGCTTTCATAAAATTTCCAACTCGCACCAAGAAAAATAATTAACTTTTGGCATAGCCAAATTACGACCCTGAACTGCAAGAAGTGTCTCTTAACACCTACCTTGTTCAAGATCTATTTGCAATAGCTATAGCTTTTCTCTGCTCTATACTTTTAAATCAACTAGAAATTTTTACATCTGCAACAATCTTGGTGGGTTGCTTCTCGTCCCTTGGGTTAGAGCAACGGCAAACTTGCTCTAAAAACCCCATTTGGAGAATTGAAGCGATTCACTCCCCAATGATGACCATTTGTGCTAATTGGGTTAAGGCTATTAATTCTGATCGACAGTCAGACGTTGGAAAATCGGGGCTTGACGACACTGACGCCAGCAGTCGGGGGATTGCTGCTCCTGATGCTATTCCGAAATGCGGAGCAAACGGTGACAATAAAGTCTGAACCAGAAGAAACTTTAACAGACTAATCCACTAATCCGCCAACGAATGAACTGGATGATTGCCACAATGCTGACTGGAATGACTGCCTTTGCCGCTACAAATGTTGATGACATTGTGATCCTGACGCTTTTTTTCGCCAGAGTGGACAAGACTTTGCGGCAACGGCATATTGTGGCCGGGCAGTACCTTGGCTTCTTGGGTTTAATTGTGGCTAGCCTGCCCGGATTTTTGGGCGGCATGATCATTCCGAAAGTCTGGTTAGGATGGCTAGGGTTGCTGCCGATCGCGATCGGCATTCACTATCTATTGCAGCCAGCAACCGATCACATAACCCTCCAGACGACTGTGCCTCAAAAGCAATTGCATTTCGCCAGCATCCTTAGTCCCCAGACCTATCAGGTGGCCGCTGTCACCCTGGCCAATGGCGGAGACAACATCGGCATCTACCTTCCCCTATTTGCCAAGAGCAACCTAGCGGAATTAGCGATTATTCTAAGTGTTTTTCTGACCATGATTGGGGTCTGGTGTGGAATTGCCGATCAACTTGCCAGACAGCCCCTCCTGTCTGGCGCCCTCAGCCGCTACGGTCATCGACTGGTTCCTTTTGTGCTGATTGGTTTGGGCATTTTCATTTTCATTGACAGTGGAACCCATCGACTTTTGATCCAATAGCTAATTGATTGGATGGAACATTTTGAACATTATTTTTTGATCGAAAAGCAGATCATGATGAAAGCAGACTTAACCAATCCCGCCAAACGATCGAACCTAACACCGACAGCGATTCAGCAAAAACTGGCGGATTTGCGGTTTCAGCAATACATCTTGGAAACCTTTGGGGAGCGATCGAACTGCCGTAACCAAACTGGCAAGACGCTGGCAGTTCATGCCAAAATCTATCTGCGATCGCTACCGCGCCGGAGTTGCAACGGCTAAACCTTCTTCGATTGTGGATCATTTTCTCAGGGGGAGTGAGTGCTTAAAACCTAGTCAGATTTCAAACATTCAGCATAATTAGTTCAGGCGTAGAAGATTAGAGTTCTCTTCAAGCAGCTTGACCAGGCTTGAGCACAATCTTGATGCAATTGTTTTGCTTATGCTTGAAGATTTCGTAGCCGTGGGAAGCTTGTTCTAGCGGTAGACAATGGGTAATCACAAATGACGGATCAATATCGCCGTTCTGAATCCGATCGAGCAGTGGCTGTAAATATCGATGCAGGTGGGTCTGCCCCGTTTTCATTGTTAAGCCTTTGTTCATGAAAGCGCCCATCGGAATTTTATCGACGAGGCCGGTATAAACACCGGGAACTGAAACTGTCCCTCCTTTCCGACAGGCAACGATCGCTTGTCGCAATACATTCGGGCGTTCCAATTTCACTGCTTGCATCACTTGGTCATAGAAGCCTTCTAGACCCATACCGTGGGCTTCCATCCCGACTGCATCCATCACTGAGTCGGGCCCACGTCCACCAGTCATTTCTTTCAGGGCTTCCCCAACTTCAACTTCTTCATAGTTGAGAATTTCTGCCCCGCCAGCTTTGGCCATCTGGAGCCGCTCTGGCACCCGATCGATCGCAATCACCCGCTCTGCACCTAACATCAAAGCGCTTCTGATTGCAAATTGCCCAACTGGGCCACAGCCCCAGATCGCAACTGTATCCCCAGGCTGAATGTCACAGTTTTCAGCAGCCATGTATCCAGTTGGAAAAATATCCGTCAAAAATACTACCTGCTCATCGGTCAATCCGTCTGGAATTTTAAACAAACCGACATCAGCAAACGGAACTCGGACATATTCTGCTTGTCCTCCGGCATAGCCACCCGTTAAATGAGAGTAGCCAAACAACCCTGACGGAGAATGCCCCATCACTTTTTCAACCATCCAGGCATTGGGGTTAGAGTTGTCGCACAGTGACCACAGAGTGCGGTTGCAAAAGAAGCAGCTTCCGCAGGCGATCGTAAACGGAACCACAACCCGATCGCCGATCGGCGTTGTTGCATGAATGGAAGTTGCGGAAGGGATGTGTCATGGTAAGTTTGAATCGCCAAACCCAAACTAGAAGCCATGAAAGGTCAATACCGCATCCGCAACGGCTCGACTGAGCTTCGCCGA
>JAHHGS010000114.1 GCA_019359715.1 Aphanocapsa sp. GSE-SYN-MK-11-07L | reverse complement strand
CTTGCGGTTGAGACCTGTTAATGCTCGCAATAGTCTGTCATCTGAAAGCGCGCGTTCCACGTTGAGCACAGTCTGCTACCTTTTGAGGGGACTACATTAGGTTACTTTATAAAGCAACAGGTCTATTAGTGCCACTAACTTTTTTAGGGCAAATTTACCTGGAAGAAGTTCCTCGCTACAGGGATTTTCCAAACCTACCTGCCTCTGGCATTCTGTATTTTTTCTGGGATACGCTGCTTTATCCACAAGGTTTCAGAGCCTCTTCCAAAGGTTCTTGTCAAGTTTTTTATATCAATAACACTTCTGAACTGCAAACATCACATTTTCCTCTGGAGATTCATGAGAAGTTCAGGAACGAAATTGATGCACAACTGAATAGTAATCGATGCAGTATCTTATTTGAGCCAACCTTGTGTTTTCGGGAGAAGGTGTGGCTTTTAAGAAATTATAATACCTCTGATCATGACCATGCTCAAACTTCAACAAGTGAAGCATTTTTAGATAGAGATTAATGAAGACCTTGATTGGATGCGAGGAGGAGCAGATGGAGATACTGCCGTGCTTTATTTCTTAATTAGAAAACAAGATTTAGAGAAGCAGGATTTTTCAAATGCTTGGTGCGAAATACAATGGATTTAATCAAAGACACAAGCACAATCCAATTAAATAGGTAATACATTCGTGGGGGTGCTGACGCTTGTAAAATATGGGGATGCAGCCTAATTGAGCTTAATTCAGTAGAGCGACGGAAGAGGTTAGACCTTGAGTTACGCGATCGACTTTGGCACTAGTAATACCGTGATTGCCCAATTCTCAGTAAATACCAAAGAAATCGAGTAGAGCAAGGCAATTTTGGTGGGTTGCGGTACTTTTTTTGAGGGTTAGCAGAACTTTTTTGGCTCCAATTTTCTTGACTCCAGCACCGCCCGTGCATGATGCAATTCCCAGGGAAGCATCTATGCTAGAAGTGATCGTCTAGCGATCTCTCCATGCCGCTGCTCGATCACTTTCGTCCGCCTTTAAGTCTCAGACGGCACTGGCATAGCTTTCATAATGCCTGGTCAACCTATCTGGCTGAGGTGCTCAATCAATCCCTGCCAGACGGTTACTTCGCGGAACCCAATGCTCAATTTGGGATTAAAATTGATGTCGCCACCTTGAGCGAGACCCCCTTGCCTGATTCTGTGCCAAGAGCAACCGCATGGACTCCGCGATCGCCAACTGCAACCCTACCGTTTCAGCTCACAACCGACAGCGTTCAAGTGCAAATTTTCAGTACGCAAGCAGGTTCTATTCTCGTCGGAGCGATTGAACTCGTTAGCCCTGCCAATAAGGATCGCCCAACCCATCGCAACGCTTTTACCTCAAAGTGTCAAACCTATCTGCAACCAACGTCCCTAGAAACGGAATTGTATGGCGTTGCCTATCGAGTCGGGGCAAAAGATGGAGCTTCTCGTTTGGACTTCTGGCAGGAGCCTCTGACCCTGGCGGAAAAACTGCCAACCATCCCGCTTTGCCTCAAGGGTGGACTGTTCTTGCCGATCGATTTAGAACAGACTTATCATGACACTTGTAAAAGACAGCGCATTCCTGATTCTCTTTAGGGGCGAAATAGCTTGTGGTGCCTGACCTGATAAAGCTTCGGGTTAATGCCAAACTTAGCCCGAAACTGCTGGGCAAAATGGCTGCGATCGGCAAATCCGACGGCAGCAGCCACTTCCATTACCTTCACGTCACCTGTTTCCAGCAACCGCTGTGCCTTCTCCAGTCGATGGTCATGCAGATAGGTAAAAGAAGGCTGCCCAAACACCTGACGAAAGCCCTCCTTCAGCCCCTTGCTTTCTAAAAACATTATTTTAGGTACCAAGCCTTCTATTGTTCCTGCCAGTCAATCTGTGCCAGATTATTGGTATCAGAAGATTAAGAGGTGCAGGGATGTCGTGGCAAACTTTTAACGCCAAGCTGGCTGAATCTCCTGAATTACAAGCCAGATTAGAGGCAATCAGTTCTCCGGTGGAACTCTTTGCTTTAGCCAAAACAGAGGGCGATGAGCTGACGGCTGAAGACATGCAGGCGATCGCTCAAAATGCCTACCAAGAATGGCTCGCTAGCTTAGAAGGTCAAGTTAGAGACTTCTTTACCACAGCCCAGACTGACCCAGCCCTCAACCAGCAGCTCAAGCAGTGTTCAACCCCAGCCGCCGCGATCGCCCTTGCCAAAACCTGTGATCTTGAATTAACGGAAGCGGATCTTAGGCAAGCCGCTGCCGCCGCTGGAGCGATCGCAGGCTTCAGCTTTGAAAAACTTTGGTTTAGACAATTGGGGTTGCGATAGATTAGGGCTGAAACAGGGCTTTGAGGACGATCGCCTGGGCCAAGGGCATTTGCCCGTAGGTAAAGGCGTAGGGGGTAGCCGTCGGGAGATGGGGCAAAAATTGCTCTAGCACGTAAGGGCTACCATAAATCACTAGCCCCCGCAGTTGATTGGTTTCGAGCAGAAAATCAAACCAGGCTTTGGCGGTTTGGGTCAGTCCGGCACTGCCCCGAAACGGATTGCCCCGAATAAACAGTTGGAGCAGGGTTGGCTGTTTGATCGGCGCAGAAAAACTAAAATCGGGCGTATGGGCATCAATGATCAGCAGCTTGTTGAAGCCAAAATCAGCCGGGAGGGCAAGCGCCGGTGAGACTCGATCTAAAAAGTCACAGCCCAGCAGGTCATCAACCACAATCACGTTTTGCCCGTCAGCGACTGGCGCTAAATACTCCTGCACTGTCATTGCCGCCTTCAGAATGCCGCTGGCGGAGGCGATCGCGCCGCTGGACGATAAATGCTCCAGCTCAATGGTTGGTAAAGGCTGGGTTTCCCAGTCATGCCCGTGGGTATTGTGCAGGAGGGGCCCACAAACTTTTTGCTTGGCTTGCCAGAGCCGCTCGACTGAAGCTTGAATCCGCTCCCGGGCAACTCGTCCGGCATGAACGGCATCACAGATGGCTCGAATCGCTCCTTCTGGGTCAACGGGCATCAGCAAAATATCAGCGCCGGCTTCTAAGGCCAGCAGGGGAGCCTCGTTCGGCCCATAGCGATCGGCGATCGCCCTCATGATTAAGGCATCAGTCACAATTAAGCCCTGAAAGCCAAGCCTGTGCCGCAGTTCCTCGGTTAAAATTAGCTGCGAAAGGGTAGCAGGCGCATCCGGGTCAAGGGAGGGAATTTGCAGATGAGCGCTCATAATCCCATCAACCCCGGCGGCGATCGCGGCTTGGAACGGCACCAGTTCAACTTCTGCCAACCGAGCCAGGGAATGGGGTAAAACAGGCAAGTCTAAATGGGAGTCTGTGGCAGTGTCGCCATGCCCTGGAAAGTGCTTGGCTGTGCTTAAGACCGGGAAAGCCTGCATCCCCTCAATAAAGGCCGTCGTCAGTCGGGCAACCTCGGCGGCAGTTTCAGCAAAGGCCCGGACGTTAATCACCGGATTGTCAGGGTTGTTGTTGACATCTACCACCGGAGCCAGCACCCAGTTCAACCCAATGGCCAGCGCTTCTTGAGCCGTGTAGGCTCCCATTTTGGTTGCATAGTCTGCTGCTTTGTCTGGCTCATGGCGGGCGATCGCCCCTAGGGCCATCGGCGGTGGGAACCAAGTCGCTCCGGCAAACCGCTGCCCAACTCCTTCTTCAATATCAGCCGACAGTAAGAGGGGAATTTTGGCCCAGGTTTGCAACTGCTGCGATCGCAGCGCTAGTTCTCCGGCACTGCCGCCGAGCAAAATCACGCCCCCCAAGCCCAACTCTTGCAGCCAGTAGCGGAGTTGCGCCTGCTTGGGTTCCCACTGCGGGTAGCGAATTTGATGGTCAAACAAATAGCCAGAAGCCCGCACGACCAAAAGCTGAGCTACCAGCAGAGGTAAAGCAAGCTGGTCGAGGTCTGGCAGCAAAGGGGTTGGAGTCATTGGGCTGAGAACTTGAGGCAACCAGTACAGGAAATTAAAGATATTTCAAACATTTGCTTAAAGGTCTGAGCCATCAGTCAAATCAGCAGGCTCAGTCATTTGTTCTCGTTCCTGACTGAGTTGATTCAATAACGATAAAACCTTGGTGCCCCGCTCCAAGGAGCGATCTTCTAGGAAAATAACTTCTGGAGTCCGGCGGAGGCGAACTCGTCGCCCCAATTCCCCCCGGACGTAGCCCGTCGCTGCCTTCAGCCCCGACATCGTAGCGGCTCTTGCTTCTTCTGTGCCATAGACACTGACGAAAATTTTGGCATGCTGCAAATCGCCCGACACATCCACATCCGTGACGCTGACCATGCCAGCCCCAACCCGATCATCTTTGATGCCAACCATCAGCATTTGACTCACCTCTCGCCGGATGAGTTCAGCAACGCGGGCAATCCGGCGATCTGTAGCCATTGATTTGCTTCCTGAAGTGGGGATAAAAGAGGATAAAAGAATAAATTAAATAGACATTAGCTCAGCCCCAGCATGGCTTGGAGGGTAAAGCTAATAAAAGCCAATCCACCGACCAAAACGCCAATTAGAGCGATCGCCGTCAAGGGGCGCTTTAAGAGCGGAATTAAAGGGCGGAGCAGGTTCCAAAATATGCCCAGCGAGAAGCTAATCAGGTAGCGGGGGTAGCGTGGCACATTTCTAAAAAAGTCTTGCATAGCGTTTGGTTCAAAAAATATCTAGCTTTGCCAAGCGATTTAGAAAAAAGGCAAAATTAGCGACTATCTGTCAGTATTCTAGGCTGGATTTGCCAGCTTGCGACAGTCTAACCTTCAGCCGGCCAATAAGCGAGGTTTGTCCTGTTGAAGACGAATCGTCCCTGATCTAAAGGGGGTCAGCGTTACCCGATTGGATTCTGAGTCTGAAGGCATGATCTGGTTTTGAATGTTTGGGGGAATCCTTGAGACAGAGGAGTTAAAAACATTTTGCACAGATTGCTGGAGTACTGCTGAAGATGAAGCGACGGTTGAAGGGGCTGCAAAAATCAGGTCAAAGGGATCAGGGATTTACGTTGGTCGTGGCAATGGCGATCGGCGTGATTATGCTTTTGCTAACCACAACCCTAATTACCAAAGCCCAGCAAGATCAGGCAATTTCCACCACCCGATCGCGAACCAGCAATAGCCTGGCCGTCGCCGAGGGCGGAATGGCCAGAGCGCTAACCGAACTGATCAAAGCACATAACTCAGTTTTATTGACCCGAAATTACGACCCGCTGAATCCGTCAACGAGCAAAACTTATTTTGGCCCAGACGGCATTCTCAACAACGGGGATGAAGAAGGCACAGCCGTTAATGAGTGGGAAAATATCCCAGCCAGTTCTAACTGCGGGACTGGGGTAACTCCACCCAGCATTACCTATACCGGGGCGATCGGTGCCAATGGCCAGTACACGCTCAAGGCTTACCGTTACAACGCCAACAATCAGACGGGCACCTTTTTGGTGGAAGGAAAGGAGAAAACGGGCACGTCTTATCTGGTGGTGACAACAGCAATCAGTTCTGTAAATCAGAATTTCCCTGGCGTGGTTTCTGCTGAAAAGCTTGAACTCTTAGGGCGGAAAATTTCAGGTAGTAATGGCAATGTCTACTATGATCCAGCTTTGTCTGAAGCCCCTGGTTTGACTGGCTCGGCGGCTCCGGGTGAGCCAGCCCGTGGTGCTTATTTAAATGCAATCAAGACAGGATCTAATGACGGCTTTACAACCGATAATGTCTCTGGAAAAATTATTGCCTGCAAGCTTGCCCTGACCTTGCCAGCCTCACCTCAAGGTACCAATTTAGGCTCCCTGGACAATACCCGAACCGTCTTAAGCACCGGGGGAATTACGAATTATCGGACTGACAAGATAGAGCTAAAAAACAACAACATTGTTGACTTTGATACAACCAATGGGCCAATTCATCTCTACGTGAATGGATCAGCGCAGATCCTTGATCAAGCCAAAATTCGGAATATCCGCACGGATGGCAAACCACCTAAAGTTGGGGATTTACGAATTATTATGTCGGCTTCCCAGCCCTTTAAGGTTCAGGATCAGGCTTGTGTGCAAACAGCCTTTGTCTATTCCCGTCGAGACAAGTTAGAACTAGCCGGGAAAGCCGATGGCTGTGGTGGAAGTTCCAACATTAATGGGGTGGTCTGGATGAAAGAAATCTCGACGACTTCGGGAGATTTCTCTGCCATTGCGGTACCTGAGGATGTGTCCAGCTTGGCGGATGTGCTGAAGAGCCTCAATCTAATGAACAGAAGCAAGTTGAGTGGGGTGCTCAAATGGCAGCGAGTGAAGCTGTAAAGGGCACAGTCAGACGAAGATTGTTGCCACTTTCCAGCCGAGTCAGTGGGTTGCGGCACCCTACCTCTCCTCTGGTTAAACAGCAGCGGCGGCCAGAACAAGGGTTCACGCTGACCGAAGTTATCGTTTCGCTGGTGATGGTGGTCGGCTTTGTGGGGGCAACCATGCAAACCTTGATGTTGGCAGCCATCTTTAGTAGCCGGGCCGAGCAGTACGATCGCGCCTTCACCTGGATACAAGAAGATTTAGAACTGGTCAGATTCAGAGCCAGCGAATATGAAAAAAATGCTTTTCCATCGCCTAAATGTAGCGCCACCAGTCCAGCTCACGGGCTGGCGGCTGGTTTACTGGCTGACTTGGGCGGTTCGCCAAAGGTGTTCGGCCCCCGATTCATCGGCGGTAAAGACCTAATCCTGACCCGAACCGCCGTTTATGCCACGGCGGCTGACCCGTTTAACTTACTGAAAATCGACTACGTGGTGACTCCGCAAACGGGGGGATCTGCGATCGCCACACTCTCAACCGAGGTGCTTCCAAATGCCGCGCTCAAATGTCCGTAACAAAAACCGGGGCTTTACCCTCGCTGAACAAGCCGTCCTGATTGCTGTGATGGGGGTGCTGGTGATGATGACCGCTCCTAGTCTAATCGGCATGTTTGATCGGTTCAAGCTCGATCAGGCGATTGTGAGCGTCCGGGGAGCATTACAGGAATCGCAGCGCCAGGCAATTCGGCTCAGTCAAGCCTGTGTCGTCAGCCTAGATCTTTCAGGTGGCAATGTGACGGGGCCATGCCTGGTGACCGGCGATCGCACCTTACCGGAACAAGTAGATGCTGTCACCAATATCAAGCCTACCAAAATAGACGGCTCAGATAAAAATAGTGGGGCTGGCAATAATAAAACCGGCATTCAGCTCACGTTCGGCGTGCTAGGAACGGCTGAATTCATAGTCGAAAGCGCTGGCATTGCCAGCGATCCGAGTGGGAAATTTGTCTTCTACATGCCTGAAACCGCAGTTAAAGATCGCAAATGTATTGCGATTTCTAGCACCTTGGGTCTGACCCGAGTCGGAGTCTATAGCGGCGAACTAAAGCATTCTAAAGATTTAAGCAAGGGGACTTGCACCGCGATTGAGTAGAAACAATGAAAAGATACCGGGTCAACGCTTCTAATTATCGTCACCGCCAGCGATCGCGGCTGGGGTTTACCCTGCCTGAGTTGCTAATTGCAACTAGCATTAGCTTCCTGGTGGTGGCGCTGGCATTCTCAGCTCTAATTATGATCAGCAATCTGAATAAACAGTCCCAAATCAAGATCGAGCGGCGGATTGAACTCAGCCGAGCCTTTGACTTTATGACTCAGGAAATTCAGGCTGCTCGGAGAATTAATCGAACGGTGACAGCAGTTGCTGATGGCGGATCAACTACGCTCCAGGATGTGATCACTAGCTCTGGCCTGAATTTGGCTAATTTGGGCAACTACGGCACGATTGCCCTCTATTTAGAAATTCCGATGACAGCCAGTCCAAGTTGTGCATTTCCAAAAGATTATGATCAGGTCGTTTACGACATTCGTCCTAATCCGAGCAGTTGGCTGGGCCCCCGGATTGTCAGCCGCTATGGGCGCGTCCCCAAAATTGATGGCACAATCAACCCTTGCAGTTCACCGATCGCCAGTGATGTGCTGGTGGACTCAATGTCTGCCACGGGGCCGACGCCTGCTTGTGTTGCCCCCGGCGTACTATCGGGGAGCGGTGGGTTTTATGCCTGTGTAACCCAAGGCTTGGTTGATCTGTATCTACGCAGCGCCCTCTCTAACTTGACCAGCGAAACTCGCAATTTAGCCAGTAAAGCCTTTTCTCGACTCGCTAACATCTCAGCTCCCAGCTTATCTGCTACCCGCACGGGAAATCAGATTGCTTTGACTTGGGGGTGGGGAAACCCTAGCATTTCCACGTTTAAGTTAGTGCGGTCTGTGGCCGGAGGCCCCCCAACCGAAATCTATAGCGGCTCTAACTTGAACTTTACAGATACGCTGACCGGCAGTAAGGGAGATCAGAATTGCTACAAAGTAACGGCGATCGCCGCTGATACAAGTGCCGACAGCAATCAAGTCTGTGAAGCTTTGCCGTGATTAGGAATCATGCCAGCTCTGAATCAGGCTTTTCTAATCCCAGCCTGAATTTGGTCGAATAAAGCGCCATCGGCAAAGAACTGCTTTTGAATTTCCGTCCAGCCGCCTAATTGATCAGCCGTAAACAGAGTTTTGACGGCGGGAAATTTCTTCACAAACTCCGGTGCTTTAGCAACAGTTGGATCGACTGGACGAAAACCGACTTGGGCAAATTCTTGCTGGGCTTCTGGCGTGAACAAGTATTGAACGAAAGCTTCTGCAACCTGCCGCGTTTTGTGTTTATCGACGTTTTGATCGACAACGGCGATCGGGTTGTCGATCGAAATATTGACTTCAGGAATCGTGTAGGGCAATGGTTTTCCCTCTTCAGCCGCTAAGAGAATTTCGTTTTCGTAGTTGATCAGTGCATCGCCCTGACCTTGCTTGAAAAAGACATCGGAAGCTTCTCGCGCGTCTCTGGTTAAGATTGGCACATTGCCGTAAACCTGGGTCACAAATTCTTGGGCTTTGGCAGCATTTCCACCTGTTTTGACCACAGAACCCCAGAGGGCTAGGAAGTTCCAGCGGGCAACACCAGAGGTCTTTGGATCAGCGGTGATCACTTTGATGTCTGGTTTGGCTAAATCTGACCAATTTTTGATCTCTTTCGGGTTGCCTTCGCGAGTGACTAAAGCCGCTACTGACTTAGTGACAATGCTTTGATTGGGAGATTTGTTTGCCCAGCCCGGTTCAATCAGCCCTGCTTTGACAATTTTATCGGTGTCGAGGGCCAGCGCCAGGTGAACAATGTCAGCTTCTAGCCCATCAACCACTGCCCGCGTCTGCGAACCAGAGCCACCATAGCTTTGATTAAAGGTGACATTTTGGTTGTGTTCTTGCTTCCATTTCTCAGTGAACTTAGGAATTACCCGCGAATAACCGCTCTTGGTGACAGCAAAAGAGACAAGGGTTAACTCCACATCCGGCTGCTTGGCAGTGGAGCCAGTTGTGTCTTGAGGACTGGGGCTGCAAGCGGCGATCGCCCCGCTCATGCCTAAACCGACCAGAAATAGCGCCATCAAAGATTTGAAAGATCTCAGCTTATGCTGCAAGCGGTTTGGCCATTGCGATCGCCCAGCCCGAACAGTGGACAAGTTATAGGGATTAGTCATCCTTCGTTTTACACCCAGCTAAGTAATCTACGGTAAATCGGTCGATAAACCGATAAAAAGTATTCTATCGATAAATGGAGCATTTGCAAATCAGCCTCAAACAAGCGCATGAACGCGAATCCATCGACCAGAGTGATTTGCCCAGCCTTGGAGCTTGAGCCGTTGCCCAGTCTGACAAGCCTGCAATTGCTGGTTAACGCTTGGGTCGAGGGTGACTAACTGCCAGCGATCGCCAACTGTCTCTGGTGGAGAATCGCCATTGTCCAAACTAAAGCCGTAGTTTTGTGCTTCTAAGCGATCAAACGTTCCGGTAAAAACTTGCAAAAAGGGGCTGTCTGGCGGCAAGCAGCTAATGCTTGGGGGCGCTAAGTCTGCACAGGTGCCGTCCAGCGGATAAGCTTGCGGGTGATCCAAATAGTAATGTTGCCAAGTCAACCAGTCGGGATGATCGGGCAGCAGGTTAAACAGCGGCACGATCGCGGCGGGCGCGATCGGGTCACTCAGCAGGGCGGATTGTAGCGTTCGCACGGGTAAATCCCTCGGCTGGCAGCGATGTTTGACGCACAAGGCCGCCGCCATGCCGGCCGCCTGACCAATCCCCAGCACTAGCGGTTGGAGGCGAGTGGCCCCATTGGCAATGTGTGAAACCGAAATGTTTTTTTCGCAGACTAAAAACCCATCCACTTCAGCCGGAATCAGGGCTGAGTAGGGAAGGGTGAAGGGTGTACCCGTCCACCGTCCACCCCAGCGAATCGATTTGGGCTGGAGCGGAATATCCCCACTGGGGTAATGATGGTCATTCGGATAGTTGCCAAGGGCGATCGCCGTTATTTCTCCCTGCTCGTTCACGGGCAGTTTGGCTACCTGAGCGCCCGGCATTGGCAAAATGTCTTGCTCAATGATTGTGGTTAAGCCAACCAAGCGGCGGCTCTCGCGGTAGTAGGGCTGGAGGGCAAACGCCCCGCCCCCCGGGGCTTGCTCAGGAAAGGCATCTTGAGCTAAACCGTAGCGGCGACCCAACTGACATTGCAGATAGCAGGCAAAATTTTGGCTGTGCCAGAGACTTTCTTGTAGGAACTGCGATCGGGCTTGGGGTGTGCCTACTAGGCGCTCAATCCCTTCCCCGTAGTCATTGCCGCGCTGTGGCCAATTGATCATCAACCGATCGCCCGGCAACCGACCATAGTTTAAAAACTGCAACGGATCGTAGCCAGTCCACGCCCCGGCGAATAGCTCAGGATTCCAGGTCGGAGCAGGCGGAATTTCAGGGGCGATCGCCCCGTTCCCAAAGTCTCTTAGCATCACGACCCAGGTCGGCACCTGGACGGGATAAGTCCGAGTCAGGGGAGTTTCTGCTAGCGGCGCACTTGGTTCTGACCACTGCGATCGCCACTCCCAGCCCCAGCGGTGGGGAATATTGCCCAAAGGCAGCAAGTCACCAAGTTCAGTTCCATCAATCGTAATTTGCGCCTGCACGGTGAAGTCAGCAAACCGCACCCCAGTGATTTGATTGGCTTGGCGCAGAACTTCTAAAGGAGTTTGCTGAATAATCCAGCGCAGATTCGGCAGGGCGGCTACCCAGTCGGCAAAAATCTCTGCCCCCAGTTTGGGGTCATAGGTAAAAAAGCTGACCCAGCCGTGGTCGAGTCCGTTGGGTTGGCGCTGCTGGAGCGATCGCAAATAGGCTCCCCACAGCCCCGTTTGCCAAGCCAAGAGTTCGTTCCCATCCGGGGCAGCAACGCCCTCTGCTGTCAGCATTCCCCCCAGCCACGGCAGCTCACTGACCAAAATTGTGTTGGCGCCAGTCCGCGCAGCTTGAATTGCGGCCGCTGTGCCGCCTGTGCCTCCACCGACAACTAAAACATCTGCCGAAAGTTGATTCATCTGCAATCTCCAGGCTAAATTTTGGCTGGTCTGGGCAAACTTCAAACCACCCAAAATCATGGCTTAAATCCTACGAGTAAAACTTGCCAACAATCAAATTTAGTCAGCCAGAAGTAACCTCATCGATTGTGTGCATCGGTCTAGCTGACCGGCAATAATTGCCCCAACTTCAGATTAAATGCAAACTAATGTAAAGAGATTGATCACAAATAAATTCCCCATCCTTGGTCTAGAACCCTTATTAAACCAAGTCTGGGGAAACTATTTATATTACTTAACGATGTCTCAGACCCTACCTAGCTAAATTGCACAAAAATTGCACAAGTAGGTTGCTTTAATCAAAGTGTCCAAAAGCTACTGAACCCTGACTTTCAAAGTCCAGGGTTCAGGTTTCTCTCACTCATTGTACGGCATTTGTTGCTTGCGCCAATGAGTTTTGAGAGCGGGCTGTTTGCGCCGATATTTACGCTACTAAGCTGTGTGGTTGCTCTGAATCAACCTGCAGTGCTGGGGGTTTCCCTCTCCTGAGTAATCCCTTCCATAAGGCGAGATTGAACTCGTCAGGTTGCCTGTTGATAAATTGCAACAGCTTGGCGGTCAGCAGCTTTGGACAACTCGAACCCATCTCAATCTAGGAGATTCTTGCATGTTAGACGCATTTACTAAAGTCGTTTCTCAAGCAGACACGCGCGGCGAATACGTGAGCGGTACTCAGATCGATGCCTTAAAAAGTATGGTGGCAGACGGCACCAAGCGGATGGATGTTGTCAACCGGATTACTTCCAACGCCTCGGCGATTGTGGCCAATGCCGCTCGCGCCCTGTTTGCTGAGCAGCCCCAACTGATTGCTCCGGGCGGCAACGCTTATACCAACCGCCGGATGGCTGCTTGCCTGCGGGATATGGAGATCATCCTCCGCTATGTTACCTATGCCACTTTCGCTGGCGATGCCAGTGTGCTTGACGATCGCTGCCTGAATGGCCTGCGGGAAACCTATGTGGCTCTGGGCGTCCCCGGTGGCTCTGTGGCGAATGGCGTCAACAAGATGAAAGAAGCCGCGATCGCGATTGCCAATGATCAGAATGGCGTCACCCGCGGTGACTGTAGCTCACTCATGGCCGAATTGGGCAGCTACTTCGATCGGGCCGCTTCTGCTGTCGGCTAGCCGTTCCTTAACTGCAACTGCTGATTTAGGTTCCAACCCAAACGCTACCAACAACTTTGCATAACTATTGAGAGGTTCATACCGTATGAAAACGCCTTTAACTGAAGCGGTCGCCGCAGCAGATTCTCAAGGACGCTTTCTTAGCTCCACCGAGATTCAAGTCGCCTTTGGTCGCTTCCGGCAAGCCGCCGCTAGTCTTGATGCCGCCAAAGCGCTGAGCGCCAAAGCTGACAGTCTGGCTGAAGCCGCTGCTAACGCTGTCTATCAAAAGTTTCCCTACACCACCCAGATGCAAGGCAACAACTTTGCCTCTAGCCCTACAGGTAAAGCCAAGTGCGTGCGGGATATTGGCTACTATGTGCGGATGGTGACGTACTGCCTGATTGCGGGTGGGACTGGCCCGATTGATGACTATCTGCTGGGTGGTCTGACCGAAATCAATCGCACCTTTGATTTGTCTCCGAGCTGGTATGTGGAAGCCCTCAAGCACATTAAGGCCAATCATGGTCTAAGCGGCGACCCAGCCGTGGAAGCCAATTCCTACATCGACTACGCCATCAACGCTCTCAGCTAGGAGGGTTGCCCAGAACAACAGAATAAGGTTGGTGCGCGGCTGCATCAGCAATGCTCTGGGGTTCTGGGCTTGTTTTTGACAAAAAATCAAGTCAAGAAAATTAAGTCAAGGAGCTTTGAACATGACAAGTTCTATGGCAGCCCGACAATTGGGATTTGAACCGTTTGCCGCTTCGTCGCCCGTGGAACTGCGACCCAATTGGACTGAGGCTGATGTGCAAGCTGTAATTGTAGCCGCCTACCGGCAAGTAATGGGTAATGAGCACCTGATGGAGGCCGAACGACTGACCAGCGCTGAATCGCTGCTGCGGCAGGGCTACGCTTCGGTGCGAGATTTCGTCCGCGCCCTCGCTCAGTCGGAGCTATACCGACACAAGTTTTTTCATTCCACGCCTCAAGTGCGCTTTATTGAGCTGAATTTTAAGCACCTGCTCGGCCGGGCTCCGTTTGATGAATCAGAAATTACCGAGCACGTTAATCTCTACATTCAAAAAGGCTACGAAGCTGAAATTGACTCTTACCTCGATTCGTCGGAATATCAAGAAAATTTTGGCGAATCGATTGTGCCCTACTACCGGGGATTTGCGACTCAACCAGGGCAAAAAACAGTTGGCTTTAACCGGATGTTCCAACTGTATCAAGGCTACGCCAACAGCGATCGCGCTCAGGGCAGAAACAAATCAGCTTGGCTAACGCAAGATTTGGCCCGCAATATGGCTAACCCGGTTCGGACTCCCAACTTTGGGCGCGGACTGGCTGGCAACACCACGGGCGATCGGGGCGACTTGTACCGAGTGCGGGTATCCCAAGCGGCTAGCGGCAGTAAACCTCAGCTTCGGCGCAGCATCAGTGAGTATCTGGTCAGCTATGACCAACTCTCACCGACTTTGCAACGATTGAATCAGCGGGGCAGTAGGGTGGTCGATATTTCCCGTGCTTGACTTGTCAAACATCCTCTTTGACTAACAAACTTCATTTAAGGAGAATACCCCGTGGCGATTACAACTGCGGCTTCCCGGCTGGGAACGGCCGCCTTTAGCGAAACTGACCCGATTGAACTGCGCCCCAACTGGACAGCAGCAGATGCTCAAGTCGTGATTAATGCGGTTTACCGCCAGGTCTTGGGCAATGATTACCTAATGGCATCCGAGCGTCTGACGGGGCTAGAGTCTCTGTTGGCTAACGGTCAACTGACGGTGCGTGAGTTTGTGCGGGCTGTCGCCAAGTCTGAATTGTATAAAACCAAGTTTTTGTACCCCAACTTCCAAACGCGGGTGATTGAGCTAAATCTCAAGCACCTGCTAGGACGCGCTCCCTACGATGAATCAGAAGTGATTGACCATTTAGATCGCTATCAAACCCAAGGCTTTGAGGCCGATATTGATTCGTATATTGACTCTGTGGAATACGAGTCTAATTTTGGCGATGCGATCGTGCCATACTACCGGGGCTTTTCAACTCAAATGGGCCAAAAGACGGTTGGCTTTCCGCGCATGTTTCGGCTCTACCGAGGCTACGCAACCAGCGATCGCTCTGGGCTAGAAGGGTCAAGTTCGCGCTTGGCGGCTGAACTCGGTAAGAACAGTGTTTCAGCGATTGTTGGCCCCTCCGGCGTGAACGAAGGGTTTGCTTACCGTCCGTCTAAACAGGGTGTAACGCCTAGCCGCACCTTTGGTCGGTCTTCGCAAGGGTCAACCGATCGGCTGTATCGGATTGAAGTTTCCGGGATTAGCCTGCCTCGCTACCCAAAGGTGCGGCGGAGCAACCAGGAATTCGTCGTTCCCTACGAACAGTTATCGAGTACCCTCCAGCAAATCAACAAGCTAGGCGGCAAGGTTGCCAGCGTGACGATCGCCCAATAGTGGTCAGGGCAGGCAAATCAAACAGCTTACATGTTTTGAGCGCTTGAGTCGCGCTCAGAACATGCAATACCCTCATTCAACAGCAAACTGCTTCAGGAGAGATTGCAATGATGTTAGGACAATCTGTATTGACCAGAGCTTCTAGCTCCAGTTCAGATAACCGAGTTTTTGTTTATGAGGTGTCAGGACTGCGGCAGAACGATCAAACCGACAAAAATAGCTACCCGGTTCGGAATAGCAGCAATATTTTTATTCAGGTGGCTCACAGTCGCATGAATGAGGAAATGCGCCGGATCACGCGGCTCGGCGGCAAAATTGTCGGTATTCACCCCCAGGCTGACTCTGGGCCTGCCGCCAAAAGTTAACCTGAATTCAATTACTGAAGAAATTGCTTCAGCAAGGGTTTTTCCAAATCTGGAACTTGCAAATCGGCTGCCGTCGGTGGGCTATTTACGATCGCTGTTGATCAGAAATCGTCCCTGGTTTTTCTTCGGCGTTGACCAAGCTCTAAACT
Organism: Aphanocapsa sp. GSE-SYN-MK-11-07L; assembly: GCA_019359715.1. Lineage (GTDB taxonomy): Bacteria > Cyanobacteriota > Cyanobacteriia > Thermosynechococcales > Thermosynechococcaceae > JAHHGS01. The sequence goes on along the minus strand of JAHHGS010000114.1, from coordinate 21,742 downwards.
AGAGCTGCTAACGTCTAAGGATGACTGGAAACGGGCAGACGGCATGAATTCTTTACAAGTTGAGCAGCTTCCGCTAATTCTATCGGGGCCGATCTTACGTCGGACTGAAGCTGAGAGTGTGACGGTTTGGGTGGCTTTAAAGCAAGCGTGCCAAGTTCAGCTCACGGTTAAGCAAACCGTTGAGCAGGGCACCAGAATTGCCGATCGAGTTCTGCTTGAGGGCAGGGCAAATACAGTTCAGCTTGGCAAACATCTGCATCTGGTGGCAGTGACTGCTGCTGCTCAACCCGATCAATTGTTAGGGCCCGATCTGATCTACGCCTACGATTTAGCATTTGTACCGCAGCCATCTGACCCGTCAACTGACAGCCCGCTTTCGCTCCAGGCAGCGCTCAGTTCGACTGCATTACCGGCTTGTCAGATCAGCTATTTTGCGCACGGGTGGCCGACCTTTGCCCTGTCTCCCCGCCAAGTCAGTCAACTCAAAATTTTTCATGGTTCCTGCCGCCGGATTCATGATTGCGAGCACGATGCTCTGCCAATTCTTGATCTGGCGATCGCCCAAGCAGCCAACTGTCCGCTCACCCGCCCCCATCAACTCTTTTTTACCGGCGATCAAATTTATGGTGACGAAGTGGCTGAGCCTTTTTTATGGGCGGTTCTTCAGATGGTTAAGGCATTAGTTGGCTGGTCAGAAACCCTGTTAGGAGAAGATGGGCTAGAGATCCCAACGGCCCAACTGCAACCCGGCCAGCGGGAATGGGTTGCCAGTGATTTAGCCGGCCTCACTGCCGGTCATCAAGGCAAGCCCGAAAAGATCGAGAATCATCTGCTTCGCTTCGCGGAATACGCAATTTCCTACCTGTTTGCTTGGTCAGATTGTCTGTGGCACTTGTCATTCCCGGCTAGTTCAGCCGTGGGACTAACCGGAAAAGCTGCCCAACAGTGGGATGGTCAAATTCAAGACATCACTCAATTTGCTCGTTCTCAGCCCTCTGTCCGGCGGGCCCTGGCGAACATTCCTACCTATATGATTTTCGACGATCACGATGTCAGTGATGACTGGAATCTCAATCAGGCTTGGTGTCTGCGCGTTTTAGGCCAGCCGCTGGGCCGGCAAGTGGTGCGGAATGCAATGTTAGCCTACGCCCTGTTTCAGGGTTGGGGAAATACGCCAGAACAATTTAAGCCGGAGCGCAGTGGCGGACAGTTGTTAAAAGCAGCGGATCGCTGGTGTGCTACAAACGGGACTTGTCAAGCATCTGCCCAACAAATTTCTCAATTGCTCGGACTGCCAGCTTGCCGTCCCGCAACTGGCTTACCTCAGTTCCGAAATGAGTCAGAAGCATTAGTGCTCGATCGTCCTGTGTCTTCCCTCAAGTGGCATTATCGGGTGCGAGGCACTGTCCATGAAGTATTGGTCTTAGATACTCGAACGCAGAGAGGTTATCCTGCCAACAGCCCGCCAGATGCCTTGCCTCAACTCTTAAGCCCAGGCGGATTTGAGCAACAGCTACAACCCCTGCTCGAAGCCCTTGAGCAAGAGATCATCCAGGCTGGACAGCTCCCTGTTCAATTGACCTTTCTAGTTGCGCCAACAAATATTTTCTCTCTGAAGATTCTTGATCGATTGCAGGCGATCGGGCATGTGTTAGGCAAAGGATTCGATATCGATATTGGCGATTCCTGGACGTTGGAAGGTTCTACCCGCGCTAAGCTCCTCGCTTACCTGCTCAACGCTCGTCAGCAGTTGGTGGTGCTGTCAGGAGATATTCACTTTGGCGGCACGATTCATCTTGACTACTGGTTTCGACGTTGGCCAGAGTTGCCCGCAACAGGCTCCCGCTTGGCCGAAGTTCGTCAGGAGCGGGATGTCCAGATGTCTCAAATCAAAAAACACACTTTGGTTCAATTCACGGCCAGCGCCCTGTGTAACTCTGAGCCGATTACGGAAGTCCTCCATAGTCGGTTCAAGGCTCTCTTTCCAGAGCGGCCGCGACGCTGGCTCGGCTGGGAGGATGCAGAGGAAGTTGAAGTTGGCTTTGGCTGGGGGCCTGCCATCGCCCGATCGCTCAGAAGCTTCACTTATTCCCTGACTCAGCTTTTGCCGCCTGCTTGGCAAGGTAAGCGATCGCCAGCTCCTAACCGTCGCCCCGATTGGCAATACGAAACCTATTGGATTAAACCTCAATCCGTCTATTCGCCAGCATGGGGAGTCAACCCGCCTTGGATTAGCGCCCAAAATCAGCGGATCAAGATTCAGCAAAAAAGCCGATTACAGAAGATTTGGCATTCTCGCTGGATGCAAACAGGTCAGGAGATTGTCGGGTTCAATAACATTGGCTTAGTCCGGTTTGAAGACTCGGCCAGCAATCTGTCCAAAATTGCCATCCATGAGCTGTACTGGTATGCGCCTTGGAGTCAAACCTCTCAGATTGTTTGCAGTCAATTTCGGACCAGCCTGCTACGCTAACTCCTATCCATATAACAACGCCCTTAAATTCTGGTTTTCTAATCAGCATGATTGTTGATCTTTCAACCACGTTTGGTTATTGTGGTCATCAAATTATTCGCCAGAACATTCAGAAGCTTGTGGATCATGAGAAAGCAATTTTCGAGAATAAAGATTTGGAAGCATTGCATCAACTGCTGCCGATCGCAATATTGCCTAGGCGAGTAGTCCTTGCCAGCGCAACTTCCTAGCGGGCGCGTGGAGTGCCTTCTACCAAAGATTTTGATGCAAAGTCAGACTTGGGCAGTTGGTTAATTGATTCTAGATTGATCACCGTATCAACTTCCTCAATTTGTTGCCTCAGCCACTCCAAATACAAATCTGAGAGAATTTGTTGGCGTAGGGCCTCATTCAACTCTGGTTGGATTAGCTCCTCAACCAAAACCAAGAGAAAACCCTTAGCAGTAATTAGAGGCTTGAGCAGTTGAGGAGGCGTGGCAGCAAAGACAGCCGCAGAAATTTCTGGCTTCAAGGCAGTGCGGAGAATGGAACCCCTATATCCACCAGAACGGCGCAGTTCTTGATCTTGAATGTATTGATGGGCAACTTCATGAAAGTTGATCTCGTCTGCTTGAATTGAGTAGAACAACTCCATCGCCAAGTCTTCATCTTCTAGGGCTAGTTCGTACATTACAACCTGGGCATAGTCGAGTTGATGCTCAATAAAGAAAGGCTCAACCTGATCTGCAAACAGATGATTGGCTAGCTTTGAAGAAATGACGGCGGCATGGACTAATTCTTCAAACTCATCTAAAGATAAATTGTGTTTTTGGAGCCACAGCCAGGTATCGTGAGCGCTTTGAAGTTTGTTGAGTAAGCGCAGGCTATCGGCTGCTTGCTGGAGTTGACTGGCATCTGCTTCAATTCCTTGTTCGGCTGCAACACGGGTGATAATTTTACGCGACGCAATTCCTTCTACAATCGAGGGCATGAGGCAAGATAACTTAAGTTGATGAATAATTTCGTCAACGGAAATGGTGATAACTTCTGGCATTGTAAATTCCTCTATTGATGAAAATTGAATCGTCAGCCGAGTTTGGTCATCGGTTAGCCGATTGTTTAGGCAGCCTGTCACCTTTGCTTATAGATCCAGTGCTTATAGATCCAGACCGCCTTTTTGCAGCTTCTTGAATGGATCAAGGATAAAGTCGATCACACGACGCTGCCGGACAATCACCTCCGCCGTTGCGGTTTGTCCTGGGGTCAGCACAACCCGTTTATTTTGGTTCTGAATGTAGGTTTGATCGAGAACAATTTCCAGTTCAAACGTTTCGACCTTACCGTGGTCAGTTTCAACCATTTTAGAATCGGGGGAGATCCAGCGGAGACGACCCGGAACAATCCCGTAGTCTTGGAATGGATAGGCATCAAATTTCAGCTTGACGGGCGCGCCGACTCGCAGGAAGCCGCTTTCTTGACTTGGCATCTGGGCTCTAAAGATCAGCTCGGTTTTCTCTGGAGCCACTTGCGCGATCGCTTGTCCAGGCTGCAAGACCGCCCCTGGATTTTGAATTGATAGCTGAAACACAGTCCCGTTTGTGGGAGCCTTGAGGATATGCTGCTGGATTTGAAACTGAAGAGCTTGAATCTGTTTTTGAGTCTGAACGCTGTCTGCTCGTGTATCGGCAATTTGAGACTGGATTTCCTTGAGACGGCGATCGATCTCCAGCACTGAGAGTTCTCCTGTCTGACTCACTTCTTGATAGTTACTCTGCTGTTTTTTGATTTCAAACGTTGTCTGTTCTACGTCCGCCTGAACCTGGTTGAACGCCTGCTGGCTCTCATCCTGCAAGCGTTTGACCTCTGCTAGTTTTACGGCGGCAACAACGCCATTTTGCGACAGCTTCTGATAACGCTGTACTTCAACCTTTTCACTCACCAAGCGATGTTTTGCTAGCGCGTATGCCTTTTTACTCGCGTTTAGCTGTCGCTGGGTTTGATTGAGTTGGGTGCGTTGGGAAGATTGTTGAGCCTGACTCTGAAGCCGTTGGGCCTGAATTGAGATTCCTAACTGATGGCGAATGCTCTCAAATTGAGCGATGCGATCGAGTTGCGCCTCTAGCTTAGCTTGCGCCTGTTGGAGTTCTGATCGAGCTAGCTCCGATTCTAGTTCCAGAAGCACCTGTCCGGCTTTAACGGTTTTCCCTTCCTTGACTCTGACGGCAGTCACGGTTCCGGCTACAGGTGCGTCTAATTTGAGAGTTCTGTTTTTTGGCTCCAATCTTCCTCTGGCATTCCCGGTTTCGTCCACTTTAGAGAGGGCTGCCCAGGGCAAAATAACTGCGGCAAAAGTGACGAGGAAATACAGCAGCCCGCGTGTCCAGACTCTGGGCAGCGTGTCAACGAGATCTTTGGTGACGAAAGACCACTCGAAAGTCTCAGACGGGGGTGATTCTGTCTGATTTAGTTCGATCGCTTCATCCGAACCATCGGACGGCTCCGCTAGCGGTTGTCTGCCGTTTTGATCATGGCTGTGGTTCACCTGCTCTTTTGTGTTAGATGGATTTGGCATAGTCCCTTGTCAGTTCCAAAAGTTTACGTCAGACGGCTCGTTAGCCTGTAATCGTCAACTGCTGCTGATTGAGATAGAAATAAGAACCGCGCTTGTGCATTAATTCGTCGTGGGTGCCACTCTCGACTAACACTCCCCGATCAAGCACCAAAATCAGGTCAGCATTCCGCACGGTCGAAAGGCGGTGGGCAATCACCAGCGTGGTGCGGTCTTGCAAAATTTGGCTGAAATTGGTGTGAATGATCCGTTCAGATTCCGCGTCTAAGTGGCTGGTGGCTTCATCTAAAATCAGTAGACGAGGATTTCCGACCAGCGCCCGAGCGATCGCCAAACGCTGGCGCTGTCCGCCTGAAAGCATGCCGCCGCCTTCCCCGATCTGGGTTTCATAGCTCATCGGCAAGGCTTTAATGAACGAATGTGCACCTGCGAGTTGGGCAGCTTCGACCACAGCTTCTAGACCTACTTCGGGATGTCCGAGGCTGATGTTTTCCCGAATCGTGCCGCCAAACATAAACGTATCTTGATCGACCACCCCAATTTGTTGCCGCAGCGATCGCAGGGAGAGGCTAGACACGTCGTAGCCATCAATCAAAATCTTGCCTTCAGTCGCCGGGTAAAGTCCCAAGATCAATTTTGATAGGGTAGATTTCCCAGATCCACTCCGCCCGACCAGCGCCACCATTTGTCCAGGTTGGATGGAAAAATTGACGTTTTCTAGTGTATTAGTATCGCTTTCAGGGTGATAGCGGAAGGTGACTTGCTCAAACCGAAGCTGGCCGCGAATCGGCGGCAAGGTTTGCCGACACTGCTTCTGCAAATCTTCTTCCGGCTCAGCATCGATCACATCGTTAATTCGCTCGATCGCAATGATCACTTCTTGCAACTCGTTCCAGAGCACAGTCAGGCGCTGAAATGGACGAATGACGCTGCCCAACAGCATATTGAACGCTACTAGTTGCCCAATTGTTAGTTCGCCTTGAATCACTTGCCAAGCTCCAAACCAGAGCAAGATCGTCGTCATAATCGTCTCGATCGCTGAGCTAAAAATCAGCAAGTTGTTGCCGATTAGCTGTCCCGAAAACATTTTTCTGACCGATTTGCCAAACAGTTCTTCCCAATGCCAGCGCACCGATTGCTCCACTGCCATCGATTTGACTGTGCGAATGCCGGTTAAGAATTGAATCAGATAGCCCGTCTCTTCGTTATATGCGCCAAAAATCTCACGGGAAACTCGCTGTAAGAAGGGAGTCGCCATCAAGGCTAGCAGCACAAAGGGCGGCACAATTACCAGGGTCAGCAGCGCCATCTTCCAGCTATACCAAAACATCAAACCGAAATAGACAAAGACGGTCAGCAGATCCAGCAGGATGGATAGGGCTTCTCCGGTCAGGAACCGCTGAATTTTCCGGTTTTCCTGCACGCGGGAAATGATATCGCCAACATAGCGAGACTCAAAAAATTGCAGCGGCAACCGGAAAGTATGACCGATAAAGCCGACGATCAATGCCAAATCAACTTTGTTGGCTGTGTGATCGAGCAGGTATTGTCGCAGTCCGGTCATGGCGACTCGAAACAAACCAAAAACTAGCAATCCAATCCCAACTGTTGTTAACGTCAAGTCACTCCGTTGGACGACAACCCGGTCTAGCAACAACTGGGTAAACAGAGGTGTCACTAGTCCGAAAATTTGAATCAGCACCGAGGCGATGAATATCTCCAGCAAAACTAACCTATGGGGTTTCACCAGTTCAAAAAACTGCCAAAAGGGTTGGCTCGATTCCTCACTGTCTCTCAACAAAACCGTTGGCTGGAGGATTAAGGCATAACCCGTCCAACCGGATTTGAAGGAAGCATGGGTGAGGGTGAGTTGACCAATCGCAGGATCACCCACGATCACCCGATCGCGGGTCACTTCGTAAACAACAATGTAGTGTTTGCCCTCCCAATGCACGATTGCGGGAAGCTGCTGCTGCGCCAGTTTATTTAAACTAGCTTTTACGGGTCGGGTCGAGAAGCCAATGCTTTCGGCGGCAGCAGCAAGCCCGCGCAGAGATGCTCCGTTGCGATCGACGTTGGCAATATCTCGCAGGCGATTTAGGTTAAACCGCTTGCCCCAATAGCGTCCCACCATCACTAAAGAGGCGGCACCACAGTCGGCCGCACTCTGCTGCTCGAAGAAGGAATAGCGCCGTGTCACCCGCTGCCACCACTGCCCCACCGCTACGGTAGGACTGGGGAAGTAGGCTTTACTGATTCTTTTCTGCCTCCGCTCTTGGGTCGGGGCTTGGGAAGTTGCATCGGGTCTGTTTTGGGAGAGTGGCTCGATTCCGTAAACACAATCTGCTGCCGGGATACTATGCTCACGACTGGGTTGAGCAGCATTCGCTTCCAGCAGGCTCGACAGCAAATTATTATGCTGGACTGCTCGATTGCGAAGGTGAGTTGTGATGTTAGGGTACTGGCGCATCAGCGATCGCAAATAGCCGCCCGGAAGATAGCAAAGCCGCAGCTTAACTGATGCTCTGGCATTGTAGTATTGGAATTTTTCCTCCAAAAATAGCGTTGATTCGCCAAATGACTCGCCAGTTTCCAGCGATAAGACAACATGATTGGCACTATCTAACAGTCGGACTTTGCCTGCCAGAACAATCTGAATTCCGGGGGCAGAATCGGCAGCTTGCCAGAATTTTTTGCCTGCGGTTGGCTCCAAGATTTCAATTTTCGTCAAGCAATTGGCTACTTCCAATTCAGAAAGTGCCTGACCTAAAGTGTAGGCAAGCAGTTGAGCCAACCGCTCTTGCTCCAACGGTGCAGATGAATGTTGAATCATATCTCCCTAAAAACTGAGGGACAGAACTCAGCGAATCGCCTTTGGCAATTTGAATGCTGATTAATGGCTGGTCTGAATTAAGTTGAGTGGCCAAAGCAGATTTGAGGATGAAGATGATCCAAGATCATGAATGGCGATGTTAGAGTCATTACACTCTGGCGAATTCACGGCTTCTGTAACTGAGTTGTTCTTTTGTCGAGTTGAGAGTCCCATATCTTTAAGCAACCGATTAATGTGGCGATCGCTGACCTCAATTCCCGTTTCTTGAGCCAAATGCCGACTCAGCCATCGCGCCGTCCATAGCCGGAAGGAGTAGCCGTATTCGCGTGGACTCTGGCTCACCAGCTCTCTCAACCGGTTTAGATAGTCGTCATTCACCGCTTTCGGGCGACCCATCGGGCGATCGCTCCACTGATGCGCCTGACCAACCTCTGCCATGTAAATCCAGTAACGTGAAGTTTCTTGAGAGCAATTTAGCGCCGCACAAATTTGCGACTGCGACTGCCCTTGGTCTGCCATTAACATAATTTCTATGCGACGACGATACTCAGGACGTAAGTCGGCTTGCAGGCTTTTGAGTAAAAGTTTGCGCTGAAATGATGTCAGGCAATGTCCCTGATTTTCCAAAGGAGTACCCCCCCTAAACTACAGGCGGCTTTCGAGTCTAACTAAGTTAATCAACCAAATTGCTGAGGATAAAGCCAGATCCAAAGCAGCTACTTTTCGTACCTGACAGATTAATAAATCTAATTCCTAGAATGAGTTCAAACTCAAAACCAGCAGAAGAGTCAGGTGACTCTCAATCGATGCATTAAAAGTCGAAGTGCTTGTGTGACGAAAACAGAGAAACAGGATTGAATCAGCTCTATAAAAGCCAATAAACGACCTTCTATAGAGGAAGCGTAAAGTACCATGCGCTAGCGGTATCTTATGCTGGCGCTTAGTATTTCCGTATAAACACCTATAAAGACTACTATGGTCTGTTCAACCTAGGGGTTAAGCAAGTATTAAGAGTTGTTTAATACGCCACATTGACTGGTGGCATTCAAGTCAAAACTGCCATGCTGTCTACCTCCAGGAGTATCAATTCAAAAGACATAATTCAGGTAGATTTCATACACAAGAAAATGCGAGTAATAAATCCAATAAAGCATTCGTTTCCTCGTTATAAAGGCATAAATTAAGCACTTATGTCTTTTGAAGCACAAAGCGCAGAAATTACTGCTGACAAAACTTATATATTTCTAGACCAAAGACTAGGCAAGGATTTTGAGCAGAAGATCTCTGGCGGCTTTCGTTCCCTAGAAGGGGCTCAAATGTTCTTTCGGATTCGGGGCTACATTTCCACGCTCAGAAAACAAGGCATCCCTGTGCTTGATGCCCTCAGACAGGTGTTTGTTGGAAACCCGATCTTCCCTGCTGTTCAACCTGAGTAGTTACGTGTCGCCAATAATTACAGATGGAGCAGGTAGATAAACCAGTGATAGGGGCTTAAAGTGAGCAGCTATTTTTTCCACTTTGTTTTTTTAGCGTTCCCCTATTCCTGAAAACTAATTGTTTTGTACTATATTTTGAATTTCAAAATGGGGGTTAGTATCCTATTTATTTCAAAATGAGAATTGCTGCTTTTGTAATTTATAAAGGGACATAAGTGCTTTATTTATGTACCAAATAAAGTTCCGTTGAGTATTGTCAGGGAAGAATCAATAGACTTAAGGTTGATTATGGAAATAGAAATTTCCAAAAACCCTAAATTTTTGAACAACATTGAAGGAGAAAGTTATGGCAGCTATCACAATAGACAATCTTCAACCAATGGTGGAATATGAAGAATTGTCAGATACGGAATTAGAATCCGTAGTTGGTGGTTTGTTTTGGCTATTATTTGCAATCGCCGCAGCACATAGTGTACCTCGTGCAGTTGCTGCTGGAATTGGTCCTGCAGCTGGTCTATCTGGTCTAGGTGTAGGTGTCAACAGTTATCTCAACAAGGCTCGGTAAATAAACTGGAGCACAGTGATAGGGGCAACTTTTGTGCTACTTGGTAAGTCATCAATACCTCTAGGTTAAGCTTACCTCCTTCTAAAATTAGGATAGGAGTCCCAACTCAATTGTGAGATTAGGATGAGTTATGAGAGGCGCACCGACTGTGTGCCTCTCATAACTCATTTAGGATCGCTATAGTTGTCTTGATGAGTTGACTGAAACTTACGATATTTTTGGTGGAAAGGTTGTTTTGTGCAAGTAGAGTAGCCACGTAACTGTTAATCTAGTTCACCTGTTAAGTTCCGGTACAAACTCCTAGAGACATAAACAGCTTAGTTGGGTCAGTAATATATTTTTGAACTGATTGACTTACTCAATCGGATTCAGGAAGCTGGTTAAGGTCAGAATCATACCGCTTAAAAGGATTTGATTCTGATATTGAACAACATTCCTTGAAAGGAGATTTCTAATGGCAAGTATTCAAGTTTTAGATTTGCGTTCAGCCGGTTCTGATTTGCTGATGGATTCAGAAGGCTTTCTAAATGAACTGGGCAATAGTGAACTAGATAGCATCAAGGGTGGATCGACCTCGATCTGTATTTGGAGTATTTTAGTTGGTGCTATAGCGTTCATAAGTAGGGCATGATTAGAATCCGTAGTTGGTGGTTTGTTTTGGCTATTATTTATATCCGCAGTCGGCGTAGCAAATAGTGCAGCTAGTGCAATTGCTCCTGCAGCTGGTCTAGGTGTAGGTGTTTCGACGCATTTGCGTAGACAACCTGGAGCACAGTGATAGGGGCAACTTTTGTGCTACTTGGTAAGTCACAATACCTCTAGGTTAAGCTTACCTCCTTCTAAAATTAGGATAGGAGTCCCAACTCAATTGTGAGATTAGGATGAGTTATGAGAGGCACACAGTCGGTGCGCCTTTGATAACTCGTTTAGGATCGCTATAGTTGTCTTGATGAGTTGACTGAAACTTACGATATTTTTGATGGAAAGGTTGTTTTGTGCAAGTAGAATAGCCACGTAACTGTTAATCTAGTTCACCTGTTAAGTTCCGGTACAAAATCCTAGAGACATAAGCAACTTAGTTAGGTCAGTAATATCTTTTTGAACTGATTGACTTACTCAATCGGATTCAGGAAGCTGATTAAGGTCAGAGTCATACCACCTGAAAAGTTTTGATTCTGAGATTGAACAACATTCCTTGAAGGGAGATTTCTAATGGCAGGTATTCAAGTTTTAGATTTGCGTTCAGCCGGCTCTGATTTACTGATGGATTCAGAAGGCTTTCTAGATGAACTGGGTAATAGTGAACTAGATAGCATCAAGGGTGGATCGACCTCGATCTGTGTTTGGAGTATTTTAGTTGGTTCTAGATACGTGGTTTCAGCATTGGTTACTGGCGCTGTTGTGAGTGGCGTGGTTGCAACACGTGAGCCGTAGTCGCGACCCGTATGAAGTAGAACTGTTCTAACCTTAAAAGGAGATTCCCAATGGGTGCGACCTCCATCCGATACATTAGAAAAACCCAACCGCCTTTTGCTACATAGGGTTTTGGATGCCTGTAAAATTGATCAATGAATAATCGAGAAAACCGTTATGAGGACAACGAACTCGATAGCATCAATGGTGGATTCACCCCACTATCCTTTGTTGTGATCTGAGGCGTTAAAGTCTCGACTGGATACGTGGTCTCAGCAATGGCTAGTGGTGCGGTTGTGAGTGGCGTGGTTGCAACCCGTCCGTAGAATTGTTCCTGAATTAACTGCACACATTACAAATCTAAGGAGTTATCCGATGGCTGCAATTTGCATCAAAGACCTGCAAGCAGGATTTGACTTAATCTCAGAACAAGAAAGCTATCTGAACGAGCTAACCGACGAGGAGTTTCGCATCAACAAGGGCGGCGTATCAACGGCCATTTGCACTGTAGTTGCAACTGTTGTTGTCTTTACTACCGGCGCTGCTGCATCATATGCTGTGACCCGATTTGTGAAGACCTTCTTTTAGGGCTTGATTCGATAGCATGTTTGAGAAGTCTTAAAATTCTCGGCTGGCAGCAGATTTGCAAGCAAATTGATCGGATCAGTATCGGATTAGTAACTGACTCACCGCCACCGTTCTATCCGTTTCATATGCTTCTTATCTGCTGCCTACCTGACTTCTCAAGCGTTCTCAAAGCTAAGGTTAAGTCTGATTGAGACTTACTGTCAGAGATTAGATAATTTGGATTTCTCGCTGCACTAATATCTCCCTCTTGATTGCTATTTAAAACTCTTGCCCATATCCAATCCAAATTCCATTGGAAGAAATCATGAACACAAACCCTAATGTGCCTGATATATCGGCGATTCTTTACTTGATCTTAGGGATTGCAAACTTGAGTGTGGGTGATTATCTGCCTGGAATTGCCTGGACATCGCTTAGTGTGTCACAATATGTGGTTGAAAGAGTTGGCTCTTGGCCCACTAATATGCTGCGATTCGATCGCCCAGTCGTCATTTTGGCCTGGATTACATACCTGATATTTGCGATTCTGATTCTTTACTATCTTGGCAATTTGCTATATAGAGCATTTAGATAACACTCAAAAAAAAGTAATATCCAGGGAAAAACATACCGATGACATTCTCATTGAGTTCTCAAAATGTTCCTCAGTATTTGTTAGATTCGGGGTTGTGTAGCCAGGCAGATCTCGAAGATCTCGAAATTGAGCCGAAGCACCTGAAAAACTTTAATTTGTTAGTCAGTTTGCCCGATCGCCGAAAGCTTTTAGTTAAGCAGGAACGGCGGGGACAAAATGGGCAAACGGCGAATGAGTTTTTTAACGAATGGCAGTTTCATCAACTGCTGCGAAAATTTTCAGAATTAGGGGCACTGGCTGAATCCGTTTCAGAAGTCGTTCACTTTAATCAAGCAGATTCGATCATGATCTACGACTATCTGCTGGACTATGAAGATCTGGAAGTTTTTTACGCGCGCCAAGAGCACCTATCTCCAAGCATCATTGTTGCATCGACTGGCAAAATTCTAGCGACGCTGCATCGCGAAACGCTAAATCATCAGGCGTGTCATGAGTTTATTTCTCAGCCACCCGAAGACAAGCATCACGTGGTATTCGGCAATCCAGCCCAGCCAATGGAACGAATTGCACCAGAAATCTTTGGGCTGGCGGCTCCAGACCATATCAAGTTCTTTGCACTTTATCAGCGTTACGACAGTTTGGAAGCGGCGATCGTCAAGTTGAGCGCCCATTGGCAGCCCTGCTGTATCGTGCATAACGACCTAAAATTCAATAATATTTTGCTTCACAAGCAGTGGACACACTTCGATTCAACTGGCCCGAATCAAAGCATGATTCGGCTGATTGATTGGGAGCGCTGTGGTTGGGGTGATCCGATTTGTGACTTAGCCTCACTGATATCGAATTACCTGCTAATCTGGCTGGGCAGCATGGTGGTAGATTCTTCAATTAATTTAGAGGAATCTCTACGGCTCGCTCGGACGCCGCTGGAACTGTTGCAGCCTTCCATTACAACGCTGACTCAAACCTATCTCAGCCACTTTCCAGAAATTTTAGAACAGCGTCACGACTTTTTAGAACGATTGGTGCAGTTCACCGGTTTGGCACTGTTGACTCAAGTGCGGGGTAGACTGGATTACCAAAAAATCTTGGGCAACACAGGGATTTGTATGCTTCAGGTTGCTAAATCACTGTTGTGCCGCCCAGAGCAATCTGTAGTCAGCATTTTTGGCATGTCAGAAGCCGAGTTGCTCAACCTCAGCCTTGCTGCTTAAGTTTTTTAGCGATTACTTAACTTTTATCCAATTAATGAATTCTATGCAATTACTGAATTCGCTGCAAAATCAGTTGCCAGTTTATCCGGCTGAGAGCTTACTGGAGACCCTGGAAGATATTGTCAAACAGGTTCAGATTCAGTCCAATTTTTGTGTCAGCCATCCAGATTTCAAACCGCTGGAACTTCCTCCTGAAGTAGTGGAACGGTTTCGGCAGGTGCCTTTAGACTTGCAGAACAAGTATTTGAGCCTGCAAGTTCGCAGTTTTCTCTACGGCATTTATTACAACGGCTCTATGCGATCAACTTTAGAGATCGATGCTGAAAATCTTAATCGAGACTTAGCGAACAATACAGTGATGGGGGTCGATCTAGAATTTTCGGCTCGTTTGCATGAGAGCAACCAAGGAAAGGGGTATTTCAATTCAGGTTGGTGCGTCGTGCGAGAGGAAACTGATGGCGCTCTGGCCGTCACGAAGGAGGGACTGACCCTGCATATCGATCGCGATCACCACCTAGAATTGCCCGATCAATCTGTTGAGATCGGCGATTTGGTTAGCATTCGGATGCCTCGCAATTTAGTCCAAAACGGTTTCTACCAGGCAGTCAGCAATGCTGGAACCGGCCCTCGCAATGCGGATCACTCTGATCTTGTCCGCATCTATTTCAACTTAACGGCTGAAGGAGCAGTATCAGTCATGGCAGGACTGACGGAGAAATTGAATGAAACCCTTTCTCCCTTTACATTCAAGGTGTTATACAACCCCTCGGACTACGATCGCTACGACTCTGGCGTTCTCTACTTCGACAAGAGCGACTACGAAACTGTGCGGCAGGTTGTGCAAATTGTTTATACGGAGAGCCAGGCACAGTTTCAGCCAGAAATACCTCTGTTCACCAAGCGACTCGCCCCCGGATTAGCCCTGGCAGAAGAACCTGACCAGAAGTTTGCGGCTCAAGAAAGCTTTGGCATGAATCGCTGCCAGATTGTTACCAACGGCTTGCTGGAAGCTGGACGAAAAGGCGATCACTCTCCCGAAGCACGAATGGTGGCAATTCGCCAGCAGTTCTCTCTACTCGGAATTGACTTGCTGTACCCCTATTTGAATGCCAAGTCAGAGGATATTTACACCCCATTTGACTCATGAGAATCGCAGATCTAGCACCTCAACCCGTTGCAGTCGTAGAAGACCTTAGAATTAATCGTCCCACCTTTCCTGAATCAGATTTATCGTTTTATCGCAAACTGGGTCGGACAGATTTAACAGTCAGTTGTTTGGGATTGGGCGGTGGCGGTGGCATTTCCAGCCAGGATACGCTCTACGCCTTTGACCAGGGAATTAACTTCTTCTTTTACTCCAGCGATTTGCACCACTTTCTCTACCAAAAAATGGCGGGGGGGCTGCGTCATCTATGTGGGCGTGGTTCATCAGTTCGTGAGCAAGTTGTTCTGGCAACAGTGACTTATATTAAGAGTCCAGAAGTCGCTGCCTCGGCTCTATTCGACCAATTTCATGATCTTGGCATCGATTACATTGATGTGTTGTTTTGGGGTTGGATTGGATCTAACGATGGTTCTGCACTGAATCAATGCTTGCAGCTTTCTCCTGATTTGAGAGGTGCAAATTCGGTCTATCAACGAATGATAGAGCGAATTGCTGGTACCTCAGAGCGCTTAAAGAAAATGGGTGCGGTGCGCTACGTAGGAGCCTCTTTTCATGACTTAAATCTGGCCCATGACTGGCTCAACAGTTCTCTCCTAGACGTAGTCATGGTGAGGCATAACGCAGCCCATCGCACGGCTCAAACCGAAGTCTTCCAACATCTAAATGCCGAAGACCCAAATCGACCAGGCATCGTCACCTTTAAGTCTGCTGGCTCTCACACGGGGGTGCTCTGGAATCCTCCAAAGGGACTGCCAGGAAAGTGTTGGCAGCCGACAGTTCCAGACCTCTATCGCTATTCGTTATCCCAGAACTGCGTTGATGTTTGCTTGATGGGACTCCAGCAACGAGCCGAAATTGATGCCGCGATCGCAGGCGTTCAACCAGGTAAGCTCACCCCGGCCGAACTGGAATACCTGAAAATTTACGGTGATTTGCATCGCGATCGCCTCAAACCGGAAGACATTCCCCTGGAAAAGCTAATTTACCGAACCTAACGTTATTCACCATCCTGAAATAATTTGGAGAGCTAAGTTATGACAGAAACATTGGAAAGGATTGAATCACAGCCTGAGCAACCCGCTGTGCTGCCAGAAATTCCTGTCGCAACTGACGAAGATATTCTGATTTACCTGCGTCATGCTCACAAAATTGCTCACATTGCAGGTTTAGCTGAACGAGATGCCTTGATTTTGGCAGCCTGTGAGAAATTTGATGTTACTGCTTCAGACGAAGAGTGGCAGGCGGCGGGCGATGCCTTTCGCTTGGAGCATAAGCTGACAGGGGCTGCGGAAACCTTGAGATGGCTCACCCAACAGCGGATCAGTGCCGAAGAATGGTCTCAAGGGATCAAGATTGAATTACTCACCCAGAAATTAAAAGTGCATTTGTTTGGGGATGTGGTTGACGATCACTACATCAGTAATCGTGACAACTACAGGCGGATAGCACTATCGCAAATTCTCGTCACTGATTTAAGCGAAGCGCTCAAAATCGTTCACTTACTGCGCGAGGAAAAGGCTTCTTTCTGTGCGCTGGCAGTTGAACACTCGAAGGGTAAGCAGTCTAAAGAAAGCGGCGGATTTATGGGAATTCATTTTCTGGCGGAACTGATGCCAGAAATTGTCCAAGCGATCGCCCAAGCGCAGGAAGGTGCGATCGTTAGTCCAATTCAAACCCGCTTCGGTCAGCACGTGATCAAGATTGAAAAATGGTTTCCGGCTGAGTTTAATCAAACCGTGAGAGAAACCGTGCTGGATTTATTTTTCGAGACTTGGCTCCAAAGGATGCAAACTCAATCCGATATCAATCTCAGTGTGTGAATCGCCAAATTGAATTTGGAGTAGATTACCATTGCTCCATTGACAACCATGTTGGCGATTCACACATCAGAACTCATAAATTCAAGGTTGACAGGGCACTAGTACAAGATGGCAGAAGTGGTAAGGCAGAAGGCAGAAGGAAAAACACCAGCAGCACCTGCTTTTGTTGATTTCTGACTAGATGGTTATTTTCGCCGTTCTGCACTAGTCAATTTCTTCGATTTCAATCCGGGTGACTTGCACCCGCTGCCCGTCTTCTAGGACTAGCAGTTGAATTTGTTCAACCTCGATTAAATCTCCCGGTTCGGGGCTACGCTGGAGTTCTTCTAAAAACAAACCTGCTAAAGTGGCTGCTTCATCGCGGGGCAGATGAACATCTAGCTCATTGTTAACCGTCGCAATGCTGGCCCGAATTTTAAAAATGCCGCTGTGCTCATCCAGGCGGCGAAACTCTTTTTCTTCTTCAGCATCATATTCATCTCGAATTTCACCGACAATTTCTTCTAGCACGTCTTCTAGGGTGACAAGCCCAGCCGTACCGCCAAACTCATCGCGGACAATTACAATATGCAGGCGATCGCGCTGCATTTCTCGCAGCAGTTCAGACACGGTCTTGGTCTCCGGCACATAGCGGACGGGTCGGATCAGCTCTAATAAGTCCAAGGCTGGGTCTTGTAGATTGCTCATCGGTTGAATTAAATCTTTGACGTGCAGAATACCCGCAATACTGTCAATGTCGTCTTCGCAGACCGGCAGGCGGGTATGGGCATTCTGAGCCACAATCTCAAACGCTTCGTGAATGGAGGTGGTTGTCTTGAGATACTCAATCTGCACCCTCGGCACCATAATCGCGCGGACGGTAATATTTGCCAGTTCGACGGCTCCGTAGATAATTCGCTGCTGCTGCTCTCCGACTGCGCCGCCGACCCTAGCCGCATCGACCATCGCCTTAATTTCTTCGACGCTTACCCTACCTTCTTCTTCGTTTGGGGGATTACCTGTCAAGCGCAAAATTAAGTTCGTGCTGGCACTCAGAAATTTGACCAGCGGTGAAGTAAACCGACCCAGCCAGCAAATCGGTTGAATTGAAAATAGAGCAACCGCTTCGGCGTTTCGCAAGGCCAAGCGCTTCGGAACCAGTTCCCCAAAAATCAAGGAAATCATCGCAATCACGACCGTGACCAAAATTAGCCCCACCGGGCGGCTAAGGGAACCCAGTAGAGGGGATAGGAGGGCGATCGCTGGGGTAGAAAGTTCGGCTGCCGCTGTCGCAGACGTAAAAAATCCAGCCAGGGTAATGCCAATTTGGATTGTGGCCAGGAAACGAGTGCTGTCTTGAGTGGTGCGCTCAATCAGGCGGGCCCGGCGATTCCCCTGGTCGACCAAAGACTTGATGCGGGCATCGCTGACGGAAACCAAGGCAATTTCTGCCGCAGCGAAAAAGGCGTTAATCAGGATTAAAATTCCCAGAATGCCGATCTGAAGAACGAGATTCATGGGATTCATAAATAGAAATAATCACTTACAACAACAGACATTTCTGGACTGACGCTCAAAACGATGCTTCAAAGTGATTATAAAGTGCGATCGCCAGTCTCTTATCCAAACAACCGTGGCAGGCGTCTAGGCAGAAGCCGCTAGTTTAAGCGTTTTCGCCTCCTTGCAAAACCTGGGCAGCCGTCAGCTCTAAACGACCCAACAGCGGCGAGATCATTTGTTTATCCCCCGTGTAGACCTGTTCTTCATAGAGGCCCTCGACCCATTCGAGCACCGTCACCCGCGCCTGGATTGGGTCAACAATCCAATATTCCATTATCCCCCGCGCCGCATACTCAGACCGCTTGTAGCGATAGTCTCGCTTTTCTTGGTTAGGGCTAACTACTTCTACAACCAGCCAGGGCGGCGGCATCTCTAATGAAACCAGCGATCGACTTGCTCCTGCTAGGGCAGTTGCCCCCTCTTCAGACAGCACTGTCAAATCAGGTACACGGACAGATAGACGCTTTGCACTAACTGCAACTTCGATGCCAATCCTGAGACGATAGCTAGGTACTCCTAATTGCAGCAACACAGCAAACAGATACGAGGCAATTCTCTGGTTCAAGTCGCTTTCTGCTGGCATCGCAATCAGTTCTCCATTCTCCAGCTCATACACAGCATCCGTGCCATCGTCATAGCTGAGGAACTCTGCAAAGGTCATTTTTTGAGCTGCAACCGTCATTGCCCGATCTCCAATCAGCGCGAGTACCTTATATTATCTCAGCCGCTCTTGCAGCCGTTCAGCTTCACAGCGCTTTATGCTTGCACCCAAGCTTCAGAGATGGTTCAGGCAATAATCTTGACTTTGCCTGTATCTAAGTCATAGCGGCCACCCACGATCTTTAATTGCCCAGATTGCAGCCGCTCGGCGAGCAGGGGCGATCGCCGCAATTTTTCAATTTGGTAGCGCACATTGGCTGTCACTACTTGATTCACGGTGTCGCCGAAGGGCCACTTGACGCGATCAACAGCGGGCAAAATTGCCTCCACAAACGTACCAATGTCACCCGGTAGTGCCTCATGTTTAACGGCTGCGGTGACAGCCCCACATCGCTCGTGACCCAGCACCATCAGCACCGGAGTCCCCAGCAGCACAACGGCATACTCAATGCTGCCGATCGTCTCAGGAATGGCAATATTGCCAGCCACTCGGACATCAAAGATGTCTCCAATTCCCTGATCAAAAATAATCTCAGCCGGTGCGCGCGAATCGGCACAGCTCAGAATGGTCGCAAAGGGATGTTGGGCTTGAGCAACCTCCTGCAAGCGAGCTTGAGACTGATCGGGGTACAGGGGCTGGTGCTGACTAAACCGCTGATTCCCCGCCATTAGTTTTTGGAGAGCTGCCTCTGGATCAGAGGGATTGGACAACTCAGCCGCCTGGGCGAGTGGGGTGCGCCCAACCAGCAAGCCAGCAACGCCTAGCTTTAGGAAGCTGCGGCGCATCAGTCCTTTCCTAAAATTCATGCCTTTCTCATAGCGACGCAACACATTTGACGGAGCTAATCTCCATTGCATCTGTGACGTAACAGGTGCCGCCAAACTTATTCAGCAAGGGTCTAATATTTTCTATGACTGGCTCAATCAGCTCTGGCATACAGAAAGCAATAATGTAGACGTTGTCTAGCATCGTCATGTCTAGGTCTTCGCCTCTTTCCCGCAAGCCTTTGCCAGCCACATTGCGAACAACCGCATGGCTATGAACACCCGCCTTGTCTAAACTCTCTAAAATCTTGCCTAGCTCAAAGGAATTGGCAATGATTTCGATTCTTTTTACCGTGTGCATCCTTGTTATCTCCATAACAGCTCAATTCCATACAGGTAGAGCGGAATTCCTACTGTAATATTGAACGGGAAGGTGACTGCCAACGCTGTTGAAATATACAAACTGGGGTTGGCTTCGGGCACCGTCAGCCGCATGGCAGCAGGAACAGCGATGTAAGAAGCACTGGCGCACAGGACTGCAAACAAAAGTGCGTTTCCTTCCGACATCCTTATTACAAATTTAGCAATTAACAATCCAATCCCGGCATTGAGAATAGGAATCAGGATGGCAAATAGGATTAAGAAAACCCCCGTTTTTTGCAAGTCTTTAATTCTTCGGGCAGCGACAAGCCCCATATCTAGCAAAAAGAAGGTGAGGATACCATAGAACAACCCTTGCGCGAAGGGTTCCAACACTTGCCAGCCATGCTCCCCAGTCAAAACGCCAATGAGCAAGCTGCCGACGAGCAGAAAGACTGAACTGTTCAAGAAGGCGTCTCGTAGCACTTCAGACCAAGCAAATTCCCGCTTCTCATTGGTGTTGAACAGATTGACCAAGATCAAACCGACAATAATCGCTGGTGATTCCATCAGGGCGAGGGCGGCTACCATGTAACCATCAAAATGAATCCCCAGTCCGGTCAAAAAGGCACTAGCCGTGATGAATGTAACCGCACTAATTGAGCCGTAAGTGGCGGCGATCGCCGCTGCATCATAGTTATCCAATTTTAATTTGAGGATAAAAAATGTATACACCGGCACAAAACAGGCCATTGAGATGGCGGCTAACATCGTCAGCAGAACTTCCTGAGTCACCCCGCTTTTGACCAGTTCAACCCCGCCCTTAAACCCGATCGCAAACAGCAGGTACAGCGAGAGGATCTTTGGCACCGGGGGCGGCACCTCTAGATCAGACTTGACCAGAACAGCAGCCATTCCCAAAAAGAAAAATAGGATGGGTGGATTCAGGATATTGGATAGGATTAAACTGCCATCCATGTCCACCTCTCTCTGTCTAGATGATGTTGACGATTCAAAAAATTTTGCATCCTAAAAACTTGTGGGGCTAACCAGTCATGGTTGATCGTGTACGGCTATCTTATGTCAATCAAGCTCGGAAATATTGCTAAATCGATATAAAGTTCGAAGCCGATCAGACTTAACACTTGGGATGAATCAATGTGGAAAAACAATTAGCTAACCTGAATCTAGAATCCTTCCGGTCTAGCGACGGATACTTCAAGTCGCCGATCGCCTGGGAAGATCAGGTGTTTTACTTTTTGATGCTGGATCGGTTTTCGGATGGGCAAGAGCAAGGCTATCGGGACAACCAGGGCAATTGGGTCACAACTGGCACTAGGCCGCTGTTTGCGGCTGGCGATCGCGGTAACGCGGTTAAAACCGAGGCTGCTGCGGCTCGCTGGCGAGAAGCGGGCGGCAAGTACGTGGGTGGCACGTTGAACGGGCTGACCAGTAAGATTGGCTACTTAAAGCGACTGGGCGTGACGGCGATTTGGATTAGCCCAATTTTTAAGCAGGTAGCCTTCCAAGAAACCTATCATGGGTACGGCATTCAGGATTTTCTGGCCGTGAATCCTCGCTTTGGCACGGCGGATGACCTGAAAACTCTGGTGCAAACTGCCCATGCTGAGGGTATTTACGTGATTTTAGACATCATCTTGAATCAATACTCCGGACAGTTTTAGGCGGCAATCGTAGCGTAGTTGCAAAGGGTTGAGTAGTTGGGATGGGATTTAATTTGACTTGGTTCTAGGTCTAAGTTGCAAATAAATCGCTCCAGCAAATGGTG